>PLHF01000125.1 GCA_003138855.1 Acidimicrobiaceae bacterium | reverse complement strand
AACTCGCTGGCCTTCATGGTGCCGCCTCCCCCCGGTGGTGAACGGTCCTCCACCGGAGGTGGCCCACCGACCGCCCCGCCCGAAGGCCCTGCATCGCTGGTACCGGTCATCTCGCCTCCAACCCGGCCAACTCGACCGGGGCGCATCTCGTCGTTCCCACGCTGGTTCACACTCCGCCTCCGTGGCCCCTGTGGGCCACCTTGCTCTCCCTCAATCGTCCNNGCGCCGTCGTGGCGATGGCGGGACTGATCGCAGGATGCTCCGGGTCACCTGCTACCAACTCGGCGCCCGCTGCCGCCAACCCGTTCTTCACCGTGCGATTCACCGCCAATGTCAACCACTTCACGTTCGGTCAGGACCCGTCGTGGACAGCGGACGGGCGGGTCCTCTCCAACGAGGACGACCCGTCCGGGGTGTCCCAGATCTACGTGTCACGCCTCGACGGCACCGAGATGTCGTGCCTGACCTGCGGCCAACCGGGGTCCAACGGGTTCCCCCAGGAACGGCCCCAAGGGGACTGGATCCTCCTCTGCTCGTTCCGCGGGCAGCAGATGACCTTCGGTGCCCCGTGCCTCGGAGGGATCGGAAGCGATCTCTACGCCATGCGACCCGACGCGGTAGCCGTCTCACCCGGCTGACCGGTCCGGACTCCCCGTTCGAATCCGGAACCGTCCCCTACGACAACTACCACCCCTACTGGTCGCCCGACGGTCGGCACCTCATCTGGACGCACGTCGCCTACGACCCGCTGGCGCAGGGTGGGACGCAGTGGACGATCCTCTTGTCCGCCCTCGTGGTGGACGGGGACGGGACCCCGCACCTGGCCGATGTGACCGTCGTGACCCCCGGCGGCGACCACGCCTACGAGACCCAGGTGTGGGCCCCGGACGGCAGCGGCATCCTCTACACGTCGTTCAGTTCGGACGGCGACAAGCGCATCGGTTGGCTCAACTCGGAGCTCTCCTTCATGCGGCTCTACGGCGCCGGCGCCTCACCCGCCCATCCGCAGGTGAAGCACCTGACCGACGGGAGTCCCGGATGGTACGAGCAGGCGGTGTTCACACCCGACATGAAGGACGTCATCTGGATGTCGAGCCGGGGCACGCCCACGTGGTACCAGACGGTCGTCACGGGCGCCCAGGCCGCGAGCTACGACCCACCCTTGGAGAACGAGGTGTTCGGACCGTTCTTCGTCCTCACCGTCCTCGACCCGAAGTTCCGCACGGACCTCTACGAGCTCGACCTCGGCACGCACGCCGTCCGCCGGCTGACCGACCTGGACCAGGTGGTCCCCGAGTTCTACTTCGACCCGTCCGGTACCGAACTGATCTGGACCACCGGCAACCACAGCCACACCTACCTCGGCACCTTCTCCCCCGCGCCCGCCGTGGTGGCCCCCGCCCGGGTAGGTCCGGGCCGGGCGTGGGTCGACGCGCCGACCCACGGCGACCACACGCCACCCCGGCCGGAACGGACCACATCCATCAGCTTGGCCCACCTCACGCCTCCGCCCCAGGAGCTCGAGGCCATCTCGCTGATGGAGGACCAGCTCTCCCAACTCGCACGCCTGCTCCAGGGGCTGCCCGGTGGCGGTTCGTGCTGCCAGGCCCCGGGATGAGGGACCGGGCCACATGCCGCCGCGCCGCGCCGGTCAGGTCGCGGCCAGGGCGTTCCCGAGCTCCCGGGCGGCGACGTTCGGGAACAAGACATCGGTCTTCACGAGATCAGCGTATGCGGAGGGGTCGTGCCGGCGGCCCGGAATAGCGGGTAGCGCTTCCCGGTTGCACCTCCCATGACCAGCACCGACAGCACGACCACCGTTGTCGCCACTGCGTTCGGCGGCCCCGAAGCACTCTCCGTCGTCGACCGGGCGATCGCAGCGCCGGGCGCCGGTCAGGTGTCGGTGGCCGTCCGGGCGGTGGGCACCAACCCGATCGACTGCAAGCTCTACAGCGGTGCCTTCGGCCACGACCCCGGTCAACTGCCGATTGCACTGGGCTCGGAGGCCGCCGGGGTGGTCACCGCGGTGGGCGACGGGGCAGAGGGCCCCGCCGGGCCCATCCACCCCGGTGACGAGGTCGTCCTCTACCCGATCGAGGGCGCCTACGCCTCCCAGGTCGTGGTCCCGGTCTCCAGCGTGGTGCCCAAGCCGTCGACACTCACCTTCGAACAGGCCAGCGGCCTGATGCTGACCGGATCCACCGCCGTGCATGCGTTGACGGTCACCGGCGTGGGAGCGGGCGACACGGTGGTCGTCCACGGCGCGTCGGGCGGCGTCGGCCTGATGGCGGTGCAGTTGGCGGTCGACGCGGGGGCGAGAGTGATCGCCACCGCCGGCAAGAGCCGACACGACTACCTGCGCACGCTGGGCGCCGAGCCGGTGGCCTACGGGGACGGGCTGATCGAGCGCATTCGGGCACTGGCCCCCGACGGGGTCGACGCGGCCATCGACGCAGTGGGCACCGACGAGGCGATCGACACGTCGATCGCCCTGGTGGCCGATCGCAATCGGATTGCCACCATCGCCGGCTTCCAGCGAGGCTTCGAGCTCGGGATCAAGGTGCTCGGCGGGGTGCCGGGCGGCGACCCGGGCACCGAGGTCCGTGCCGCCGCCCGCCTGGAGCTCGTGCGCCTGGCCGAGGCCGGCAAGCTCAAGGTCCTGGTGGCCGACACCTATCCGCTCGCCGAGGCGGCCGCCGCCCATCGCGCCCTGGCCTCGGGCCACACCCACGGCAAGATCGTCCTGATTCCCTGACCGGTCCCCGGGCGCACCCGCCCGGAAGGCGCGCGGCCCGGGCTCAGCAGTCTGACGTCGACCGGCGGGAGCGGGCCGCCCACCGGCCGTCCCGCCTCTTCACCGACACCTCCACACCGAAAGCGGAAGAGACTGCCTCTCCGGTGAGCACGTCTCCGACCCGGCCCGCTGCCACCAGGCGCCCACCCCGCATGAGCGCGGCGTGGGTCACACCGGGCGGGATCTCCTCCAGGTGGTGGGTCACCAGCACCAGCGGTGGCACCGACGGGTCGCCGGCCAGGGAGGCGAGACGGTCGAGGAGCTGCTCGCGGGCACCGAGGTCGAGTCCGGCGGCTGGCTCGTCCATGAGCACCAGCTCGGGGCTGCCCATCAGGGCCCGGGCGAGGAGGACCTGCTGGCGTTCCCCCTCGGACAGCAGCCCGAACGGCCGCTCGGCGAACCCGCGGTCGCCGAACCCGGCATCGGCTAGAAGGGAGGCGGCCCGGCTCCGATCGCCATCGGTGTACTCGTTCCACCATGTCTCGAGGACGGCGTGGCGGCCGGTGAGCACGACATCGAATGCGGGGAGCTCCGGGCGCAGGGTCCGGCCGACCGAGGCACTGACCACGGCGATCCGTCGCCGGAGCTCTCGCATGTCCACCCGTCCCAGGCGCTCACCGAGCAGCTCGACCACCCCACGTGTCGGCCACAGGTCGGACCCGACCACCCGCAACAGCGTGGTCTTGCCCGAGCCGTTGGGCCCGAGGAGGGCCCATCGTTGCCCGGCACCCACCTCCCACCAGATGTCGTCGAGGAGCGCCGTCCCGTTGCGCACCACCGAGACACCCTCGAGGCGGACGACCGGGGCGGCCGTCGGTCGGTCGTCGGCCATCACCGTCGCACGCTCATGGGTTGGTGGTGAAGGTCCGGGACGATGATGGCAGTCGTCGGCGATCGTCGGGGATGTGCGCTCACCCGCACCCTGCAGGCGTACGCCCGTTCCGATGCTCCGGTACCGGCCGAGTCGGCTCAACTGCGGCCAACCCCCGTTCGACCGGCCCGGCCCGGCGGTCGGTGGACCAGCCGGCCCGGCGGTCGAAAGCGGTCAATGGGTCAGGTAGGTCAGCCCGATCAGGGTTGCCAGCACGGCGTAGCCGAGCCTGGTGGGATGGATGTCGGCGCTCGTGCTCACCGGGTTGTACGTTCCGCCCGGGCACATCGCGGTGAACAGGCAGATGGTCGGAATGTCACCGGTCTCCGCCTTGCCGTGGTAGCCCGCCGGGTTGAACACCGGCTCGGGGTTGGCGAAGCTCACATTGGGCACCTCTGCGGCAACACCGGCCAACGCAGTGTTGAGCTGGGCCACCAACTGGTCCCCGCCGGGCGCCGGGAGGACGGCCGGATAAGGGTTGTACAGCCCGAGCTCCACGATCTTCGCGTGCGGCGCCGCCGCGTGCAGCTGTCCGAGGATCAAGCCGACATTCTCCACGACGTGCGTGAACTCAGCACCGATCTGAGCGGACCCGCAGGTGAAGGTCGCCGGGAACCCGCACGAGTGCTCGAGGAACTGCAGCACGTCGTTGGCGCCGATGTCGAACGTGATCACCTTGACGTTGGTGTTCGTGCTCAGGATCGACAGAGCATCGGCCAGCTGCGAGCTGGCGCCGTAGGGATGGTGGAGCCAGATGTAGGGGAACGGAGCGCCGGCCGGGCCGCCGGCGCAGTAGCCGGGCACACCCGAACCGTTGATGAACGTGTCGCTGGTCTCACCGGGACAACCGTCGTTGATGATCTGCAGGTTCGGGCTGGCGAACTTCAGCGCGCCGCCGAAATCGTCGACGAAGCCGGCATTGAACGACGCCGGGTTGATGTTCGGATACTCGCTGGCGAACTGCGCGGCGTGATAGCCGTAGGACAGCGAGTCGCCGAGGGCGAGGTAGGTGGGAGCCGGCTGCTTGGTACCGGCGGACGCCTGGGCAGCCGGTGCGACGCCGATCAACAGCATCGACGCAAGCGCAACACCGACGACCATCCGGAATTTCCCGCTCTTCGACATGAGTTCCCCCTTCGTGCTGCAGATGACTGCCCCCGCCGGTCAGCCTTGCACCTCCCGGCGGTGGCAGTCAACCGCGCGGGACCTGCCCAAACGGCACGCCCTTCGGACCCACAGGGTCCGGGGTGGGCCGCCCGGGAGCCTCGGCGAAGACCCGCCGTCGGCCGCGGCATCAACCTGTCAACTCGAGGTGATCGCCGCTTCCGTCGGTGCCAGCATCACCCAGGTCGTCCCCGGCAGGAGGCGGACGGGCGACCCGTCCGACGCCAGGTAGGTGGTGATGGAGGATGCGGTGGGCTTCGACCAGGTGGCGTGGACGAGCTCGCCGGCCGACAGGACAACGGCCGTTCCGGAGCCAACGGTGTCGGCGTCGGGGACGGGGTTGCCGGCCGGATCGACGAATCCGGTGTTGGTGTACGGGACCGTCTCCACGATGACGTTGGTGAAGGCCACCGGAGGGCCGGACTTGAGCGACGTCCCCTCCGCGGCGGTCTGCGGGACACCGTTCGTGGATCGGTCCCACTGCTTGGTGGTCGCGTCGTAGGACCAGGTGGCGACCGTGACCCCGCTCATCGGGACCACCACCCGGGAGACGGTCTGTTCCCCTGGCTCCGAGAACCCTTGGGTGCCCACATAGTCGAACAGCGCCGGCGGTGGCCCTGCGCCCGCCGGCGTCCTCTGGCGCAGGACGGCGGTCGACGTGTACAGGTTGTGGGGCGCGGCTCGGTCGTTCGATCGGTAGTACGCCCCTCCGTCGTCATCGGCCCCCACATCGGTGATCCCGGAGCGGTCGATCAGGTTGACGAAGTACGCGATGCCTCCCGAATAGCCGAAGAGTCCTCCGATCGGACGGACGACGTCCGCATCCGTCTCGCGCACCGAACGAACCGGGCCGACCGGGTTGGCATCCTGGGACTGGAACACCGCCAAGTACCGCGTGGTCCCACCCTCGACCACCTCTTCGTACACGACGTCGGCCTGGTCGACGCCGCTCTGCGGCCACGCAGCGGACGCGTTGTCGATCTTCACGATCACTGCAGGTCGCGCCGGAACCGACGCGCTGGCCACCGGAAGCCCGGTCAGCGCCGCCAGAGTGGGGACCGCGGTGGTGGTCGGAGCGGGCGCCGTGGTGGTCGGCGAGGTGTGCTTCGCCGCTGCACTGGTGCCGCACGAGGCCAGGGCGAACGCGCCGATGAGCAATGCTGCGGCGATACCCCTCTTGCCCCGCTTGCTCGGAGAGGGCACCGTGCGCTCATCCCCCACCGGACGGGCGGCGAGCGGTGGCGAACCATGTGGTGCGGGGGCTGGGACGGGGTCAGGCGGGCGGAGGCGCATGGCGTCCACGCAATATAGGTCCTCGCCCACCGACCGACGGGCACCCTCTTCGGGCTGCGGCGCCCTCGCCGCAATGCCGCCGGGCGCTTTCGCGAATGCCTGCTCGGCGGCGGCGCGCCCTTGACGAACGTGCGTCCATCCTTCGTAGTGGGCCGGCACGATTGTCCGGGGCCCACGATCCCGCAGAGCGCTGNNGTCGGGAACCGGACGCCGCCGGTGGGCGGGCAACTCAGCGGCGGTCCGTGCCGACATGAGCCCGCGGCCGGGTGAGTCGAATGTGGGGTCCGTCAGGATTCGCCATCCACCGAACTCGATGAGCATGGTGGGACCGCCGACATGGCTGAGACGGAAGTCGGTCACGGGAGCCGGCCGCCTACACGTTGAAGCGGAACTCGACCACGTCGCCGTCCTGCATCACGTACTCCTTGCCCTCGACCCGGGCCTTGCCGGCGGCGCGCACCGCGGCCAGCGAGCCGGCCTCCATCAGGTCGTCGTAACCGACGATCTCCGCCTTGATGAAGCCCCGTTCGAAGTCGGTGTGGATGGTGCCCGCCGCCTGCGGCGCGGTCTCCCCGATGTGGATCGTCCACGCTCGCGACTCCTTCGGGCCGGCGGTGAGGAAGGTCTGCAGGCCCAGCGTGGCGAACCCCACGTGTACCAGTTGGACCAGCCCCGACTCCTCCTGTCCGTAGCCGGCCAGGAGCTCGGCCGCATCCTCGGGGTCGAGGGCGGCCACCTCGGCCTCGATCTGAGCGCACACCACCACGGCCTCGGCCGGTGCCACCAGCGCCTCGAGCTCCGAGCGGACCGCCTGGTCGCCGAGGGCACCCTCGTCAACGTTGAACACGTAGATGAACGGCTTGGCGCTCAGCAGATGGAGGTCGGCGAGCAGCGCGACGTCGACCTCGCCGGAGGCGGCCGCGTCGGCGATGGTCCGCCCGCGGTCGAGGATCGCCCGGGCCCGCTCCGCTTCGCGCAGGGCGGGCACCAGCTCGGGCTGCTTGCGCGACTCCTTGGCCAGCTTGACCAGCCGGTTGTCCACGGTCTGGAGGTCGGCCAGGATCAGCTCGGTGTTGATCGTCTCGATGTCNNTCGCCGGGGGCGATCCGCCCTTCGACATGGATCACGTCCGGGTCGGTGAACACCCGCACCACCTGGCAGATGGCATCGCTCTCACGGATGGCGGCCAGGAACTTGTTGCCCAGGCCCTCACCCTCCGACGCTCCCTTGACGATGCCGGCGATGTCCACGAAGGAGACCGTGGCCGGCACGATCTCCTTGCTCTCGAACAGGGCGGCCAGCCGCTCGAGGCGGGCGTCGGGAACCGCCACCACCCCCACATTGGGCTCGATGGTGGCAAAGGGATAGTTGGCCGCCAGCACCTGGTTGCGGGTCAGGGCGTTGAACAGGGTGGACTTCCCCACGTTGGGGAGACCGACGATGCCGATGGACAGTCCCACGGGTGCTTCCTCCGATGTCGCCGCGGGCCAAGGGCCGGCGGTGGGCCAACCGGAGAGCGTAGGTGATCCCCGACCGGGCCGGGACGCGTTGCCCCGGCCGGGCCGCCACACGGTGGCCGGCCGCTCTGCCCCCGGGCGATGGGCCAGGGGCGACGCGCCCCGGGCCCCCCGGTCACCCGACCGGCACGAGCAAGTACTCGCTCATCGTCGCGCTGCGCAGCCGGGCCAGGTCGAGGCAGGCGTCGACGCTGGCGATCATCCGCTCCACGTTGGCGCCCAGCCCCTCGGCCGTCGTGGCGTTGAAGAAGAGCATCGGGTCGGCCACGTGCCCGGTCGAGGGCCACCCCTCCTCGACGATCCCGTCGACCTCCGGCGCGCCCTCGGTGAGGGACCGCACCACCTCGTTGCGCACATAGCGGGTGCGGGGCTGCAGCTCGGCCGAGACCGGAGACTGGGTGCCGTGCCAACGGGTGATCCACTCGCGGTACCCGAGCCCTTTGGGCCGATGGATGAGCGCCACCGTCAGGACGCCGGGCGACCGGGTGCCGTCCTCCCAGTCCCTCGGCGGTGCGTAGGGGGTGGTCCCGTAGTCGTCGTAGAGGGTCTCGACGACCAGATAGCCGGCGAAGCGGTGGCCGAGCGCAGCGATGGCCGCCTCCACCTCGCCCCGCCGCTCGTAGCTGTCCAGCCACAGCGACACCTGGGCCACATGGGGCTCCTCGCCCTCGGGGGCGGGGGCGGGAGATGGCGCCGGGGCGGCGTCGCTGTCGTGGACGTTGACGGCCAGCCCCCGGACGCCCGCTGCCACCAGTCGGGGGGCGGTGTCCTCCAGCATCCGGATGCGCAGGTCGTCACCCGACCCGGCACCGCCGTCGCCCCACACCAGGTAGATGAGCTTCTCCATCGGCCGGTCCGGCTCGGTTCAGTGCGGGGCGGCGGCGGCCCGGCACGCGCCGTCGATGTCGAACACCTGGTTGAACCGGCCGAGCGCCAGCCACGACCCCACGCACAGCGCCAGGTCGACCAGCTCGTCATCGGTGAACCGCTGGTGGAGCCGCTCCCAGAAGCACTCGTCCATCCCCAGATGATCGGTGGCATAGCGCTCCGCGAACTCGGCGGCCAACTGCTCGCGGACGCTCAGATGCTCCCAGTTCCGCTGGGTCCCGACCTCGTCGTAGAAGGACTCGGGGATCGCCCCGGGGTCGGCCGACCGGCCCGGTACGTCGCGGGCCGTGCGCCAGTCGAGGCACAGTGCGCACTGGTTGATGCGGGCCATGGTGGTGCGGGCCGCCTCGAACTCCCGCAGCGAGAGTGTCGACTTCTCGTAGACGGCGCTGCTGAAACCGCCGGCCGCCGCGGTCAGCGGTGGGGCCAGCTCGGTCCAGACGTAGACCAGCGGGTCCTTGCCGGCCGGCACGGTGACGCGTGGCATCGGTCCTCCCCCCTGCTCATCGGCCGATATCGCGGCATGGCACGGGCCCGACGGGCGGGGCGCGGTCCGGAGAGCCTGCAGTGCTCACGAATCGGCGGCTACCGGCAGGCGCCGGGCCACTCTCCCGGCGAGACCCGTCACGAACTGGGACCACTGCCGGTCCCCGCTCAACCACAGCCACAGCTCGCGCCGGTAGCCGATCACCGCATCGACGAAGTCCTCGCGGCTGAACCCGCAGGGCTCGAGGGCCGGCTGCCACCGCCCCCACAGCCACAGGCCGATGCAGATGTCGTCACTGAACCCGTCCTGCCACTTCCGGCCCTCGAGGAGTGCCTCGCGGAGGCCTGCCCTGAGCTCCAGGGGCTCCTCGGGAAGCTCCAACCGTGGTCCGCCGTCCACTTCGAAGATTTTCACAGACCCACCTTATCCATAGTGATCGTCGAATGTCGGGGCCACTCATCGGGCCCGTTGAGCGCCGGCGGGCATGGCCGGCGCCCCTGTACCGGGGTCACCGGTCGAGCACCACCGGGGCCCGGTCGGTGCCCTCGTAGTCCGCCACGTGCTGGGCGTAGTCGATGAACAGCGGCGCATCGGGATCGAACGAGCGGCGCAGGCTGTCGAAGGCGATCCGCTTGTCGAAGGCGTCCAGCCTGAACAGCGCCTCGGGAGTGTCGAGCTCCCGGAAGTCGAGCCGGCCCCGGGCGTTGTCGAGCGCCCGGCGGCCCCGCTCGGATCGGACCAGCACACTGCTCCAGCCGTCCATGGAGCCCACGCTCCCCACCGACAGGTCGGCGCTCCTGCCCAGGAAGTCCGCGCACTCGTCGCACCCCTTGAGGGCGGCGCCGTGGAAGTTCTTGACCGGCTCGTCGACGGCCACCTCGCCGTCGCGGTACTCGACGATCATCCGGCCCCGGATCACATCGACCTTGCTGACCCGGTCGATGTCGATCGACCGGTCCTCGGCCAGCAGCTGGAGCATCAGCCCCCTGTAGTCGAAGCTCTTGGTGCAGAGCAGGGCGATGGTCAGCACCACCGCGTCGATCCGGTGGGCCCCGGTGGGCCAACGCCTGGACTGCATGGCGCGGATGCCCTGGATCTCGCACGGGGTGCCCACCACGGCGATGCGCGGCTTGGGCGGGAGGTCGTAGCGGGAGAGGTCCAGCTCGGCCAGGGCCATGGTCTGGTTGTAGTAGCTGCCGGCCGCGTCGGTGATCTCCTTCGCCGTGGTGGCCAGATGGGCCACCCCCTTCCACGGCTCGTCGGGATCGTCGCTCGGCCCGGTCACCAGGGCGCCGTCGATCTCCCCGCCGGCCAGGGCGGCGATCAGCAGGGCCGTGACCACCCCGCCGTCCTGGGCGCCATCGGGGCGATTCCCCGCCCGGACGGCGTAGGAGTCGATCACCGCTCCGAGGCCGTCACCCGGGGGCCCGCCGGTGATCTTCCAGTAGGTGTCGGCGGCGTCCGCCCGCACGACGGCACCCTCCGCCGCCACCGGGCCGTCCGCGGTCTCGGCGCCGATGGTCGAGGGGGGCCACAGGGCCTCGTAGCGGAGCCCGCCGCGGGGGCAGAAATCCCAGCACAGCGAGCAGCCGGTGCACATCTTGACCAGTTCGGGGAGGTTGGTGTCCTCGTCGATCCCGATCGAGTTGGACGGGCAGGCGGCAATGCAGGTCCCGCACTGGATGCACCGCCCGGCGTCGATGACCCCGGCCTGCAGCTCCCAGAACCAGGTCTTGCCGGGCGGCTCCTCGATGCCGTTCATCTCCTGGCGCAGCCGGAAGGCCTTCATCCGATCCGCCCCGCCCGCTTCGACGTCAACGCCACCGGGGTGCCGGTGCCCTCCTCGGCCAGGGTGCGGCGCAGGTCGTCGTTGGGCACCCGCCGCGCCCAGTTGTGGAACGGCTCGTCGTCCCGACGCTCCGCCTGGTACCGGCGGACCACCCGCAACAGGGCATCGGGCACGTCGTTGACCGGCCGGGCATGCTCGATCCAGTCGATGAAGCCGGCGTCGGCGCCCAGCGACCCGCCCAGGCCGATGTCGACCGCCTCGGCCAGGTGGTTCCCCACATGGGCCACCTCGCCGCGGAAGCCGATGTCGGCGATCTCGGGCTGGGCGCAACTGGCCGAGCAGCCCGAGAAGTGCATGCGGATGATGCCGGCGTCCTCGGGGGTGCCCGGGAGCCCACCGGGGACCGGGGTGGCGCCCACCGGCTCGCCGGCCAGCTGCTCGTCGAGGAACCGGGCCCACTTGACCGCCCGCTCCTTGGTCTCGACGATGGCGTACCGGCAGAACTCGGACCCGGTGCAGGCCACCACCCCGCGGGTGAACGGGCCCGGAGTGGGAGAGTACTTCTCCAGGAGGTCCTCGGAGACCAGGGCGCTGACCCGGTCCCCCGGCACTCCGGTGAAGGTGATGTTCTGGTCGGTGCCGATGCGGACCGACCCGTCCCCGTAGGTCTCGGCCAGCCGGGCCGCCTCCACCAGCTCGAGCCCGTTCATCCGGCCCACCGGCACCGAGCAGCCCACGTAGAACAGCCCGTCCTCCTTCTGGGGGTGGACCCCGACGTGGTCGCCCCGGTACCGGTGGGTCAGCTCCTCGCCCGCGGCGACCAGGTCGAAGCGGGCTCGGGCGGCAAGCTCCTCGCGGAACCCCTCCGGACCGAGCTCCTGGACGAGGTAGCGCATGCGGGCCTGCCCGCGGTTCTCGCGGTTGCCGAGCTCGCCGAAGAGCTGGGCGATGGCTCTGGTGACCTCGACGGCCTGGTCGCGACCGACGAAGACGTCGATGTCCGAGGCCAGACGCTCGCCGTCGGAGAGTCCCCCGCCCACCAACAGGTTGAAGCCCAGCGTGCCGTCCGCGGCCCGGGCCGGCCACAGGCCGATGTCGTTGATCTCGGCCATGGCGCAGTCCTCGACGCACCCGCTGACCGACATCTTGAATTTGCGGGGCAGGTTGGCGTACTCGCGATTGCCGGTGAAGAAGTCCGAGACGGCCCGGGCGATGGGCAGGGCGTCGAAGGCCTCGCCGGCGTCGACGCCGGACACCGGGCAGCACAGCACGTTGCGGGCCGAGTCACCGCAGGCCTGCACCGTGGTCAGCCCCACGGCGGCGAACCTCCGCCAGATGCGGGGGATGTCCTCGATCCGCAACCAGTGGATCTGCACGGTCTGGCGGGTGGTCAGGTCGGCGTAGCGCGATCCGAACATCCGGCTCTCGGTGCCGTCCGGCCCCTCCCCGAAGGCGTCGGCGACCACGCCGATCTCGCGGATCTGGGGTGCGGTGAGGAATCCCCCCGGAACCTTCACCCGCATCATGAAGGCGTCTCCCCCCTGCTTCTGGGGGTAGATACCGACCCACTTCAGCCGCTCCACCTCGCCGGGCACCTCGGCGATGCCGGCCGGGCCGTCCTTGGAGTAGGTGTCGATGACGGCATCGGCGACCTCGAGCGGATGCCGCTCGAGCTTCCACCGCTCGATCTCGTTGAGCTCGCCGGCGATCCGGTAGGGGTTGACGAACGGCATCGGCCGGTCGGTCCCACGGAGATGGAGCCCATAGAGCTCGTCCCGGTCCTTGGTCATGCTAGACGTGCAGTCCGCACTCGACCTTGTCGGAGTCGGACCAGCGGCCGGCCCGGGGATCCTCGCCCTCGGCCACCGGACGCGTGGTGGGCGCGCAGCCGATGGAGAGGTACCCCTTGGCCAGCAGCGGATGGGTGGGGAGACCGTGCTCGGCCGCGTAGCCGGCGATGTCCTGCTCGGTCCAGGTGGCCATGGGATTGACCTTGACCCGGCCCCAGGTGTCGTCGTAGGCGACGACGGGGGCGGAGCGGCGGGTCGGCGCGTCGACCCGCTTGAGGCCGGTCAGCCAGGCGTCCTTACCCACCAGGGCCGCCTTCAGGGGCCGCACCTTGCGGAACTCGCAGCACATGGGCGTGCCGCACGGATGGTCCTCTGACCCGGCCACCGGGGTGGTGACGGTGAGGTTCAGGTCGTAGCGGGCGCGGACGGTCTCCACGTACTCGAGGGTCTCGGGGAAGTGGGAGCCGGTGTCGAGGAAGACGACCTCGATGCGGGGGTCGACCTTGACCGCGATGTCGATGAGGACCACCTCCTGGAAGGAGCACGCGAGGGCCAGCCTGGTGCCGAACCGCTCGACGGCCCACGCCACGATCGACCCGGCCGGCGCCGACTCGAACCGGGCCGACTGCCCGGTCATCTCCTGTCGCAGTTGGGTCACTCTCGTCTCGTCGTCCACGACGCTCAGTTTCACAGGTCTCCTCCAACGTTCCGGTTCGGGGCCCGGGAAGTGCTATGCACCTCCCGATCCGATGCTCTGTCACCTGACCGGCCTTCCGGTGACCCGTCGCTTCCTCGGGCGCCTGTGGGCGTCCGGGCCCGCATCACCCAGGCACGACTATACATGACCAAGTTGGTCAAGTTTTGGAAGAATACCGGTAGGAAATGCCGCCAACCCATGCCACGGCTGGATCAGGGCAAGACTGGGGCGTGCCGCGACCGGTGTCTCACCCGTCGCGGCTCCCCTCCCGAGCCCCGACCGAGCCGATGGACGAGCCGATGAACGAGCCGATGAACGACCAGGCCGACCAGGCGTCCGACCACGCACCCCCGGGTGGGTACCCCGACTACCCGGTCGTGCTGTCCGTGTCGGGCAGGCGGTGCCTGGTGGTCGGCGGTGGCCCGGTGGCCGCCGGCAAGGTGGGCGGCCTCCTCCGGTCGGGGGCGCAGGTCACCGTGGTGGCGCCCGAGGTCGGCGGGTCGATCCGCTCCCTGGACGGCCGCCCGCCCGCACCCGGCACGATCACCGGCGAGCCGGCCCCGGGCCGAGCCGGCGGACGGTGGCCGGCACTCGCCATCGAGGCCCGCCCGTACCGGGCCGGCGAGGCGGGAGGGTACGACCTGGTGATCACCGCCACCGGGGTGCCCGACGTCGACCGCCTGGTCGTCGCCGACGCCCTGGCTGCCGGCGTGCTGGTCAACGGCGCCGGCAGGAACAGCCCGGGCACGGTCCGCCTGCCCTCGGTCCTCCGCTCCGGACCGGTCACCGTGGCCGTCTCGACCGGCGGATCGAGCCCGGCTCTGGCCCGATGGCTCCGGGACCGGATCGCCTCCTCGCTGGGAACGGACCTGGCCACCCTCGCCGCCCTGCTCGAGGAGGCCCGACATGCCCTGCAGCGCGCCGGCAGGTCCACCGGGTCGGTCGACTGGGCCACCGTCCTCGACCACCAGATCGTCCCCCTCGTCGAGGCCGGCCGCCTTCAGGAGGCACGGGCGGTGCTGCTCGGCCTCTGCGGGCCCCCGGGTCGGACCGACGGGACCGGTGCCTCCCGGCCGGCGGGGCCGGATGGATAAGGTGAGGCCGATGCATCCCCGCTCGGTCCTCAGCCTCGACGAGATCGACCTTTCGGACCTCGCCTTCTGGGAGCGACCGTGGGCGGAGCGCGAGGGCGCCTTCGCACTGCTTCGGAGCGAGCGCCCCCTGGCCCACTTCGAAGAGCCCGACATGGCGCTCCTCTCACCGCTCGGCCCGCCGCCCGGGCCCGGGTACCGGGCGGCCACCCGCCACGCCGACGTGACCGAGATCAGCCGCCATCCGGAGATCTACTGCTCGGGGCAGGGGGCCGTCAGCATCTTCGACCTCCCCGAGGAGATGGTCGAGTACTTCGCCGGCATGATCTCGACCGACAATCCCCGCCACGCCCGCCTCCGTCGGATCGTGTCGGCCGCCTTCAACCCCCGCCGGATCCTGAGTATCGAGAACAGCATCGAAGAGGTCGCCGACCGGGTCATCGACCGGGCTTCCGACCTCGGCGAGTGCGACTTCGTCACCGAGATCGCCGCCGCGCTCCCCCTCGAGATCATCTGCGACATGATGGGCGTGCCACCCTCGGAGTACGCCACGGTCTTCCACAGCTCCAACGTGATCCTGTCGAGCGGCGACCCCGAGTTCATCCCCGAAGGGTCCGACCCGGTGCTGGCCGGCCTCGAAGCGGGCCAGCAGCTGACCGGCCTGATGCACGAGCTCAGCGCCCACCGGGTCGACCATCCCACCGACGACCTGACCACCGCGTTGATCTCCACCAACATCGACGGCGAGTCGCTCACCCAGGCCGAGCTGGCATCGTTCTTCATCCTTCTGCTCACCGCCGGCAACGAGACCACCCGCAACGCCATCACCCACGGGTTGTGGGCGTTCACCGAGCACCCGGACCAGCGGGCCCTGTGGCAGGCGGATCCCGCCACCATCGCCACCACCGGCGTCGACGAGATCGTGCGGTGGGGGACCCCGGTCATCTGGATGCGCCGTACCGTCACCGAGGACACCGTCCTTTCGGGGGAGGAGCTGTGCGCCGGGGACAAGTTGCTCCTCTTCTACAACTCCGCCAACCGGGACGAGGACGTGTTCGAGGACCCCTTCCGCTTCGACGTCCGCCGCAACCCCAATCCCCACGTGGGATTCGGTGCGGCCGGCCCCCACTTCTGCCTCGGCGCACACCTGGCCCGTCGGGAGATCGACGTCATGCTCCGCAAGCTGCTGGTCCGACTGCCCGACATCGAGGCCACCGCGGAACCCGACCGGCTGCGGTCCCCCTTCATCAACGGGATCAAGCACCTCCCGTGCCGGTTCACACCGGCGTGAGCGGCTGACCGCTCCAGCACCCGGGCCTACGGCTTGGCCACCATCACCACCATCGCCACCACCAGCACGACGGCCACCCCGCCGGCCGTCCCCACGACCTGCAGGCAGGTCGCCCGGACGTCGGTGCCCGACGACGGGTCGACCACCGCAGACTGGAGGCGACGCTCGGCGGGCCACAGGACCCCCTCGGCCACCGCCACGGCGACCGTCCAGAGCATCAGGCCGGCCACGACCCAGCCATCGGAGAACGACCAGTCGCCCTGGCTCATGGCGATCAGCGCGATGCCGAGCACCGGCACGAGCACGAGGACTCGGCCCGCCCAGTTCACACCGGGGCGGTAGTAGCGCCGCACCGACTCCGACGCCGACTGCGGACCGGACCGGAGGAGGGCCCAGGCGTAGGCGCCGGCCACCGCCACGGTACCGAGCCCGACCAGGGCCGACAGCACGTGGGCGAGCAGCACGATGTCGTAGGCGGCAGTGCGCGCGTGGAGGGTCGCTGCCACTGCCGTGGGCACGTAGGTCACCCGGCCGAGTCTGGCACTCCGCTCGCCGGGAGCCACGGCGTGTCATGTCACCGGCACCCTTCCCGGTATTGCTACGTTAGTGGCAGGGCTTCCGCCAGCCCCGGGATTCGCGTGTGGGTCCGGCATCGTGACGGGATAGAGGTGACGATCAGGGTGTGCACAGATCAGGCAGGCGCCAAGGGGCAGCACGCATAGCTGATGAACCAACTTCGACTTGACCCGTTGACCGGTCGCTGGGTGGTGGTGAGCACCGACCGTGCCATCCGCCCCAAGGCGTTCGCCCCCCGGCTGGCTCCGATCCAGGCAGACACCTCCCAGCCGTGCCCCTTCTGCCCGGGCAACGAGGAGACCACCTCCCCCACCCTCGAGACCTTGGGCACGGATGGCAAGTGGCAGGTCCGGGTCGTCCCCAACCTCTACCCCGCCTTCGAGGGCAACGCCCCCTTCGTCGTCACCAATCGCGGCCCGGTCTTCACCCAGGCCACCGCGGGCGGCATCCACGAGGTGCTGGTCCTCTCCCCCGACCACAAGGACTCGTGGTCGATGCTGAGCGACGAGCAGACCGCGGTGGTCATGCGGGCCATTAGTGACCGCATGGAGGAGCACTCCTCGATCCCGGGCCTGCGCTACAGCCAGGCGATCGTCAACGCCGGCCGCGAGGCGGGCGCGTCGATCGAGCATCCGCACGGCCAGCTGCTGGGCATGTCGTTCGTCCCCCGCGAGCTGGTCGAGGAGCAGGCCGGTTTCGCCCGTTTCGCCGGGCGCTGCCTGTTGTGCACGACCGTCGACGCCGAGGAGAACGTGGGGCATCGGGTCATCTACTCCGACGAGCAGGTGCTGGTGATCTGCCCGTTCTGGAGCGGGGCGGCCTACGAGATGCTGGTCATTCCCCGGGCCCACGGGCCCCACCTCCACCACAGTCCACGGACCGACCTGGTCGCGGTGGGCAAGGCCCTCAAGATCGCCCTGGGCAGCCTGCGGGACGTGCTCGGTGACGTCGCTTACAACCTGGTGTTCCACTCGGCTCCCTATCGGGCACCCGAGCCCTACCACTGGCACGTCCACGTCGTTCCCAAGCTGACCACGGTGGCCGGCTTCGAGCTGGGCACCGGCGTGCTGATCAACATCGTGAACCCCGAGGAGGCCGCAGAGCAGCTCGTGGTCAGGGTGCCGGTCGGCCACGGCGGCTGAGCCCTCGGGGCCCGTACGGGCCCCCGGGTGCCGCCGAGCGGGGTGGCTCCAGGTGGTGGAGAGTGTGCCCTGCCGGAACTACGCGAGCTCGAAGCAGAGCGAGCCGTAGGGGCCCAGGGTGACCGAGTACGGATCGGCGCCCACCAGGGGAAAGGCGACCCGCCCCAACAACTCGATGGGCTGGGCCCCGGTCCACTGCCCGACGTGGATCTCCGCTGGTTGGGCCAGCCGGCTCAGGTTGTGGACGCACAGGACCGGGTTGACCGGGTCGACCGGGTCGACCGGTTCAGTGCCCTCGTGTGTCTGGGCCGAGCGGACGAAGGCCAGCACCGACGGACTGGCCGAGGAGACCACTTCGATCCTCCCCGTTCCCAGGATGGGGAACTGGCGGCGCACGGCCAGGATCCGGCGCATCCAGTGGAGGAAGGAGCTCGTGTTGCGCTGCTGGGCCTCGACGTTGACGGCGGCGAACCCGTAGACCGGGTCCATCAGGGGCGGGAGGTAGAGCTGGGCGAAGTCGGCCCGGCTGAAGCCGCCGTTGCGGTCGGGGGTCCACTGCATGGGCGTGCGCACCGAGTCGCGGTCGCCCAGGTACAGATTGTCCCCCATCTGGATCTCGTCCCCGTAGTAGAGNNGGGGCCAGGCGGCGGCCGATGCCCATGTGGCGCTTCATGCGCGGGTCCTTGGCGTACTCGGCGAAGAGGTAGTCACGCTCCTCGTCGGTCACCATCTCGAGGGTCAACTCGTCGTGGTTGCGCAGGAAGATCGCCCACTGGGCCCGTTCGGGCGCCGTGGGGGTCTGGGCCAGTATTTCGGTGATCGGAAGGCTCTGCTCGCGTCGCACCGCCATGAACAGCCGCGGCATCAACGGGAAGTTGAAGCAGAGGTGGCACTCGTCGTCGTCGCCGAAATAGTCGGCGACATCGGCCGGCCAGCCGTTGGCCTCGGCCAGCAGGATGCGGCCGGGGTAGTTCGCATCCAACTCGGCCCGGACCCGGCGGATGAAGGCGTGTGTCTCGGGGAGGTTCTCCCCCGCCGTCCCGTCCCGCTGGAAGAGGAACGGGACCGCGTCGAGCCGGAAGCCGTCGAGGCCGAGGTCGAGCCAGAAGCGCACCACCTCGAGCATGGCCTCGGCCACTTCGGGGTTGTCGTAGTTGAGGTCGGGCTGGTGGGAGTAGAAGCGATGCCAGTAGTACTGCTCGCGTGGCGCGTCGTAGGCCCAGTTGGACCGCTCCGCGTCGATGAAGACCACCCGGGCCTCGGGCCACCGCTGGTCGTCGTCGTTCCAGACGTACCAGTCGGCCTTGGGGTTGTCGCGGCTCTGCCGTGACTCGACGAACCAGGGGTGCTGGTCGCTGGTGTGGTTGATCACCAGGTCGGCGATGACACGGATGCCGCGGGCGTGCGCCTCGACGAGCAGCCTCGAGAGATCCTCGACCGTGCCGCACTCGGGGTGCACCGAGAAGTAGTCGCTGATGTCGTAGCCGCCGTCGCGGAGTGGGGACGGGTAGAAGGGGAGCAGCCACAGGCAGTCGACGCCCAGCCACTGGAGATAGTCGAGCTTGACGATGAGCCCAGGGATGTCCCCCACGCCGTCGTTGTTGCCGTCGAAGAAGCCGCGGATGAAGACCTCGTAGAAGACGGCGCGCTGGAACCAGAGCTCGTCCTCCTCCGGCGGCGGGAGCGGCGCGCTCAGCGCTCCCGGCTCCCTGGACAGCCGGCCCATCGTTGCCACCCGTGGGGACACGGCCCGACTTCCCGGATCAGATGTAGCGATCACGTGCGCACGCTACCCGAGGCGGCCATGCCCACAATGCCGGCCGGCCGCACCGACGGGCTCAGCTGTCGGGCGTGGGGCCGTCGGGGTCCGGCACCATCCCCGACAGGAGTCGGTCGGCCGCCTCGTAGGGATCGAGCTCGCCGGCCGCCATGGCCCCGGTGATGCCGGCGAACCGGTCGGCTGCCAACAGCCGGTCGATGTCGTGCTCGAGGCGGGCCATCAGGATCTGGTGGAACTCGCGGGTGAGCCGTCGGCGGCGCTGCTCGTCGAGGGTCCCTCCCTCGATGAGCTGCCGGCGGTGTCGTCCGATCGCCGCCCACAGCTCCTCGACCCCTTCGCCCGTCGAGGCAACCGTCTCCAGGATCTCGGGGCGCCACGTCCCGAGATCGGTGAGGTCCAGCATCAGATCGAGGTCGCGCCGCGTCTCGCGGGCACCCGGTCGGTCGGCCTTGTTTATGACGAACAGGTCGGCGATCTCGAGTAGCCCCGCCTTGTTGGCCTGAACGGCATCCCCCCACCCGGGATTGACCACGACGATGGTGGTGTCGGTGGCCGCGGCCACCTCCACTTCCTGCTGCCCGACGCCCACCGTCTCGATCAGGACCAGGGGTATCCCCACCGCCGACAGCAGGCGCACGGCGTCGGGGACGGCGACCGCCAGGCCCCCGAGGTGGCCCCGGGTGGCCATCGACCGGATGAAGACCCCGTCGTCGAGGGCGTGGCTCTGCATGCGCACCCGGTCGCCGAGGATGGCACCGCCCGAGTACGGGGACGAGGGGTCGATCGCCAGCACGGCCAGCTGGTCCGGCCCGTCGAGGCCCTGCTCGCGGCCCAGGGTGATGAGATGGTCGGTCAGCGTCGACTTGCCGGCGCCGGGCGCCCCGGTGACGCCGACCGTGTAGGCCTGGTCGACCGTCTTGAAGGCCAACTCGGCCACGGAGCGGGACCCGTCGCCGCCTCGCTCCACCAACGACAGCAGGCGCGCCAGGGCCACACGGTCCCCGTCGCGGGCCACCTCGAGGAGCGCCGAGGGATCGGAGATGCGGAACTTCGCCATGAGGTGACGAGCGTATACGGGCCGGGGGCGGCCAGTCAGGCCCGGACGACGTGCGCGCCGAGCGAGGCCAGCTTGCCGTCGAGGTTCTCGTAACCCCGGTCGACGTGATGGGCGTCGGTGATCACCGTCTCCCCGTCGGCCACCAGGCCGGCCAGCACCAACGCGGCACCGGCGCGCACGTCGAAGGCCCGGACCGGGGCGCCCGAGAGGCGCTCGACGCCGCGGACGACGGCGTGGTGGCCCTCGGTTCGGATGTCCGCCCCCATCCGTCGAAGCTCCTCCACGTAGCGGAACCGGCCGAAGAAGAGGTTCTCGGTGACGATGCCGACGCCGTCGGCCACGGTGAGCAGGGTGACCATCAGCGGCTTGTAGTCGGTGGCGAAGCCCGGATAGGGCAGCGTGGCCACGTCGACCGAGTGCAACGGAAACGAGAGGTCCCTGCGTGCACGCAGTCCGTCGGGGTCCATGGTGATCTCGACGCCCATGGCCGCAAGCTTGCGGATCAGCATGTCCATGTGGTCCGGCCGGCCGTCCTCGACCACCACGTCGCCGCCGGCAAGGCCGGCCGCCACCAGGAAGGTGGCCACCACCAACCGGTCGGGGATGACGGCATGGGTGGTCGGGTGCAGGGCGTCGACCCCTTCGACCTCGATGCGCGAGGTACCGGCGCCGGTGATCCGGGCCCCCATGGCGTTGAGGAAGTCGGCCAGGTCGCTCACCTCGGGCTCGCGGGCCGCGTTTTCGATGACGGTGGTCCCCTTGGCCAGGGCGGCCGCCATCAGCACGTTGTCCGTCCCGGTGTGGCTGGGGTACTCGAGGACCACCCGGTTGCCGACGAGCCGCGGCACCCCGCCGACGGTGGACTCGACCCTGGCCTCCACGTTGCCGTGGGACGACGCGAACACCGCGCCCATCGTCTCGAGCGCGTGCACGTGCATCTCGATGGGACGCGGGCCGAAGTCGTCGCCCCCCGGCATCGGCACCGTCGCCCACCCGTGGCGGGCCAGCAGCGGGCCGAGCACGACCACCGAGGCCCGCATCTTCTCCACCAGATCGTAGGGAGGCTCGGGGGTCACTTCGGCCGGGGTGGTCACCACCAGCTCGTCCGGCGTCCGGCCCCGGCGCACGTCCACCCCCATGGCCCCGAGCACCTCGCCCATGATCTCCACATCGGCGATCCGGGGGACGTTGGTCAGGACGTGGCGGCCCTCGGCCAGCAGGCAGGCCGCCATCAGCTTCAGGACCGAGTTCTTGGCCCCACCGGCCCGGACGGTCCCCGACAGCGGCCCGGCCGGGCTGACGACGAAGCGATCCACCCCACCAGTATGGCCCGCCCGGACGGGCACCCCTGTGGAACGACGGCCTGTCCGCCTCCCACCCCTGGACCGCCCGGGACCCGCCCCCGGGCCGACGGATCGTGCCCCGGAGGGCGCCCACCGATCCGGCAGGCAGGGCTCAGATGACCGCGTGCTCCTCCCACCGACCGAACACACCGGCCAGGGCGTTGACCATCTCGCCCACCGTGGTGTAGGCCCGCACGGCCTCGAAGATGGACGGCATCAGGTTGCGCTCCGCGTGCCCCGCATCGTCCACCAGGCGGGCCAGCGCCGCCTCCACCGCCGCCCCGGAACGGTGGCGCTTGACCTCGGCCAGCCGCTTGCGCTGGGCCTCCTCCACCTCGGGGCCGATGTGGAGGGTCGGCAGCTCCGAATCCCCGTTCCCCCCGGTGAAGCCGTTCACGCCCACGATGACCATGCGGTCGGCCGAGACCTTCCGCTGGAAGCGGTAGGCGGCGTCCGCGATCTCGCCCTGGAACCAGTTGGTCTCGATGCCGGCGATCACCCCGTCGAGGATCGACCCGTCACCCAACTCGTCGAGGTGGGCGAAGACGGCCTCGGCCTGTGCCTCCATCTCGTCGGTGAGCGCCTCGACGAACCACGACCCGCCCAGGGGGTCGGCCACGTTGGCCACCCCGGTCTCGCTGGCCAGTACCTGCTGGGTGCGCAGGGCGATGCGGGCCGCCTTCTCGGTGGGCAGGGCCAGCACCTCGTCCATCGAGTTGGTGTGCAGGCTCTGGGTGCCTCCGAGCACCCCGGCCAGCGCCTCGATGGCCGTCCGCACGATGTTGAGCTCGGGCTGCTGGGCCGTCAACGAGACCCCGGCGGTCTGGGTGTGGAACCGGCAGATCAGCGAGCGCGGCTCCTCGGCGCCGTAGCGGTCGCGCATCCAGGTGGCCCAGATCCGGCGGGCGGCCCGGTACTTGGCGATCTCCTCGAAGAAGTCGATGTGGGCGTTGAAGAAGAAGGACAGGCGCGGGGCGAACTCGTCGACCCCCAGGCCGGCCGCGCTGGCCGCCTCCACGTAGGCGAACCCGTTGGCCAGGGTGAAGGCCAGCTCGTGTGCTGCCGTCGAGCCCGCCTCACGGATGTGGTAGCCGGACACCGACACCGGGTGGAACCGGGGCATCTCCGCCGCGCAGTAGCGGATGATGTCGGTGACCAGCCGGAGTGACGGCCGGGGCGGGAAGATGTACTCCTTCTGGGCCTGGTACTCCTTCAGGATGTCGTTCTGGAGGGTGCCGCCGAGGCGCTTGCGCTCGGTCCCCGCCGCCTCGGCCGCCGACACGTACATGGCGAAGCACATGGCCGCCGGCGAGTTGATGGTCATCGAGGTGGTGGTGGACCCGAGGTCGATGCCGGCGAAGAGGTCCTCGGCGTCGGCCAGCGTGTCCACCGCCACACCGCACCGGCCCACCTCGCCCTCACACAGCGGGTCATCGGAGTCGCGGCCCATCAGGGTGGGGAGGTCGTAGGCCACCGACAGGCCGTCCCCGCCGGCGCGGAGGATGTCGTGGAAACGGGCGTTGGTGTCCTCGGCCGTCCCGAACCCGGCGAACATTCGCATGGTCCACAGCTTGGAGCGGTACATCGAGGCGTAGGGCCCCCGCGTGTAGGGGAAGACGCCCGGCCACTCGCCGGGTGCCTCCTCGCCGGAACCGGCCGCCGCGCCGGCCGCCGGCCGCCGGCCGTAGGCCGGATCGAGGGGGACCCCCGACATCGTCTCGAAGTCGGCGTCCCGGAGGGTGGCGTCGGCATAGGCATCCTGCCACTCTGCGAATCCGCCCACGGCCTGGCGTTCCTCTCCTGGGCTCACCGGGCCAGCATAGGGATGTTCGAGCCACTATGGCAGCCCCGCCCGCGGTCACCCGGGGCGAGCACCCCGTGGCGCACCGCCCCGGGGCGGTTCCGCCGGTTCTCCCGCCCGCCAGCCACTAACCTCGGGGTCCGTGACTCCCCATACGCAGGCACCCGATCGCAACTTGGCAATGGAGCTGGTGCGGGTCACCGAGGCCGCGGCGCTGGCCGCATCGCGCTGGATGGGCCGAGGCGACAAGGAGGGGGCCGACGACGCCGCGGTCAACGCCATGCGGATCGTGCTGTCCTCCATCTCCATGGACGGGCTGGTGGTGATCGGCGAGGGCGAGAAGGACAACGCGCCCATGCTGTTCAACGGCGAGCGCATCGGGGACGGCAACCCGCCCAGGACCGACATCGCCGTGGACCCCGTCGACGGGACCACCTCCACCGCCCTGGGCCGGGGCGGGGCCCTGGCAGTGATCGCCGTCTCCGGGCGGGGCACCATGTTCGACCCCGGTCCGTGCGTCTACATGGAGAAGCTGGCCGTCGGGCCGCTCGCCGTGGGGGCCATCGACATCACCGCGCCCATCGAGGAGAACCTGAAGAAGGTTGCCACGGCCAAGGAGACCACGGTCCGGGACCTGACCGTGGTCATCCTCGACCGGCCGCGCCACGACGACCTCATCGCCCGCGTGCGGGCCTCGGGGGCCCGCATCCGGCTCATCACCGACGGCGACGTGGCCGCAGCCATTGCCACCTCCTGGCCCGACACCGGGGTGGACCTCCTGGTGGGCATCGGGGGGACACCCGAGGGGGTCATCTCGGCCGCCGCCCTCAAGTCGATGGGTGGGGAGATCCAAGGCCGCCTCTGGCCCCGCGACGATGTTGAGCGCCGGGCCGCCCTCGATCTCGGCTACGACCTCGATGCGGTCCTCCACACCGACGACCTGGTCCGCGGCGACAACTGCTTCTTCGCCGCCACCGGGATCACCGACGGGGAGCTGCTCGCCGGCGTCCGTTACGACGGGTTCGGGGCCCACACCCAGTCACTGGTGATGCGCTCCAGGTCGGGCACGGTGCGCCTGATCGACGCGCGCCACCCGCTGCAGAAGCTCGCCGAGTACAGCGCCATCGAATTCGGTTAGGTCCACCGATCGGGCCGGGAACTGAGCCCGGGCCGCCAGCCCGGACCGCCCGCCGGGGCTCAGGCGCCGGCGGTGCCAGTCGCCTCGGAGGCCTCGAGCCGCACCTGGGCCCGGCGAAGTGCGGCCTCGGCCTCGACCAGCTCCGCATCGGGCTCGTCCCCCTCGCCGCTCGACCTGGCGCTTCCCCCCAGCTCGGCGACCCGCGGCTCCGCCCCCTCGAGGGCGACGCGGGCCCGTTCGGTGTCGATCTCCTCGGCCAGCTCGGCTACCCCAGCCAGCACGGTGACCCGGGTGCCGGAGGCCCCGGCACCCTCGCCGGCAGCGTCGGACCCGGCGGGGACATCCTGCTCCACCTGCACGAAACCCCCGTGGACCGCCACCTTGACCACCCCCCCTTCGGGGCGGGCCACCCGCACCACGCCGGGCTCCACCGTGCCCACCAGCGGCGTGTGGCCGGCCAGGAAGGTGACGTCGCCCTCGCCGGTGCGCAGGATCACCTCGGAGGCCGACCCGGTGAGCAGGATGCGCTCCGGGGTGACCAGTTCGATCTGGAAGGGATTGTCGTCAGCCATGAGCCGTACCGCCCCGGTCAGTCGTTCTCGAGGGCGTGCGCCTTGGCCAGCACCGACTCGGCCCCGCCGACGTTGAGGAACGCCTGCTCGGGGACCTCGTCGAGCTCGCCGTTGACCAGGGCCTCGAACGACTCGACGGTCTCGTCGACGGGAACGGTCACGCCCTTGAGGCCGGTGAACACCTCACCGACGTTGAACGGCTGGGAGAGGAACCTCTGGACCTTGCGGGCTCGGGACACGGTGACCCGGTCCTCCTCGGACAGCTCGTCGAGGCCGAGGATGGCGATGATGTCCTGGAGCTCCTTGTAGCGCTGGAGCACGCCCTGCACTCTCCGGGCCACGGTGTAATGGCGGTCGCCGACGATCTCGGGGGCCAGGATGTTGGACGTGGACGACAACGGGTCGACCGCCGGGTAGATGCCCAGCGAGGCGATGTCACGGGACAGCTCGGTGGTGGCGTCGAGGTGGGTGAACGTGGTGAACGGCGCCGGGTCGGTGTAGTCGTCGGCCGGCACGTAGACCGCCTGCAGCGAGGTGATCGAGCGCCCCCGGGTGGACGTGATCCGCTCCTGGAGCTGGCCCATCTCGTCGGCCAGGGTGGGCTGGTAGCC
Organism: Acidimicrobiaceae bacterium; assembly: GCA_003138855.1. Lineage (GTDB taxonomy): Bacteria > Actinomycetota > Acidimicrobiia > Acidimicrobiales > RAAP-2 > Bog-756. The sequence continues at coordinate 25,010 of PLHF01000125.1, read as the reverse complement.
CACCGCCGAGGGCATCCGGCCCAGCAGGGTCGACACCTCGGAGCCGGCCTGGACGAACCGGAAGATGTTGTCCACGAACAGCAGCACGTCCTGGTTCTTCACGTCGCGGAAGTACTCGGCCATGGTGAGGGCGGCCAGCGCCACCCGGAGGCGCACCCCCGGGGGCTCGTCCATCTGGCCGTAGACCAGGGCGGCCTTCTCGATGACGCCCGACTCCTGCATCTCGATCCACAGGTCGGTGCCCTCTCGGGTGCGCTCCCCCACCCCGGCGAAGACCGAGACGCCGCCGTGCTCGAGGGCCACCCGGTTGATCATCTCCTGGATGAGCACGGTCTTGCCCACACCGGCGCCGCCGAACAGGCCGATCTTGCCACCCTGCACGTAGGGCTCGAGCAGGTCGATGACCTTGATGCCCGTCTCGAACATGACGGCCCGGGGCTCCAGGGTGTCGAAGTCGGGGGCGGACCGGTGGATCTCCCAGTGGTCCTCCGCCTCCCCGATCGAGTCGGTGTCGAGCGGCTCGCCCAGCACGTTGAACACGTGGCCGAGCACGGCGTCACCGACGGGCACCTGCAGGCCACGCCCGAGGTTGCGCACCACTGCACCGCGGGTCAGGCCGTCGGTGGCCTTCAGGCAGATGCAGCGGACCCGGCCGTCACCGATCTGCTGGGCCACCTCGGCCGTGATGACGTCCTTGTTGCCCTCGAGCTCGCTGTCCACCTCGACGGCGCCGTTGATCTCCGGCAGGGCGTGGGGCGGGAACTCCACGTCGATGACCGGTCCGGCGATGGCCACCACCCGGCCGGTGGCCAGCGTGCGGGATTCGCTGTGTTGGGGTGCAGTGGTGGTCATGAGCGTCGGGCTCCCTTGATGTTGTCCGTTACGGCACGATGGCGTCGAATGGTGTGGCAGCGGTCGGTGGCGGTCGGCACGTGCACGGTTCAGACCCTGGTCTCGATGACCAGGCCACCCTGGTCGTCGCCGGTCCCGGCCCGGAGCGCCTCGGCCCCGCTGACGATCTCCATGATCTCCGTGGTGATGGTGTCCTGTCGGGCCCGGTTCATGATCCGCGAGTACTTCTTGATGAGCTCGCCGGCGTTGTCGGTGGCGGCGGCCATGGCCCGCTGGCGGGCGGTGAGCTCGGATGCCGTGGCCTGGAGGAGCGCGGCGAAGATCTCGGTCTCCGCAGCACGCGGCCCGAGGGTCTCGAGCAGGATGGCGGCGTCCGGCTCGAACTCGGTGTAGCCGGACTTCCTGTCGCCGTCCTCCGGCGCGGTCGACCAGCTCCCCGGCTCGTCCTCGTGCGGGGCCCTCTGTTCGGCATCACGCGGATCGACCAGGGGGAGCAGCTGGCGGGCCTCGACCCGCTGGCTGCCGGCCGACAGGAAGCGGGTGGACACGATCATCACCTGGTCGACCTCCCCGTTGACAAAGGGGGCGAGGACGGCGGCGGCCACCTCACGCGCATTCGCGAAGCTCGGCCGCTCGCTCATCCCGGTGAACGACCGCTCGACCGGCTGGCCGCGGAAGCGGAAGTAGCCCTGGGCCTTCTTGCCCACGGTGAACAGGCGGAACTCGACGCCGGAGGCTTCGTCGGCGGCCAGCAGGCGCTCGGTGGCCCGGAAGACCGACGTGTTGTACCCGCCGCACAGGCCTCGGTCAGCCACCACGCTGAGGACTGCCACCTTGGAGATCGTCTCCGGCGTGCCGAGCAGGCGGCCGGCGGCAACGGGGTCGCCGAGGGCGGTCTCGAGCACGATGCGGGTCATCCCCTGAAGGTACGGGCGGGACGCGACGATGCGGCTCTGGGCCCGCACGATCTGCGATGCGGCGATCAGCTCCATCGCCCTGGTGATCTTCTGCGTCGACGTGATGCTCTTGATCCGTCGACGAAGGATGCGCTCCTGACCGCCGGCCATCGATCAGCCGTCCCTGCCGGCGTCGAACGCATCGGTGAAGGACCGGAGCGACGTGGCCAGCTCGTCGCCCTCGGGCAGCTTGCCGGACGTGCGGATCTCCTCGAGCAGTCCGGCGTGGTTGGCCCGGAAGTAGGCGCGCACCTCGGACTCGTAGCGCTGCACCTCCGAGACGGGGACATTGTCGACATAGCCCTCCGAGCCGGCATAGATGACCAGCACCTGCTCCTCCACCGGCACCGGGGCGTTGAGTCCCTGCTTGAGCAGCTCGGTGAGGCGATAGCCCCGGTCGAGCTGGGCCTGGGACACCTTGTCCAGCTCGGAGCCGAAGGTGGAGAAGGCCTCGAGCTCACGGAACTGGGCCAGGTCGATCTTCAGGGTCCCGGCCACCGACTTCATGGCCTTGATCTGCGCGGCGCTCCCCACCCGGCTGACCGAGATGCCGACGTTGATGGCAGGGCGCACGCCGGCATAGAAGAGCTCGCTCTCGAGGAAGACCTGGCCGTCGGTGATCGAGATCACGTTGGTCGGGATGTAGGCGGACACGTCGCCCGCCTTGGTCTCGATGATCGGCAGTGCGGTCAGTGAGCCGCCGCCGGCGGCGTCGGACAGCTTGGCCGCCCGCTCGAGCAGCCGGCTGTGCAGGTAGAAGACATCGCCCGGGTAGGCCTCGCGGCCCGGCGGGCGGCGCAGAAGCAGCGACATCTGGCGGTAGGCCTCGGCCTGCTTGGAGAGGTCGTCATAGACGATGAGGGCGTGCTCGCCGTTGTCCATCCAGTGCTGGCCCATGGCACAGCCCGCATAGGGGGCGAGGTACTTGAACGGGGCCGGGTCGGCGGCACCGGCCAGCACCACCACCGTGTACTCGAGAGCGCCGTAGCGCTCGAAGGTGGCGACGGTCTGGGCCACCGAGGACTCCTTTTGGCCAATGGCCACGTAGATGCACTTCACCCCCAGTCCGCTCTGGTTGAGGATGGTGTCGACGGCCACCGTGGTCTTGCCCGTCTTGCGGTCGCCGATGATCAGCTCGCGCTGGCCCCGGCCGATCGGGGTCATGGCGTCGATGGCCTTGATGCCGGTCTGCAGCGGCTCGAACACCGGCTGGCGCTTCACGATGCCCGGGGCCTGCACCTCGAGGCGACGGGTGGCGTCCGTGTGGATCGGGCCCTTTCCGTCGACGGGCTCGCCCAGGGCGTTGACCACCCGGCCGAGCAGGGCGTCACCGACCCGGACCGAGAGGATGCGCCCGGTGGCCTTGACCAGCTGCTCCTCCTCGAGGCCGGTGTCCTCGCCCAGGATGACCGCGCCGATGGTCTCCTCGTCGAGGTTGAGAGCCAGGCCCTCGGTGCCGTCCGCGAATTCGAGGATCTCGTTCACCGCGGCGCCGGGGAGCCCGGTGACCCGGGCGATGCCGTCACCGACCTCGACGATGCGGCCGACCTGCTCGGTACCGACCTCGGGCGTGTAGTCGTCGACGTACCGCTTGAGAGCGGCGGTGATCTCGTCGGCGTTGATGGTCAACTCAGCCATCGGTTGCTTCCCTTCGTGTTGGACTTCCTGGGATCCGGTAGCCCTCCTCGGAGGTGAGGAGGTGCTCCTTCAGTTCGTTCAGCCGGTGACGGGTGCTGCTGTCGACCAGCAGATCACCCACCTGGACCACCACGCCCCCCAGCAGACGGGGGTCGATGGTCACCTGGAGATCGACCGGGTTGCCTGCCAGTCGGGCCAGGGCCTCGCTCAAGTCCTGGCGCTGGGAGTCGCCGACCGCGTCGGCGGCCTGCACCCGGGCCACCCGCCACCCCCGTGCACGGGCCGCGTCCTCCACCAGAGCGTCGAGGGTGGCGACGATGTCGCGGGCGCGACCACCCCGCACCGCGTAGGCAGCCAGCCGCCCGGTGGCCGGCAGCACCTTGCTGCCGAGCAGTTGGGCGATGACCTCCTGGCGGATGACGACCGGGAGGTCCCGGTCGCCCAGGGCGCCGCGCAGCCGGCGGTTGGACTCCACCGTGCGGGCGAAGCGGAACAGCTGGTCCTCGATCTCCTCGAGCTCGGCGACGGTGACCGTCTCGAAGACGGCGGCCGCATAGCCGGACACCCGGTTGCGGGAACCCAGGCGGCCGAGCACCTCTTCGTCGTACGGCTCGACCGGCGTTGCCGGTGCGCGGGTTGCCACGTGGGTCAACCGGTTGGCCACCCAGTGGAACGAGGTGGTGACTTCGCTGGCCGGCACCACGGTGACCGTCTGGTGGACCAGGCTCCGGACCTCGGGGCGGACCTTCCCCTCGAGGAGGGCGTCGAGCACGGCGCGGCGAGCGGACACCGGGACCGAACCGTCGTTGACGGCCAGGGTGAGATCGTTGTTGTCGTCGACGATCGAGGCGACCGAGGCCAGCTCGGCACCGGCATCGGCGAGCTCGCCGCTCGCGGCCAACGACTCCTCAATCGCGGCCAGATAGCCCTGGAGGGCAGCGTTCACCGACGACCCCCGGCGGCGCCGGCGCCGGCGCCGGACGTCTCCGCCCGCACTGCGGCGATGGCCTCGTCGATGAGGTCCTGGTGGTCGGCGGACCGGATCTCGCGGCCGATCACCCGCTCGGCGGCGGCCAGCACGATCTCTCCGACCCGGGCGGTCACCTGTTCGACCGCCGCCTGACGGGCGATGACCACCTCGGCGTCGGCAGCCTGCACGATGCGGTCGTGGATGGCCTGGCCGTCAGCCTCGGCCTTGACCTTGATCTGATCGGCCGAGGTAGAGGCCTGGGCCACGATCTCCCGTGCCTGGACGCGCGCATGATCGAGCACGGCCCGGCGCTCGGCGTCGGCCTCCTGGGCGTCGGCCTTGGCCTTGTCGGCGGCCTCGAGCTCGCCGCGGATCTGGTCCTGTCGCTCGGTCAGCGCCTTGTTCAACGGCGGCAGCACGTACTTGGCGATGACGCCGAGCACGACGATGAACGCGATGAGCACCACGATGAACGTCCCGTTGGGGACCAGGAAGTTGCTGGCTGCAATGAGCATTGCCGTCATCCTTGTGTTGTCGTTCCGAAGGGGTCGCCGGACGGCCGATCGGTGCACGCTCCGAAGCACGACATGCACCGGCACCGCACCACCGACGGCATGGGCCTACTTCTTGTAGAGCGAGAAGATGAAGAGGGCGGTGAAGGCCAGGTTGATGAAGTAGGCGGCCTCGCACAGTCCCACGGTGAGGAACATAATCGTGGTCAGGCGCCCCTGGGCCTCCGGCTGGCGTGCCACGCCGGCAATGGTCTGGCTACCGGCAAGGCCGTCACCGATGGCCGCGCCGACCGCGCCGCCACCCAGTGCCAAACCGCCGCCGACCATGGCGCCGGCGATCCTTACTGCGTCCGCCATCGAGGCGTCTGCCATGAGTGCTTCTCCTTTGTCATGTTGTTGATGAAACGGTGGTGACTCCGGCGTCGGAGCCCGGCGACGGCGCTAGTGGGCCAGGTCCGGTGCCATTGCGGTGTCGAAGTACAAGATGGTCAGCAGGGCGAAGATGAAGGCCTGGATGGCGCCGATGGCCATGTCGAAGAGCTTCCACACCACGGTGAGGGGGACGGTGAGGAGGGCACCCAGGGGGGCGGGCCCGATCTTCCAGATGACCAGGGCGGCCAGCAGCGACAACATGAGGCCGCCGGCCAGCAGGTTGCCGAAGAGACGGAGGGCCAGGGTGAGGGGCTTGGCGATCTCGTCGACCACGTTCATGAACAGGTTGACCGGGAACAGCCAGATGGGGAACGGCCGGTTGAGATAGTGCTTGACGTAGCCGCCGATCCCGCGGTTCTTGATGGCCGCCGCGTGGACCAGGACGATCACGTAGAGCGCCATGGCCAGTGGCAGGTTGATGTCGCTGGTCGGGGCGGGCAGCACCTCGAAGTGGCTGCCGATGCCGAGGACCTCGAACAGGTTGCACGTGAAGATGAAGATGAACAGGGTCAGGGCCAGCGGGACCACCTTGGCGCCCCGGGGCCCGATGGAGTCGTCCACCTGTTTTTGGACCGCGCTGACCGCCATCTCCCACAGCAGCTGGAACTTGCCGGGCACCCCGCTGGTGACCTTCGCCCGCATGATCAGCCCCACGAGGATGACGATCACGCCGGCGATGATCGTGGCCCACACGGTGTCCATGTCGATGGTCAGCCCGAAGACCTGGCGCTGGACGTGGTCGCCGACGGAGATGTCCGCCAGCAGGGGAACGCTCAGCAGGTGCGTGCCGATGCCCACGGTGTCAGGCACCTCCCCGGTTGTCGTCCGGCGGGTCGATGGCGGGCCGGGCGCTTCCCTGCTCGGTGTTGTCCTCGACCACGTTGGCGTTGATCACGTCGTCCACCGAGGTCATCGGACCCGCCTTGGCCATCGAGCGGGCCACGTTGGCCAGCAGGATCACCTGGAACACGGCCAGCCCGCCGAGGACGCCGAACCCGAGGCTGGGCGAGACGAACAGCAGGCCGATGACGACCACGGTGATGATCCCCATCCGGCCGAGGGTGTTGAGCGCCAGGGGGCGCCGCTTGTTCTCCTCGTCGCGGGCGGAGACCCTGGCCACCGAGTTGCCGATCATCCGGAAGTTGAAGGTGCCGAGCGCCAGACCGATGCAGGCCCCCACCCCGAGCAGCGAGTGCCCGAAGGCGATGCAGCCGACCAGGGCGGCGACGCCGACCACCAGGGCCGCCGACACCGTCCGGCGGGCGACGGCGGGGACGTCCGGCAGCGAGAAGTGGGCGAACATGTCGGCTACCGGGCCCCCTGTGCCGCGGTGGCACCCGGTCGAGAGGCACGGGTCACAGGTACTTGCGCACACGCGTCACGATCAGCAGTACGGCGACCACCACGCCGAAGGCCAGCCCGACCAGCGTGAAGACCGGGCCGGTGTGCGCCCACCCGTCGACGAGGTACCCGAGGAGCCCGCCCAGCACCAGGGAGAGAGCCACCGCAACCCCCATCGTCAGGAAGGCAACAGCACCCGGCTCCAGCCGCTGATCGGGCTGCGAGGAGCCCGGCGCCGGATCCGGGCGGGGAGGAGGGGTGGCGTCGTCCATGCTCGGGCCGTGCCGCGTCAGTAACTGTGGGGAGCGGGTGCTTCACGAACTGTTCCCGAATTCACGCAGTGGTTCGATTGCGGTTGCCGGACGGCCGATCCGCCGAACGGGTGCCCTCCGAAGGGGCGAGAGGCCTGCAATTCACGGGGTGCATCATCGCACTTTCGCGGCCGTGGCGGCAAAACGCCCGAAACACGCCGTTCACGGTTCTGCCGACGGGAGGGCCGTGGCCGCCGGGACCCCGACCGGGGCGCCAGCGTCCGGCTCGGGCAACGCGCCGCCGGCCGCCGCACCCCCGTCGGCCCCGGGCGGCTCGTCCTCCTCCAGGGGGAGCTCGCCCTCGGGCCCGGGGCCGGCGGCCTGCTTGCGGAGGCCCGGGTGGAACAGCGTGTAGAGGACCACCCCGAGGGCCAGGGCGCCGAAGGGGATGATGGCGTTCACGCTCGAGACGTAGAGCGGAAAGAGGATGAACCCGGACAGCAGAGCGGTCCACGCCCACAGGATGAGGACGCTCCGGCGGTGTCCGTGCCCCAGGCGGAGCAGGCGGTGGTGAAGGTGGTTCTTGTCCGGGGTGGAGAACCCGGTCCGGTTGGCCGTCCGCCGCACGAAGGCGAACCCCATGTCGACCATGGGAACCCCGAGGATGAAGAAGGGGATGAACAGGGGGGCGAAGAAGAAGTAGGTCTCGCCGCTGCGCGCCGCCACCCCACCGACCGTGCCGGCCGACCGGCCCCCGATCAGCATGGTGGAGGCGGCCATCAGCAGCCCCAGCAGCAGGGCCCCGGCGTCCCCCATGAAGATCTTGGCCGGGTGGAAGTTGTGGGGCAGGAACCCGAGGCAGATGCCACAGGTGATCACGGCGATGAGCGGGCCGATGTTGTCGGTGGGCAGGTTGCCCAGGTGCTGGAGGTGGAGGCCGTAGACGGCGAGTGCCCCCGAGGCAATGGCCACCACGCCGGCGGCCAGGCCGTCGAGCCCGTCGATCAGGTTCACCGCGTTGGTGATGGCGATCACCCACAGCGCGGTCAGCAGTGGGGTCCACTCGGGCGACAGCTGCACCAGCCCGGCCAGGGGGACCTTGAACTGAAACCAGGTCACGCCCATGAAGTACAAGATGGTGGCGGCCAGGACCTCGCCGGCCACCTTGGCCGGTGCCGACATGTCCCGGAAGTCGTCGATGATCCCCACCACGAAGATCGCCGCCGCACCGAGGATGAGCCCGAGCGGCTCCGTCGACCCGCGGAACAGATCGCCGAGCGCGGGGATCGACGCGGCCACCGCCCAGGTGATCAGCATGGCCACGAACATGGCCACGCCGCCGGCCTCGGGGGTCACCCGCTGGTGCACTTTGCGGTCGTCGGGCTGGGCCACGTAGCCGATCCGCACGGCGATGCGGCGGGCGGGGAAAGTGAGGATCCACGAGGACAGCGCGGCCACGATCAACAAGACGCCGTACCAGTTGAGCGGAACCGTCCCGTTCACCCGGTCCCCTTCCCCCCCGGCGTCACGTCCCGGCCAGTGTCGGGTACGGCGGGAAGGCCAGGCACAGCTCGCGCACCTCGGCCCGCACCTGGGCGAGGGCGGCGTCGTCCTCGCGGTCGCGCAGGGTCCGGCCGATCAGCGCGCCGATGGCCCGCATCTCGGGCTCGCCCATGCCGGTGGTGGTCAGGGCCGCCGACCCCAGGCGCAGGCCCGACGTGATGAACGGCGAGCGGGGATCGTCGGGGATGGTGTTGCGGTTGCAGGTGATGCCGGCCCGGTCGAGGACCTCCTGGGCCACCTTGCCGGTCAGCTCGGCGTCGAAGGCGCGCAGGTCGACCAGGACCTGGTGGTTCTCGGTCCCGCCGGACACCAGTCGGAAGCCCGCCTCGATCAGCGCCCCGCCGAAGGCGGCGGCGTTGGCCACCACCTGGGCGGCGTAGGTGCGGAACTCGGGGCGGGACGCCTCGGCGAACGCCACCGCCTTGGCCGCGATGACATGCTCGAGGGGGCCGCCCTGCAGCCCGGGGAAGACGGCGCTGTCCACCGCCTTGGCCAGCTCTTCCGAGCAGAGGATGGCGCCCCCCCGTGGCCCGCGCAGCGTCTTGTGGGTGGTGAAGGTGACCACGTCGGCCACCCCGACCGGCGAGGGGTGGACCCCACCGGCGATCAGGCCGGCCGGGTGGGCCGCGTCGAACAGGAAGCGTGCGCCGACCGAGTCGGCGATCTCTCGGAACGGCAGCGGGTCGATGATGCGGGAGTAGGCGGTGGACCCGGCCACGATCAGCTTGGGGCGCTCGCGCCGGGCCACGTCGGCCACCTGGTCGAAGTCGATGGTCTCGCCCGGCTTGTCCGGGTCGCCGGTGGCCGGCGACACCCCGTAGGAGACGAAGCGCCAGATCTTGGAGGTGATGCTGGCCGGTGAGCCGTGGGTCAGGTGCCCCCCGTGGTCGAGGCGCATGGCCAGGACGGTGTCGCCCGGGTCCAACAGGGCCTGATAGGCGGCGAGGTTGGCATTGGCCCCGGCATGGGGCTGCACGTTGGCGTGCTCCGCCCCGAAGAGTGCGACCAGGCGGTCGCGGGCCAGGTTCTCGACCTGGTCGATGACCTGGTTTCCCCCGTAGTAGCGGCGGCCCGGGTAGCCCTCGGCGTACTTGTTGGTGAGGATCGAGCCGGTGGCCGCCAGTACCGCCGGTGAGGCGAAGTTCTCCGAGGCGATCAGCTGCAGCGTCGTGGACTGGCGCTCGGCCTCGTCACCCAGCAGGCGCCTGACCTCCGGGTCGTCGACCAGCCAGGCATCGAAGGGAGAAGCGGTGGAGGGGCTGCTCATGGTGTCGGCTACTGCCTTTCGTGGTCGTCGGTCGCGGCACCGGGTGGGGGATGTGCATGGCCGGTCGACTCGTACTCGGAGATCTCGTCCAACCGGTGCTGGTGGCGGCCGCCTTCGTACTCCGTCGAGAAGAAGGCGTCCACCGCGTCGAGGGCCTCGGCGGCTCCGGTGGTCCTCCCGCCGAGGCAGATGACGTTGGCGTCGTTGTGGCGCCGGGACAGCCCGGCGGTCGTCACGTCGTGGACCAGGGCGGCGCGGATGCCGTCGACCTTGTTGGCGGCGATACCGATGCCGATGCCGGTGCCGCAGACGCAGATCCCCCGCTCGGCCCGGCCCTCGGCCACCGCCCGGCCCACCGCCAGCCCGTACAGGGGGTAGTCGACCGACACCTCGGAGGAGTCCGTCCCCAGGTCGATGACCTGGTGCCCGGCGTCTTCCACGTGCTCGATCAGGGCCGACTTGAGGGCATACCCCGCATGGTCCGAGCCGACAGCGATCCGCATGCCACCGAGTGTACCGAGGGCGCATCGGGCCTGAGTGCGCCACGGTAGGCTCTTGTGCTTCATGAGGTTCGACCCCAACACCCCCGTCGTCGTGGGCGTCGGCCAGGTCAGCAACCTGCCGCACAGCGAGGGCGAGGGCTCCCTGGCCGACCGACCCGAGCCGATCGGCCTGATGGTCGAGGCTGTCGAGGCAGCCATCGAGGACTGCGACGGCGTCTGCCCCGGTGGGGCCGCCCCGGCGGGACGGGCCCTGACCGGCCGCGCCGAGTCGCTGCGGGTGGCCAACCCCCTGAGCTGGCACTACGTCAACCCCGGCGACCTCGTGGCCGAGGCGCTGGGGATCGAGCCCGCCCAGGTGATGGTGACGACCACCGGCGGCAACAACCCGCAGCGCATGGTCAATGCCACCGCGCTGGCCATCGGTCGTGGGGAGTTGGACGTGGCCGTGCTGGTCGGTGCCGACTGCGTCTACACCCAGGCCGCGGCACGCCGGCACCCGGACCGGCCGGTGCTTCCGTGGACGGTGCAGCCCGCCGACACCGGGCCGGCGCTGACCTTCGGCACCGACCGCCGCGGGAGCACCGACGCAGAGGAGGAACGGGGCCTCGACCTGCCCATCCACGCCTTCCCCCTCTTCGAGAACGCCCTCCGGGCCGAGTCCGGGCGAAGCCTCGAGGGGCACCGCCTGCACATCGGGACGCTGTGGTCACGCTTCTCCGAGGTGGCGGCGGGCAACCCCCATGCCTGGCTCCGCGACGCGCGGACCGCCGACGAGGTGGCCACCGCGTCGGAGGCCAACCGGATGATCGACTACCCCTACACGAAGCTGCTCACCGCCAACATGCAGGTCGACCAGGGCGCCGCCGTCATCCTCTGCTCGGCCTCGGCGGCCGAGGCCGCCGGGGTCCCCCGCGACCGGTGGATCTTCCCGCTGGCGGGCGCCGACACCGAGGACCACTGGTTCCTCTCCCACCGGGCCGACTTCCACTCGTCCCCCGCCATCCGCCTGGGCGGATCCTCCGCGCTGTCGCTGGCCGGCGTGACCATCGACCAGGTGGCCCACCTCGACCTCTACTCGTGCTTCCCCTCGGCCGTGCAGATCGCCGCCGCCGAGCTCGGCCTGCCCGACGACGATCCGACCCGGCCCCTGACGGTGACCGGCGGGCTCACCTTCGGCGGCGGCCCCGGCAACAACTACGGGACCCACGCCCTGGCCGCCATGGCGGGCACCCTCCGGGCCGATCCGGGCTCCCTCGGCCTGGCCACCGGGCTCGGCTGGTACATGTCCTCCCACAGCATCGGGATCTTCGGCACCGGCCCGGGCCTGGCGCCGGGCGCCGGCGCGGATGCGGCCCGACTGCCCGACGGCACCGTCGTGGAGTCGGCCGGCGGGTTCTCGTGGGCCGACCCCCAGGCAGCGGTGGGCTGCCTCCCCCAGTGCTCACCCGACGCCGACGCCCAGGGAGAGGTGACCGTCGAGACCTACTCGGTCGCCTACGGGCGGGAAGGGTCGCCTGAGCGGGCCGTCGTGGCCTGCCGCACACCGGAGGGGCGGCGCGCCTGGGCCAACGTCACCGACCCCGACCATCTGGCCGTCCTGGTCACCGAGGAGGGGTGCGGGCGGCTCGGCACCCTGCGGGCCGACGGCAAGGTCGACCTGGGGTAGGCCCGCCCGGCGCCATCGATCAGGAGGGCGACGGCTGCACCGACCTCGGCGGTGGCGCGTTGGGCTCCTGGTAGCGGCGCCTGAAGGCCGCATACGCAAACGGCCCCGCCATCATCGGGAGCCAGTAGGAGGCCAGGCGGTAGGCCAGCGTGGCCAGCACCGCCTCGGCGCCGCTCAGGCCGGCCAGCACCAGGAACCCGCTCAGGCTGGCCTCGACGATGCCGAGCCCGCCCGGCGTGATGGGGACCAGGCCGATCACGCCGGCCACCGCGTAGGCCAGCAGGATCAGCGACGGCCGCGGATGGCTGCCCACGGCCCGGACGCAGAAGTAGAGGCAGAGGTAGTCGAAGACCAGCCGGCCGGCCGAGAGCAGGGTCGCCTGCAGCCACTTCTGGCCGAGGACGGCTCGGATGAGATTGCGCTGCTCGAGCAGGCGCTCGGGGAGCCCGCTGATCGGCTTCCGCTTCCGGAGCAGGCGGTTGCGGAGGTACTGGGCCGCCACGCCTGCGTAGTGGAGCGGTGCGTCGAAGACCATGACCACGGCACCGAACCCGGCGAAGAGGACGAAGCCGACGGCGCCGATGATGGCCGCATCGGAGAGGCCCGATGCCACCGGCGAGCCGAACACGACCGCCGGCAGCACGAACAGCGGCAGCGCCAGCAGGCCCCCGATGCCGAGGAAGGAGAAGGCGGTCAGGCCGCCGACCGCGTCGCTGGCGTCCATCCCGCTCACGGCCAGCATGCGGAACTGCACGGCGGCGCCGGCCGCCGCCCCTCCGGGCACGATCAGCGAGATGGCGTTGCCCGCCAACTGGGCGGTGATCACCGAGAACCACGCCTTGGTCCGCAGGGCGATGCGCTGCAGCGAGAAGGTGCAGAAGAAGTGGATCACCTCGGCCACCAACGCCGGGATGAACCAGAGCAGGTTGAGCGTGGCCAGTTTGGGCCACGCGTTGAACACGGCCAGCACGCTGGGGGCCACCAGGTAGAGGGCAACCCCGGCGATGCCGACCACGATGGAGCGCTTGACCACGGCCTTCCACGGGAACGGCCGCTCCTGCTGCTCCTCGAACTGCGCCTCGAACGAGCGGGATCTCGGGTCACCGCCGGGGGCCGGCGCGTCGCTCACGGGATCGGTCTCCTCCGCTCGGGGTCACCCACGGCTCATGGTCCGGCCGCTCAGCCCTCTGCCAGGCCCGCGACCGCAGCCAGCACGATGTTCGCCGCCCGGAGGTCCCCCTGCAGCCCGCCCTCCATGCGGTTCATCACGTAGCACACGGTCAACCCGATCTCCTGGTCCATGATGATGAGCGATCCCCCGTAGCCGCCCCAGTAGCAGGCCCGGGGACCGATCGGCATCACCTCGGTGCTCAACCCGTACCCCATGCCGAACCTGATGGGCGTGCCGAGGATCAGGTCCACCCCGTCGGCCTGCTGCTCGAAGATGGGATCGCACCCCTGCTCGGAGAGCAGGCGCACCCCTCTGGCCTCGCCGCGCCCGGCGATGATCGACTGGACCAGGGCCACCGAGCGGGCGTTGCCGTGCCCGTTGGCCGCGGGGATCTCCGCCCTGCGCCACCACTCGTGCCGGGGATAGGTCGCGTCGAGCGGCGGATTGGTCATGGCCCGGATCACCAGCTCGGACGGATTGAGCGCCTCCAGGTCCGGCGGGGGCGGAGGGATCACGAGGGACACCCGGTCGTCCTCGGAGGCGGGCAGCCCGATGAAGAAGTCCGCCTCCAGGGGACCGGCCACCTCGTCGGCGAACCAGGTCCCGATGGACACCCCGGTGATCCGCTTCACCACCTCGCCGATCAGATAGCCCTGGGTGACGGCGTGGTAGCCGGACGCGGTGCCCGGCTTCCACCAGGGCTCCTGTGCGGCCAGCAGCGAGGTGCACTTCTCCCAGTCGGCGAGGTCCTCCGGTTCGAGCTTCTCGGCCCACCCCGGGAGCCCGGCGGTGTGGCCCATCAGATGGCGGACCTCGACCCGGTCCTTGCCGGCCGCTGCGAACTCCGGCCAGTACCTGGCCACCGGGGCGTGGAAGTCGAGGTCACCGCGGTCGGCCAGCATCAGTGCGCACAGGAAGGTCATGGTCTTGGTCGTCGACCACACGTTGGTCAGCGTGTCCTTTCCCCATGGCGCCGAGTGCGACTCGTCGACGAACCCTCCCCAGATGTCCACCACCGGCTCGCCGCCGAGGAGGACGGCCACCGACGCCCCCACGTCCGTGCCGGCCTCCAGGCTGGCCGCCAGCGTGGTGGCCACGCCCTCGAACCGTCGGTCCCAATTCCCCATGATGTCGCCCACGCCCTGTCCCTCCTGATCGCACCGGTCGGCCACGATCATTCCACGGGCGTCGTCACCGGGCATTCCGGGGAACGCAGCGACCCGGGCGGGAGAGCACGAGGAGCCACCGTCGGCGGTCCGTGCGGAACCCCGATCCCCAGCCGTTAGCCTGGTTGTCCGTGAGCGACACCTCCCCAGCACAACTGACCCGCGACACCTACGACCGGCTCCAGGCCGAGCTCGAGGACCTCACCACCCGCGGCCGGGTGGAGATCGCCGCCGCCATCGAATCGGCCCGGGCCCTCGGGGACCTGTCGGAAAACGGCGACTACCACGCCGCCAAGGACGCCCAGGGGAAGATGGAGTCGCGGATCCGCCAGCTCCAGCGCCTGCTGAAGACCGCCACCGTGGTGGACGCGGAGGCCACCGCGGACGGGACGGTCGGCCACGGCTCGGTGGTCACCCTGCGCTACGAGGGCGACGACGAGGGCGACACCACCGACTTCTTCGTCGGCTCGATCGAGGAGCGCCAGGGGGGCCTCACGGTGGTGTCCCCCGGCTCGCCGCTCGGCCAGGCCCTGGCCGGCCATGCCGTGGGCGACGTGGTGGAGTACGCCGCCCCCGGCGGCACCCTCCGGGTCGAGATCGTGAAGATAGGAAGCTGACACCGATGACCGACTCCCCCCGCACCCTGTCCGAGGGGGTGCCCCGCACCCTGTCCGAGAAGGTCTGGGATCGCCACGTGGTCCATCGCGGCACCGCGGACGAGCCCGACGTGCTGTTCATCGACCTCCACCTGGTGCACGAGGTGACCTCCCCCCAGGCGTTCGACGGGCTCCGGCTGGCCGGCCGGAGCGTCCACCGGCCCGACCTCACCATCGCCACCGCCGACCACAACGTCCCGACCGTCGACATCGACAAGCCGGTCGCCGACCCGGTGTCGGCCAGGCAGCTCGCCGTCCTGGACGCCAACTGCGCCGAGTTCGGCATCACCTGCTACCCGATGGGCGACGCCAACCAGGGCATCGTCCACATCATCGGGCCCGAGCAGGGCCTCACCCAACCGGGCATGACCATCGTCTGCGGCGACAGCCACACCTCCACCCACGGGGCCTTCGGCGCCCTGGCCTTCGGGATCGGCACCAGCGAGGTGGAGCACGTGCTCGCCACCCAGGCCCTGCCCCAGAAGCGCCCGGCGACCATGGCGGTGACCATCGACGGCGAGCTCCCCCCCGGGGTGACGGCCAAGGACCTGGTGCTGGCCGTCATCGGGCGGATCGGGACGGGGGGCGGCAGCGGGCACATCATCGAGTACCGGGGCTCGGCCCTCCGCGGGCTCTCGATGGAGGGCCGGATGACCGTCTGCAACATGTCGATCGAGGCAGGGGCCCGGGCCGGGATGATCGCCCCCGACGACACGACCTTCGCCTACCTCGAGGGACGTGACCATGCACCCAAGGGCGCGGCATGGGAGGAGGCACTCGCCGACTGGCGGACCCTCCCCACCGATGCCGGCGCCGGCTTCGACAAGGAGGTCGTGCTGGAGGCCGCCTCGCTGGCCCCCTTCGTCACCTGGGGCACCAACCCGGCCCAGGTGGCCCGCATCGACGGCACCGTCCCCGAGCCCTCCTCCTTCGAGGACCCGGTCGACCGGGAGACGGCCGCCCGGGCGCTCGAGTACATGGGGCTGGCCGGCGGCACCCCGATCCGCGACATCGCCGTCGACACCGTCTTCATCGGGTCGTGCACCAACGGGCGCATCGAGGACCTCCGTGCCGCGGCCGGCGTCCTCGAGGGCCGGACGGTCCGCCCGGGGATGCGGGCGCTGGTGGTGCCCGGATCCCACCGGGTCAAGGCCCAGGCCGAGGCGGAGGGCCTGGACGCGGTGTTCACCGCGGCCGGCTTCGACTGGCGGGAGCCGGGCTGCTCGATGTGCCTGGCCATGAACCCCGACAAGCTGTCGCCGGGCGAGCGCGCGGCGTCGACGTCCAACCGCAACTTCGAGGGCCGCCAGGGCCGTGGCGGTCGCACCCATCTGGTGTCCCCCTCCGTGGCCGCGTCCACCGCGGTGGCCGGACGGTTCGCCACACCCGAGGAGCTGTCCTGATGCGGGCCGTGCGGGTGGTGACCGGCAGGGCGGTCCCGCTCGACCGGTCCGACGTCGACACCGACCAGATCATCCCCTCCGACTGGCTGAAGCGGGTCGAGCGGACGGGGTTCGGCGCGGGCCTCTTCAGCGAGTGGCGCGACGACCGCGACTTCGTCCTCAACAAAGAGGAGTACGCCGGCGCCACCATCCTGGTGGCCGGCCCGAACTTCGGTACCGGCTCGTCGAGGGAGCACGCGGTGTGGGCCCTGCAGGACTACGGGTTCGAGGCGGTGGTGTCGCCCGGCTTCGCCGACATCTTCCGCAACAACTGCACCAAGGCCGGACTGGTACCGGTGCAGGTGGACCCCTCGGTGGGGCGTGCCCTGCTCGACGCGCTGCAGGCCGACCCGGGCCTCGAGATCACCATCGACGTCGAGCGCGGCACCCTCGACGCGCCTGCCGCAGGTATCGAGGCGCACTTCCCCCTCGACGAGTTCATCCGGGCCCGCCTGCTCAACGGCTGGGACGACATCGGCCTGACCCTGCGCTACGAGGACGAGATCGAGGCCTATGAGGCACGCAGGCCTGCGTGGCTCCCCACGACCCGCTAGACGTCGCGCCGCCGGCCCCGACCGGACGGTGAGAAATCACCGGGTCCCCGGCGCCGACTACCACGAGGGGCAGGGGGGCAGCCAGCGTCGGGGGACCCGGCGATGATGGGTTGCGAACCTACCCGTTTCGTCCGCAACCTCGACTTGGTACCTCCGGAACGGAGGGGAACTGATGCACCTCGATGACGAACGACACCTGCGCGCCAAACGGTACACGACCTACTCCGGCAAGGTGCGGATCCGACCGGACCGATGGGGTTCGCGGATGCTCCTCCGCTCCCCACGTCGACGTCGATTCCCCTCCGCGTGCGCGCCAACTCCTGCTCCCCCTCGTTCCAGACCTGGCACAGTACCGGCACGAGGTGACGGCCCACTGCCTGGTTGGCTCATGGTATGCCCGGCCGCCCAGAGGGTCAATCGTTCGCTATGAGAATTCCACCACATTCATCGGAGCGCAACGCAAGGGCCACGGAGCGTGACCGGGCGACGGCACGAGGCGGTGTCACGCGGCCCGAGGCCGTGTCATCCCTCCGTCAGGTTGCCCCGACACAGTCGGGGGACAGAAGCGGGAGCAGTCACGCGACGCGCGGCCCGACACGTCAGCGGCACAGCACGTGACACCGCCCGCGTCCCCCGGTCGGGCACGCTGGGACCGATGAGTGAGGACTGCAGACCATGAGAGTGCTCGTCGCCGAGGACGACCCCGGACTCCGCTCGGTGCTCGAGCGCGGGCTGCGCGAGCAGGGCTATGTCGTCGACGCCGTGGTCGACGGCGTCGAGGCGCTCTCCTACCTCCGCTCGTACACCTACGAGGTGGCTGTCCTCGACTGGCGGATGCCCAGGCAGACCGGCATCGAGGTCGTGGCCGAGATGCGGGGGCGCGGGGACAGGACCCCGGTGCTGATGCTTACCGCCCGTGACGCTACCGAGGACCGGGTCGAGGGGCTCAACCGGGGGGCCGACGACTACCTGGTGAAGCCGTTCTCCTTCGCCGAGCTGGTGGCCAGGCTCACCGCCCTCCAGCGGCGCCCGGCCCTGACCCTCGACCCGGTGCTCAGCTGTGGGGACCTGGTGTTCGACCCGGCCACCCGCATGGTGACCCTCCACGACGAGCCGATCGTGCTCACCTCCATCGAGACCGGGCTGATCGAGCTCCTCATGCGCCGGACGCCGGCGGTGGTCAGCCGACGGATCATCGCCGTCCAGGTGTGGGACGACGAGGCGGATGCAGTGGGATCGAACACCATCGACGTCCACGTGGGCCGCCTCCGGGCGAAGCTGGCCGACGCAGAAGCGCGGATCGAAACCGTCCGCGGCATCGGCTACCGGATGGTGCCCGGATGAGACAGGGCGGCACCCGGTGGGTGCACGCAGCGAGGGTCGCCCTGGCGGCCACCGCCGTGGTGGCGGCTCTTGCCGTGGTGGTCGCCCTGGTGGTCAACCTGATGATCGTCGACCGCCTCGGGAACGGGGTGGACGCCCGGCTGTCCGAGCACCTCACCAGTGCCTCCCAGGGCACCGTCGAGCCGTTGATCATCCAGGCCGGCGCCCAGCACGAGGGCGACCTCGACGACGTGCCCATCTTCGTGTGGAAGGTGGACGCCTCCGGGTCGGCCACCGCACTGACGGCAGGCGCCCCGCAGCTCCCCCGACGCCGGTGGACCGCGGGCACCGCCACGCTGGCGACGGCGGGGAGCACGTTCCGCTTCGACGCGGAAGCCACATCGGACGGGTGGCTGATCGCCGGCGAGAGCATCTCGAAGGTCACCCAGGCCCGCGGGG
The DNA here is from genome assembly GCA_003138855.1 of Acidimicrobiaceae bacterium. Classification (GTDB taxonomy): domain Bacteria; phylum Actinomycetota; class Acidimicrobiia; order Acidimicrobiales; family RAAP-2; genus Bog-756. The sequence goes on along the minus strand of PLHF01000125.1, from coordinate 6,288 downwards.
ACCTGCTCCTCGTCGAGGCCGTGCTCGGTGCCCTCCTGCTACTGGTGACGTTCACCGGCTCCTTCGTGGTCGGCCTGCGCGCCTCGGCCCCGATCGAACAGGTCCGCAAGCGCCAGGCGGAGTTCACCGCCGACGCGTCCCACGAGCTCCGGACCCCGTTGAGCGTCATCGAGGCGGAGGTGGACCTGGCGCTGAGCAGACAGCGGGACCCCGAGAGCTACCAGACCACCCTCAAGCGGATCTCCTCGGAGAGCGGCCGGTTGCGGTCCATCGTCGACGACCTGCTTTGGCTGGCCCGTGCCGACGGCGACGTCCCCGACAGCCGGACCGAGGAGTGCGTCGACCTCACCGTGGTCGGCGAATCGTGCGTGGAGCGGTTCAAAGCGGTGGCCGATGCCGCATCGATCACGCTGGCCCGCGGCGGCGACCCCCGGGGCACGTCGGTGATCCGGGCCGACGCCGAGGCGATCGACCGGCTGGTCAGCGTGCTGCTCGACAACGCCTGCCGCTACGCGGGCCCCGGCGGGTCGGTCGAGCTCGGGGTCGCCCACGCCGGCGGTCGGGTGACGCTGACCGTCGACGACTCCGGCCCGGGCATCCCCGAGGAGCACCGGGAGCTCGTGTTCGACCGGTTCCACCGCGCCGACGACCGGCCCGGGGGGACCGGGCTGGGCCTCGCCATCGCCGACGCGGTGGTGCGCACCACCGGGGGGTCGTGGTCGATCGGCACCTCCCCACTGGGCGGGGCGCGCATGGCGGTCTCGTGGCACGCAGTGGCCCCCTCCCACCAGCCGGGCCAGGCCGGGGCCGCCACCAAGACCGCCGGGTAGCCGGTCGCTCCCGGGGACGGGGCACGCCGCCGGTCGAAGCACTGACCAGCGGGTTTCTTCAGTTCTTCTTACAATTGTTTCATCCTGGCTTCAGGATCGATCCGTAACCTGACACTGTGATCACCACCCGACAGCCCGCACCACGGACGTCACGGGGCACCGCACGTGGCACCGCACGGGCGCCCGATCCCACCCGGGCCGCCCGCATCCAGCGGGACGCCGCCTTCGACCGCGCCGGATCGATCACCAAGACCATCGGGGTCGCCTCGGTGGCCGCGGTTGCCGCCTTCGGGGTCTATCTCAGCCATGCCCTGCCCGGCCACACCGCGACCCCCGCCGCGACCACGGCCGGATCCACTTCCGGCGGCCAGTCGACAGCCGGAGCCGCTTCCGGGGGCCAATCGTCGGGCGGCTACTCGTCGGGCAGCGTCTCGCCTCCCTACAGCGCCCCAGTCCAGACCCAGCAACCTGCCCCCGTGGTGAGCGGCTCAAGTTGAGCACACTCGCAGGTACCCCCGAACGAACGACCGGCCAGGCTGTCTACCGCACCTCGATCTGGTCGACCAGGGTCGACCTGGTGGTGACCGACCCTGCCCTGGTCGTGGCCGCCACCGTGATCCTCCGCCAGGAGCTCGACCACGTCGACCGGGTGGCCAGCCGATTCCGACCCGACTCGGAGATCAGCGCGCTCGGGCGCGCCGCGGACGCCGGCCACGAGATGCAGGTCTCCCCCGAGCTGCTCGAGGCGATCTCGCTGGCCCTCCGGGCGGCAGTGCTGACCGGCGGCGCCGTCGACCCGACCGTGGGCACGGCCCTGTGCCGCCTGGGCTACGACCGCGACTTCCCGCTCGTGGCCGCAGGCGTCGAAGGCTCGCTGCCGGAGCCGGCCCCCGTACCGGGTTGGCAATCGGTCACCGTGGACTCCGAGCGCTCGACCGTGGCCATGCCCGCCGGCATCGTGCTCGACCTCGGGGCCACCGCCAAGGCCTGGGCGGCCGACCGGGCCGCCGGTGCCATCCGGTCCCTGCTGGGGTGCGGGGTGCTGGTCTCCCTCGGCGGTGACCTCTCTGTGCAGGGGGCGCCGGAGGGCGGCTTCAGCGTCGGGCTCGCCGACATCTGCGGCGACACCTCGTCGACCCTGGCGGTGGCCGTCTCGTCGGGAGGACTGGCCACCTCCGGCGTGGGCAACCGGCACTGGTCGCTGGGCGGCCACCCGGTCCACCACCTGGTCGACCCGACGACCGGGCTGCCGGTGCGACCCGTGTGGAAGACGGTGTCGGTGGCCGCCGCCACCTGCGTCGACGCCAACACGGCGTCGACCGCGGCGATGGTCAAGGGCAACGCCGCTCCCGCATGGCTGGAGAGCCGCCGGCTGCCCGCCCGGCTGGTCCGACCGGACGGCTCGACGATGACCGTGGCCGGGTGGCCGGCCGAGACACCCGACCACGACGGGGAGGCCGGCCGACCATGACCTCCACCTCCCTGCTGGCGGTCAGCGGCGCCAGCTCCAAGGCGCTGTGGTACCTCACCCGGTCCACCGGGCTGGTGGCGCTCATCCTGTTGACCGCCACCGTCGTGGTCGGGGTGGTTGCATCGGTGGGCTGGACCACGCAGCGCTGGCCCCGCTTCCTCTCCCAGCACGTCCACCGCAACCTCTCGCTGTTCTGCGTCGGCTTCGTCGCCGTCCACGTGATCACCACGGTGGGCGACGGCTATGTGCCCATCGGGTTCGCCGACGCCTTCATCCCCTTCCGGACCCCGTACCGTCCCCTGTGGGTGGGCCTGGGGGCGCTGACCTTCGACCTCCTGCTGGCGGTGCTGATCACCAGCGCCCTTCGCCACCGGATCGGCTTCGCCTCGTGGCGCTTCGTGCACTGGCTGGCCTACCTGTGCTGGCCCATCGCAATGCTCCACGGGCTCGGGAGCGGTTCGGACTCCGCCCTCCCGATCGTCCTCTTCGTGGACGCGGTGTGCGCCGCCGCGGTCATCGGGACCGTGGCCTGGCGACTGTCCACCGGCCGCACCTTCACCCCCGCGGTGCGGGCGGGCGCCGCCGTGGCCACGGTGGTCGTCGCCGTGGGCATCGCAGTGTTCGCTCTTGCAGGGCCCCTGCGCCCGGGTTGGTCCCATCGTGCGGGCACCTCGGCGGCGCTCCTCGCCCAACTGGCCCGGAAGAACGCCGCCGCCACGGCCGGCACCACCGCGGGGGCCGGCACCCAGTCCACCGCGACCACGGCGCCCGCCACGGGATCGGGCTCGGCCGGCGTGCCCACCGCGCCCTTCACCGTCCCCCTCACCGGCTCGCAGACGACCACCAACCCCAACGGGCAGGGTGCGGTGCAGGTCACCCTGACCATGCAGCTGCAGAACACCTCGGCCACACCTCTGACGGTGGTCCTCGACGGGAGTGCGGCCGGCGGCGGCGGCGTCTCGCTGTCGTCGGGCTCGGTGACGTTCGGCCCCTACCACGGCGTGGTCACCGGCCTCAATGGCGGCACGGTGGCGGCGACCGTGTCGGCGCCGAACCCGCTCGTGTTGACCATGCAGCTCAACGTCAGCCAGAACTCGGGTGCCCTGTCGGGGACGGTCACCGGCACATCCGCGGGGTCGCAGAGATGATGAACCCCGCGACACCGACCAGCACCGCGCGTTCGAGTGCCGGGTCGGGGCGACCGGCCGTCCGGCCACCGGCAGGGGCGGAGCGCCTGCTGGCCGGCGTGGGCCCCCAGGGCGCAGCAGTGGGCCTCGTCGAGCATCTCGACCGGTGGGGATCCGTCCCCACGTGGAGGGGAACGACCTTCCTCGACGAGCTGGACGCGAGCGGTCTGCGGGGGCACGGTGGCGCCTGGTTCCCGGTGGGGACCAAGTGGCGCTCGGTCCGCAAGGCCGGGCTGCGGAGCCCGGTCGTGGTGGCCAACGGGGCCGAGGGGGAGCCGGCCAGCGGCAAGGACCGCGTCCTGGTCCAGCAACTCCCCCACCTGGTGCTCGACGGCGCCGTGCTCGCCGCCGCCACCGTCGGTGCCGGACGGGTCTACGTGCACGTGCCGTCGGGCGCGGTACCCGCGGTCAGCCGGGCCATCGAGGAGAGGCGGCGGGCCGGCCTCGACCCGTGCGACATCGAGGTCGTCGTGGCACCGGACCGGTTCCTCGCCGGGCAGGAGACGGCGGCGGTGGCCACCATCATCGGCCGCAAGCCGGCCACACCGACCTTCGTGGGGCTCAAGCCCATCCGCGAGCAGGGGGTCGGCGGCCGTCCCACGCTCGTCCAGAACGTCGAGTCGCTCGCCCACGCCGCGCTCATCGGCCGGTTCGGTGCCGAGTGGTTCCGGCGGGTCGGCACGCCGCAGTCGCCGGGCACGGTGCTCCTCACGGTGACCGGTCGGTGGGCCGAACCACGGATCGTCGAAGCACCGCTCGGCGTGCCGCTCGGGGAGATCCTCCAGCTGGGCCTCGGCGACGCCCGGTCGTTCCAGGGGGTGCTGCTCGGCGGCTACGGCGGAGGGTGGGTCACCCCGCACGATGCGCTGGCCATGCCCCTCACCGAGGAGGCGGCACGCGAGTACGGATCCTCGCTCGGGGCCGGGGTGGTCGCCCTGCTGCCGACCAACGTCTGCCCCCTCTCGGAGGTGAGCCGGGTGGTCACCTACCTCGAAGGTGAGGGAGCCGGGCAATGCGGCCCCTGCGTCAACGGACTGGCCGTCCTGGCCAACGCCGTGGGCCAGCTGGCCTACCGGCCCAACGCGCTGCGGGGCGGCGTGGCGGCCATCCCGACGCTGTGCGGTCTGGTGGAGGGCAGGGGGGCGTGCCGGCATCCCGACGGGGTGGCCCGCTTCGTGCGCACCGCCCTGCGCGTCTACGGCGACCATGCCGCGCTCCACCTCCAGCGGGGCCCCTGCCATACGTCCGCTCCCCCCTTCCTTCCCATCCCTGCGACCGCCCCAAGGCAGGGTGCGCGGTGAAGCGGCCCCGGTTCACCCTGGTGCTCGACCCGATCGCCTGCGACGGCCACGGGGTCTGCGCCGAGCTGCTCCCCGAGTGCATCCGGCTCGACCCGTGGGGGTTCCCCATCATCGAGTCCGGCGAGATCCCCGTGGAGCTCCTCGACCATGCCGAGCGGGCAGCGGTGAGCTGCCCGCGTATGGCGCTCACGCTGGTGAAGCTGACGTCCTGAAGGGGCCCAGGGTCGACGGAGCATGCAGGCGCACACGGGGAGGACCGACGCGACTCCAGCGCTCGGGGTCGCACCGATCCCATGACCGAGAGGCGTTGGCGCCTCGTCGCTCTCCGGGTCGGCGCGCTCGAGGATGACCACCCTGGAGTAGGGGTGGAAGAACGAATTCGGCCCAGTCGACACGCTCACGGCCTGACCGTCGCTGTACGCCCCTCCCGCCGGGCGGCGAGATCCACGCCCTCGACCCGAAGCACCTGGTGTAGGGCGGACTGCTGGGAGGCGACCAGTGGAACGGCCTCGGCGTGCGACTCCAGCAGGCGGCGGCCCTCGGCAAGCCCATCATCGGTGGCGAGGTCGGGATGCTGGCCGGCACCGCACCCTGTTGCCTCAGCCTGGGCGCCCGGAACGCCGATCTGCAGGCGAAGGAGCAGGCCCAGATCCAGGGCGGGAGCAGCGGGGTGTTGGCGTTGGACTGGGTCCCGTCCACGACCTATACGTGCAGCTATGACGTCGGGCCGACCGACCCCCTGGTCCAGCCCGGCGGCACGCTCGGCTGATCGCGACGGGCGCGGACGAGGAGCCGGTGCACGTCACGTAGGGTGAGCAGATGGTCAGGAAATCCATCAAATGGGCAGGGCGCCTGGCCGTGCTGGGCATGCTCGCCGTAGTGGTGGTGCGTCTCCTCGGATCGGAAACGGCGTCGGGACGGACCGGAAACGGCGTACTCCCCTCCATCGGGGGCGACACCTGGCCGCCGGTTCCCACCAACCCCAATCAGCAGGGCTGAGCAGCCGGTCGGGAGCCGCTCACCTCCGGGGGCAACCGGCTCAGGCGGGTTCCCGCGCCCACTGCGAAACGTGGTCGCACTCCCCGACCTGCACCGAGTACCCGAGGTAGAACTCGTCCCGCCCCCGCTGCTGGGCCGCCCGGTGGCGGGGGTCGTCACGCCAGGCGCGGTGTGCCTCGGCGGTGGCGAACGTGATCAGTGACACCCGCTCCCCATCCTCGGCGGCGAACGTCTTGAAGTCGACGAACCCGGGGGTCGACCGGGCGTGCACCTCGATCTCCCCGGCCAATCGGAGATAGGCCTCCACCGTGTCGGTGCGGCGGCGGCTGCGGAAGACGGTGACGACCTGGCCTTCGGAGAACGCCGGCCGGCTCACGTCTGCCATCGTCTCCCCCGCCGTCAGGACTCGACGGTGTGCACGTCGCTGATGCCCTGCGCCGCCTGCAGGAGGGCGAGCGCCTCGTCGGGCACCTTCCCCTCGGTCGAGAGCACCATGAGGG
>PLHF01000068.1 GCA_003138855.1 Acidimicrobiaceae bacterium | reverse complement strand
GCGCCGACCCGGCCAGGGAAGGGGCGCGAGACCCGGTCCCCGTCAAGATCACTTCCGTCGTCATGGATCCTCCCGCGCCTACTGGCGTATGTCCTCTCCTCACGAGCCGAAGAGGAGCGTCGTGACCACATCGGCATGCACCTCGACGGCCTGGTGCTCCAGCGGGTCGAACCCGGCGAGCCGCCGGCACTCGGGTGCGAGGACGAACATGGTCGCACCCGCACCGGTGATCACATAGTAGATGTGGGTGGCCGGGACGTCGGGAATGTCGCCGCGTTCGACGAGCCGTGTGAACAACGACACCGTCTGTTCGTAGATGGGGCGGATGTGACGGTCGACGAGCCAGTCCATGCGTGCGCCGTCCACCTTGCACTCCTGCATGATGATGCGATGCAGTTGCGGGTGGGCAGCGGAGAAGTAGATGAACTCCCGAACGATGAGCTTGGCCACCGACAGCTCGTCCACGCCGCGCAGCCCCTCGATCCGCGCGGACAGCGCCTGGGTGAGCTCTCCGAAGATGTCTTCGACAGCGGCGTGCCACAGGTGCTCCTTGGAGCGGAAGTGGTAGTTGAGCAGCGGCTGGGTTACGCCGGCGCGCGCGGCGATCTCCCGGGTGGTCGCGCCTTCGAAGGACCGTTCGGAGAACAGGTCGACGGCGGCGGCCAGGATCCGGTCCCGGGTGCTGTCGGCCGAGGGCCGGGTCGTCCGGGCCGCTGTCGGGGAAGTCTGGGACGCCATGCCACCATCCTATTCGTATGATCTGGTTATTGACAGTTATCTGATCGTATGATCAGATAACTTCGGTGCCGGAAGGGGCACCATGGGGAGTTGGGAGGGAGCCATGACCGGCACAGAGACCTACGACGTCGCGATCATCGGGTTGGGCCCCGTCGGCGGTGTGCTGGCTTGCCTGCTCGGGCGCCGGGGGCACAGCGTCGTGGTGATCGAGCGCCATGCCTCCCCGTACCCACTTCCCCGTGCCGTGCACTTCGACCACGAAGTGGCGCGGATCCTGCAGGCTTGTGGCTTGGGGCCCGAGCTCGGCGTCATCACGGAACCGGCCGACGTCTACGAGTGGCGCAACGGCAGCGGCCAGGTGCTGCTCCGCTTCGCCACCCAGGAGGCGGGAGGGTCGGGATGGCCCTCCTCCAACATGTTCTCCCAGCCCGCCCTCGAGGCCGTGATCGAGCGAGCCGTTACCACGCTGCCGGCCGTGTCCGTGCGCCGGGGGTGGCAGCTCGAGGGCATGGAGGAGACGGCAGAGTCGGTGGCACTCACCATCCGGCGCACCATGGTCGTCCACGAAGCCGACGGCCGACGCGACGCGGAGCCCACGGGCGGCACTGACACGATCGACGCCCGCTATGTCGTCGGATGCGACGGAGCCAACAGCACCGTGCGCGAGCTCCTCGGGATCGAGATGACCGACCTCGGCTTCTACTACGACTGGCTGATCGTCGACGTGGCTCTCCGCGAGCCCCGGGTCTTCGATCCCTCGAACGTGCAGATCTGTGACCCGGCGCGTCCTACCACGGTGGTCTCGGGCGGTCCGGGCCGGCGGCGCTGGGAGTTCATGCGACTCCCGCACGAGTCGATCGATGAGCTCAATGACGCCGGACGGTCCTGGGAGCTCTTGGCGCCGTGGGACGTGACGCCGCGCAACGCCACGCTCGAACGGCACGCGGTATACACCTTCCAGGCCAAGTGGGCCGAGAATTGGCGCGTGGGGCGGGTCTTCCTGGCCGGTGACGCCGCCCATCTGACGCCGCCCTTCGCCGGGCAAGGGTTGTGCGCCGGGCTGCGCGACGCCGCCAACCTGGACTGGAAGTTCGACCTGGTCCTGTCGGGGAAGGCCACGGACGCCATCCTCGACACGTACAGCACCGAGCGCGCCGCGAACGCCCGGGCATTGATCGAGTTCGCGGTGGAGCTTGGCAAGGTCATCTGCGTCGCCGACCCGGATGAGGCGACCGAGCGGGACGCGGCGATGGTGGCGGCCATGGCCGGCGTGGACAGCCAGCCGATCCCCGACATGCCGGGCGTGAGCGGCGGGATCATCTCGCCAGGGGACCCCGTCGCCGGTTCGCTCTTCGTCCAGGGCCGCGTCCGGATCGGCGACCGGACGGCCCGGTTTGACGACCTGCTCGGTCCGGGTTGGAGGATGATCACCCTGGACCGGGAGTTGCCGACGTCGTTGCCCACCGGCGACGCGAAGTGGTTCTCCGAGCTCGGCGGCCGGATCGTCGCCATCGGCACGGAGGTCGAGGACGTCGACGGCACCTACACGGCCTGGTTCGCCGACCACGGCGTGACCACGGTGCTCCAGCGTCCCGACTTCTACGTGTTCGGCACCGCGGGGGACGCCGCCGACGCGGCCGCACTGCTGGGTTCGCTGCGGACGATGCTCGGCTCAGGATGCGAGCCGACCGACAGAGGGAGGACACGATGAAGCTTGGCAACGACAGGGGGAGGGCGGTGCTGATCTCGGGTTCGGTGGCCACCGACATCGCGAACGCAACGAAGGGAGCATTCGGCCCTTCGTTGGCCTCGATCTACGAACGCTGGGACGACTTCCTGATTGCGGCTAAGGAGATCGACACGTCCGGAGGTCGGAGCGTTTCGCCGGAAGGGCTCGGATCTCCCGCTCCGTTGCCCCGGCAGGTGTTCGCCATCGGATTGAACTACCGGTCGCATGCGGCGGAGACCGGCATTGCCATTCCGACCGTCCCCGCAGCCTTCACGAAGTTCCCCGCATCACTGTCCGGACCGTTCGATGACATCGAGCTGTCGAGCGAGACTGTCGACTGGGAGGTCGAGCTCGTCGTTGTCATCGGTCGTCGAGCAGATCGGGTGCCGGTCGAATCGGCATGGGAGCACGTGGCAGGCCTTTCGGTCGGTCAGGACATCTCGGATCGGACGCTCCAGTTCGCCGCGGCCGGCCAGTTCTCGCTCGGCAAGTCCTACCGGGGCTATGGCCCGATCGGGCCGTGGCTCGTCACGCCCGACGAGTTCGACGACCCGGACGACCTCGAGATGAGCTGCTCGGTCAACGGCACAGTGGTCCAGAGCGAGCGCACGAGCGACATGGTCTTCAGTGTCCCTCAGCTGATCACTGAGCTCTCGGAGATCCTTCCGCTGCTGCCGGGTGACGTGATCTTCACCGGCACCCCTGCAGGTGTGGGATTCGTTCGCCAGCCTTCCATGTTCCTGGCACCCGGGGACGTCATCGAGAGTTGGATCGAGGGCATCGGGACCATCCGCAACACGTGTAGGGCCCCGGGCCACTGAGAGAGAGGAGCGCAAATGAATCACCAGCTTGAGTTGGCATACATCGGCCTTGAGGTCACTGATCCGGGAGCGCTTGGGGCTCTGCTGACCGACGTCGTCGGCCTCGTGCCTGGAGAGACCGCCACCGACGGATCGGCAACCTTTCGCAACGACGGTCGGACCAGGAGGGTCTTCGTCCAGGAGGGTTCGCGAGACGACTGCTCAGTGCTCGCCTTCGAAGCAGTCGACGACGAGGCTTTCGAGAAGGTTGCAGCGAGTCTCGAAGCCGCTGGCTTCCCCCTGACCGAGGGCGACAGAGAGGAAGCTGTTGCGCGAGGGGTGGATCGTCTCGTGCACACGGAATCACCGTGGCGTCTTCGCTTCGAGCTCGTGCAAGGACTCGCGGTGGCCGAGACGCCATTCAGCTCGAATCTGGTCAAAGGTGGCTTCCAGACCGACGGCGTCGGTGCCGGCCACACCGCCATCGCGGTCACCTCGTTCGAGGACTCCGAGCGCCTCCTTCTCGACGGGCTTGGCATGGTCCAGTCGGACTGGATCGAGACCGAGATCATGGACGGGATCGAGCTCGAGGTCCGGTTCTACCACTGCAACGAGCGGCACCACTCGATCGCAGTTGCCAAACTGCCACTAGACCTCGGCAAGTCCCTCCACCACTTCCAGGTGGAGACCAATGATCGGGACGATGTGGGCTTCGCGTTCGACCGTGCGTGGTCCGGTGGGCTTGAGTTCGCCAACGGACTCGGCCTCCACGACAACGAGGGAGCGTTCAGCTTCTACGTCACGAGCCCGGCGGGATTCCTCGTCGAAGTCGGGTACGGCACGAAGAAGGTGTATGCGCCGTGGGACGGGAATCGCCGATACGACAGCATCAGCCGCTGGGGTCACCAGCCGATCCCCCGGTCGTGACGGGTCCGACGGCGTCCCGCCCCGATCAGCCCCTCGTGGACCGGGTGAGCCCGTGACGAACGACCCACTCTTCGAGGGTCAGGTGGTGATCGTCACCGGTTCGTCCAGTGGGATCGGCGAGGCCACAGCGCGTCTCTTCGGCGCGCTTGGCGCACGTGGTGGTCAATTCGTCATCTTCTCGCCAGGCCGGCATCGACGTCGCCTCGTCCCTGTCCAGCGGTCTCTATGTCCAAGCCGACGTGAGCGATGCCACGCAGTCTCCAGCGCTCGTCGAGGAGACGATCGAGCGATTCGGTCGGCTGGACGTCCTCGTCGACAACGCCGGCTTCACCAGGTGATCCCCCATCACGACCTCGACGCCGTCAGCGATGATCTCTTCAGGGAGATCCTGGAGGTCAACGTCATCGGCCCCTTTCGGCTGACGAAGCTGGCGCTGCCCCATCTCCGTCGTGATGGCGGTGGAAGCGTCGTGAACGTGAGCTCCATCGCAGGGGTCCGACCCACGGGAAGCTGCATCCCCTACGCCACGTCGAAGGCAGCCCTCAACCACCTGACGGAGCTCCTTGCCAATGTCTCCGGGCCGGAGGTGCGGGTCAATGCTGTCGCTCCAGGGCTGGTGAGGACTCCGTGGACCGACGATTGGGATCCGATTCATGATGCGATGCAGACCTTGGCACCACTCGGGAGGTCAGGGACGCCGGCTGAGATCGCCTCGGTCATCGTCGATCTCAGTGAATCGAGCTACCTCACCGGCCATGTCGTGCTCGTCGACGGCGGTATGTCCCTGCGATGATCAGCGGTGCTTCGGATTAGCGGGTCAGGCTCCCGCATCTGATGGGTGCTCAGTCGGGTCGGAGGTGCAGCACTGGGAGCCGATCAGGGGGTTCCTCCACCAGCGAGGCGACGAGGCAACGAGGGCAGCAGCTCGAGCGCGGTCCCCCGTTCCACCCAGGCCCGGGCGGCATCGGTCAGCGGATAGCCGGTCAGCCCGTCGACGGTCATCTGGGTGGCCAGCTCGGGGGCGAAGGGGTAGTCGCTGCCGAAGAGGACGTGGTCGGCGCCCACCAGCTCGGTGAGCGAGGAAAGGGCGTGGGGGTTGGCAGACAGGGCGGTGTCGTAGTACATCGACCTCATGTAGGCGCTGCCCCCCTTCGGGGCCCGTTCGACCAGGGCGTCGTCGGTGAACCAGAGCAGGTCGAACCGGCCGACAAGATAGGGCACCGTG
>PLHF01000057.1 GCA_003138855.1 Acidimicrobiaceae bacterium | reverse complement strand
GCCGTGGGTGCCCGGCGGCCAGTCCGCACAGAACGGTTCACCGATGGAGCCTCGATCCAGCCGAGGTCGTCTGGGGCGTGGTCATACTCGCAGGAGTGGCAAGAGGGTGACGGCAACGCATATCGACGGTTATCGCGTCCCTGGGAGGTCGGCCGACGTAGGTCAGCCGGGCGTCCCATTGAGGGAACCGTCACCGGGCACCAGGTGGACCGGCCACAGGACAAATAAGCATACTCAGACCACTGAGATACGAGGACCGGACGGGCAGCTACTGCCTACCGTCGAGTTCTCATCCGACTCGCTTCTCGGACCGTGTCGACGCTGCGGTCGTCGTGACCCCGTCGTCGGATGTGGCGTGAACGGACCCTAGATGCTCACGAATCTGAACCACCATCGTGTCGATCCCGTCCCAATCGACCTCGGAAGTCCACTCTCCGCACGTGCAGTCGGAACGGACATGATGGTCGCCCACGTCCATGCGGATCTCATGGCGTTTCGGGGGACTCACCGACGCCTTCAACTCAGGCGCAGACCCACCCGCTGCCATCTCTTCCCGAGGGCGCCTTGGCAGTCCGTTGACGACACGGAACTGCACCGCCAGTTCTGGATCGATGACGTCGAGTGCGTCAGCCGTCTCCTCCAAGATGAGGAACCGTTCACCCATCGCGCTCACAGCTGCCTCCTTGGCACGCTTCAAACCTGACCAGACACCGAGCATACGAGCCCGAATGGCCATCGACAACGGCGTCCCGTTCCTCCGGTCAAACCGGGGCGAACAGATCTCCCAATGCCTCGATCCGCTCGAGCACGAGATCAGACGTGAAGCGAAGGTCCGCCGGATCCCCCGTAGTGGCGCAGGTGTCGATTTCGTCCCATGAGATCGGTGTGGAGACCGTGGGCTCGTCCGTGCCCCGCAACGAGTACGCGGCCACCGTGGTCTTGGCCGGGTGGTTCTGACTCCAGTCGATGAGGACCTTGCCCGCGCGCAGACTCTTCCGCATATTCGAGACCACCAGGTCGGGATGATCCTGTTCCAGCTGAACGGCGATCCCATGTGCCCGATCACGGACCTTCTCCCAAGTCGGTCGGCCCGTGAGCGGCACGTAGAGCTGGAGGCCCTTGGAGCCGCTGGTCTTCGGCCAGCAGCCGGAGCGGCCCTCATCCAGGATCTCCGCCACGACCTTGGCCACATGGCAACACTCAACGATGGAGGTTCCCTCCCCCGGATCGAGGTCGAACACCATGTGATCGGGTGGAGCCGGGAGGACACGCCTCCTGCCCACGTGCCACAAAGGGACGTGGAACTCGATGGCGGCCAAGTTGGCCGCCCACACCAGCGTGGGGCGATCGCACACCACGGGGTAGTCGACCGGTTCGCCCTTCGATGTGGACGGCACGGCCTTGTGGTGGACCCACGCAGGAGCATGGTCGGGCACGTGCTTTTCGAAGAAGAATTTGTGGTCGACCCCGTTGGGATATCGCTTCATGGTCAGGGGTCTGTCCTTCACGTGGGCCAGCATCACCTCTGCCACCCGGGCGTAGTAGTCGATCACCTGTCCCTTGGTGAATCCGGTAGAGGGATACAAGACCTTCTCCAGGTTCGACACGGTGAGCTCCCGGCCGTCCACGGTCGTCCGCACCGGGTGCTCAGGACTCACGGCGCACGTCTCTGGCGGCCTTGTCTGCTCGGAGCCCTCGCCAGACCGGATGCCGGAGGTGCCCGTCCGAGGTCAATTCGCTGTAGCGCACCTCACCCACCAGCTTGGGAGTCACCCACGTAACGGCCTTGTCGACCGCAGTGGGGAGGCGGCCATCGAACGGGCTCGTGCCGCGCACCATCCGCTTGAGGTCGGATGCAATCTCTGCCCGGGAACGGTCGGAGAATCCCGTTCCGACCTTGCCGACGAACGTCAACCTTCGGTGTTCGGTTGATGACGGGACTCCCAGCAGGAGTGCACCGAAGTCGCCTCTCCGACTTCCATTTCCCTCCGTGAATCCGCCGATCACAACCTCCCGCATGTGCTGGTTCTTCACCTTGATCCAGTCACGGCTGCGTCGCCCGGCCTGATAGGTGCTCGTTCGCCGCTTGGCCACCACCCCTTCCATGCCCAGATCGACCGCAGTTCGAAAGACCCGTCTCCCATCGTCAGAGGTGAACGAGGGAGTGATCGCCCATCCTGAAGCGCCGATGTCCAGGTCCTCCAGAGCCGTACGTCGGTGGTCGTAGTCCAGTCCGATCAACGACGTGCCGTCCAAGTGCAGGAGGTCGAATATCACCAGACTGACCGGATTGGATGCGGCGGCGTTCCGGACGCTGGCAGGTGAGCTGGCATGCATACGGTGTTGGAGTCGAGCGAATGACGGCTTCCCGTCAGCACCGAGCACTACCAGCTCCCCATCCAACAGAGCCTGGCGGGAGCCCATCGCCTCGCCGAAGGCCCGCAACTCGGGAAACGAATCGGTGACGTCCTTGTCGTTCCGGCTGACTGCCCGTGGCCTGCCGCCGTCGATCCAGATCAATACGCGCATGCCGTCCCATTTGAACTCGTAGGCCCAGTCGCCGTCGTCCGGCGGGAGCTGGCCCGCCGTTGCCAGCATCGGTTGGATCCGGCTCGGTAGTGGCTCAACGCCTTCCGGGGCTGGATCCATACGATGGATCATCCAGTTGTTCCCTTTGGTGGGGAACAGGACGTAACGGCCCTTCGCCCGTTTGCCGTGCAGCACGACCATGATCTCCCGTGGTCGCCATTTCTCACAGTCGTAGCGACCGCGGTCCCAGATCGACACCTTTCCGGCGCCGTACTCACCCTTGGGGATGGTGCCGCTGAACTTCCCGTACTCCAGGGGATGGTCCTCGACTTGCACCGCCAAGTGGTTCGCGTCGGGGAAGACGGGGAGCCCTTTGGGAAGGGCCCAGGAAGCGAGCACACCGTCGTGCTCCAAGCGGAAGTCCCAGTGCAAACTCGAGGCGTGATGCTCTTGGATGACGAAGGTCGGTCTCCTGCCCCGTTTCGTCGGCACGGCGACGTTGTCGGGGATCGGCTCAGGCGTGCGCCCCGGTCGTCGCTTCTCTCGGTAGCTGCCAAGTGGACCTGCGGTCACAGGTCATATCTACCCCAGTTCACGACGGCCTACGCCATCGCAGGCGGGCACGGCAGCGAATGGGGAGCCGTGTTCCCGCCAGGACAGGCCTGGCCTTCAGGAGGAGCGCAGCTGCCGGACGTCAGGTGCGGTCCTACGGACCTGCTGGATGACCGGTCGGCCCAGGGCCCGGGCCACGATGGTGTCCCGCTCGCAATCCTGAAGTGCCGCAGCCCGTTCGACAAGATTTCCGAGGTAGAGGGCAAGATTCAACAGACCGAGCCGCTCGGAGCGACCGCCGAAGGGAATTGGCTCGATGGAAGCATCCATGTCGCTCGCCTCGAGGATGGCCTGCCGGACCGCCCACATCTGGGCGATGGCGTCATCCACCTCGGTCCCGCTCATCTGCATGTGGGCGGATAACCCCAGCTCAAGGGCCAGATCGGCCTGGGTCATCCCTGAAGGGACCAACGCAGGGAGGCTTCGGAGTACGGCAGGACCGAACTCGGGGGTCTCAGGCTTGCTCACGACCACAGTGTGACAAAGGGGTGTATCAGGGGTGGTGGATGGCCCCTGACCTGGGTAATGATAGCTGCATGCCTAGAACCATCTGGAAGGGCGCCCTTAACTTCGGGCTCGTGAATGTCCCTGTCGGGCTCTACTCGGCTACGCAGGACAAGACGGTCCACTTCAACCAATTCGAGGAGGGAACGTCGGACAGGGTCCGTTACAAGAAGGTCAATGAGAGGACGGGCGTCGAGGTTCCGGCCGGAAAGATCGTCAAGGGATACGACCTGGGCGGCGGGGAGTACGTCCTACTGACCGACGAAGAGCTCGACGCCGCAGAGCCCGAGAAGTCCAAGCTGATCGAGATCACCGATTTCGTGGACCTCGAGCAGATCGATCCGGTCTACTACCGGTCCACCTACTACCTCGCCCCTGAAGGTGAGGCCGCCAACAAGGCCTACGCCCTACTGCGCCAGGTCATGCGGGACGCCAACAAGGTGGCCATCGGAACGGTAGTGATGAGGAACAAGGAGTACCCGGTGGCCATCCGTCCCGACGCCGATGTGCTGAAGCTCGAAACCATGTACTTCGCCGATGAGATCCGGTCGCCGACCAAGGATTTTCCCGAGCTGCCCAGTGCGGACCAGGTGACCGACCGGGAGGTACAGATGGCGGGCCTCCTGCTCGAGTCGATGGAGAGCGATTGGAATCCGGAGAAGTACCAGGACACGCATCGCCTCCAGCTCGAAGCCATCATCGAGGCAAAGCGTCAGGGCAACGAGATCGTCACCGGAACGGAAGCACAACCGGCGTCGACCAAGGTCGTCGACCTCATGGAGGTGCTCAGCGCCAGCATCGACTCCGTGAAGGCGGGCCGACAGGGGGCGAAGAAGGCCGCACCCCGCACGACGACGAAGAAGGCCGTCGCCAAAAGGCCGACGCCCATCAAGAAGACCGCCAAAGCGGCCAAACCGAAGGCTCCGGCACGTCGGAAGGCCTCGTAGCTGCAGCAGCGCTTCAGTGTCTCGTCAGGCGGGCCAGCCTCCAAGGTGTGAAACTGGCTCGTAGCTCTGGATGACCGTAGGCGTGGGTTTGACGGTCACCCGATCAGTCACCATCAGATGCTGCGGCCCTGAGCCCATGGTGGCAGCCACTTCATCGGGGTTGGACAACACACGAACGGCCACCCGGACTGCAAGACTCGGGCCATGGACGTGCATCTGGTGGACGGGACCTACGAACTGTTCCGCCAGTACTTCGGCCAGCCCTCGCGCCGGGCAGACGACGGTCAGGAGATCGGTGCCGTCCGTGGCGTCCTGCTTTCCCTGTTGGGCATGATCGCGGACGGCGCCACCCATGTGGGCGTGGCCACCGACCATGTCGTCGAGTCGTTCCGCAACGACCTGTGGCCCGGCTACAAGACCGGGGAAGGCATCGAGCCCGAGCTGCGTTCGCAGTTCGGGATCCTGGAGACGGCGCTGGAGGCACTGGGCCTGGTGGTGTGGCCCATGGCCGAACTGGAGGCCGACGACGCCCTGGCCTCGGCAGCCTCGGTGGCGGCCGGGGATCCCGCCGTCGGCCGGGTGATCATCTGCACGCCCGACAAGGACCTCGCCCAGTGCGTGGTCGGCCGGCGGGTGGTCCAGCTGGACCGGCGCAAGGACGTGATGACCGACGAGGAGGGGGTGTGGGCCAAGTTCGGTGTCGCCCCCCGGTCCATCCCCGACTGGTTGGCCCTGGTGGGCGACTCCGCCGACGGCTTCCCCGGACTGGCCGGATGGGGCAAGCGGTCCGCCTCGGTGGTGCTGGCCCACTACGGGACCTTCGACGCCGTACCCGACGACGTGGCCAGCTGGGATCCCACGGTGCGGGAAGGGTTGCGGGGTGCGGCCACCCTGGCCGCACGGCTGGCCGAGCAGCGCGAACGGGCTGAGCTGTTCCGGGACCTGGCCACGCTTCGCCGGGATCCGGACCTGCTCGACCAGGTGGCCGCCCTTCGTTGGCGTGGACCGACCGACGGGTTCGACGAGGTCTGCCGGTTGGTGCGGGACCCGGGGCTGGCCGAGCGGGCCCGCGCCGTGGCGGCACGCTGACCGACCTCACCGGTCACCCGCGGGTGCCGAAGACCTCCTCGAGCTCGGTCGGCACCGGCGTGTCCAGCTGCGAGTAGGTGCACGACTCCGGACCCCGGTCCGGGCGCCAACGGACGAAGGACGTGGCGTGACGGAAGCGGTCCACCTGCAGATGGTCGTAGGCCACCTCCGCCACCAGCTCGATGCGGACGGGCTCCCAGGTCAGGTCCTTGCCTGCGCTCCAGCGACTCTGGCCACCCGGGACGCGGCCCACGGGTGTTCCCTCGCCGAGCCAGGGATGGCCGCTCGAGGCATCGCTCCGGTACGGCTCCAACGTCTCGGCGAACTCGGCCCTCCGGGCGGCGCTGAATCCGGATGCCACACCCACGTGATGGAGCCCGCCAGCTCCGTCGAACAGTCCGAGGAGCAGGGAGCCGACGACGCCCCCGGACTTGTGCCACCGGAAGCCGCCGACCACGCAGTCGGCCGTCCGCTCATGCTTCACCTTCATCATGGCCCGCTTGTCCGGCTGGTAGTGGAGCTCGCCGTCCTTGACGACCACTCCGTCCAGCCCGGCGCCCTCGAACCGCGAGAACCAGTCCCTGGCCACGTCCGGCCGCGTGGTGACCGGGGTGAGATGGACGGGGGGCGTGGCCGAAGCGAGCGCCTGTTCGAGGGTCCGACGACGGACGGCGTACGGCTCGACCTGGAGATCGTCGTCGCCCAGGGCCAGGAGGTCGAAGGCCACGAACGAGGCCGGCGTGGTGCGGGCCAGCAGCTCGACCCGTGAGTCGGCCGGATGGATCCGCTGGGACAGCGCATCGAAGTCGAGCCCGGCCGGGCCGGCGATGACGATCTCACCGTCGAGGACGCAGCGGTCGGGCAGGTTGGCCCGCAGCGAATCCACCAGCTCGGGGAAGTACCGAGTCAGCGGCTTTTCGTTGCGGCTGCCCAATACCACGTCGTCCCCGTCCCGGAAGACGATGCACCGGAAGCCGTCCCACTTGGGCTCGTAGTACAGACCTTCCCGTTCCGGCAGTTCACGGGTCAGCTTGGCCAGCATCGGTGCCACCGGCGGCACGACGGGGAGAACCACGACCGGATCGTACCTCGGCGGAAGTGTCCCGGGCCGGGTCCCTACTCCCCGTGTCCGGCCGTCCAGGCCAGGAAGCCGTCCAAGGGTAGGGCGTTCATCACCCGGTCCACCGGCACGCCCACCCGCGCCGCCTGCTCGCAGCCGTTCCGCTGCCACTCGAGCTGGCCCGGCGCGTGGGCGTCGGTGTCCACCACCACGTTGCAGCCCAGGGACAGAGCCAACTCGAGAAGGGGCTCGGGGGGATCGAGGCGCTCCGGTCGGGAGTTGATCTCCACCGCCGTCCCGTTGGCCGCACACGCGCCGAACACCGCCTCAGCATCGAAGGTGGAGGGCGGGCGGCCCTTCCCCACCACGATCCGGCCGGTGCAGTGGCCCAGGATGTCGGTCTGGGGACTCTCCACGGCCCGGAGCATCCGTCTGGTCATCTCCGGTTCCTCCATCCGGAGCTTCGAGTGGACACTGGCCACCACCACGTCGAGCTGGGCCAGCAACGACTCGTCCTGGTCGAGTCCCCCGTCGGTCAGGATGTCGACCTCGATACCAGTCAGGATGCGGAAGGGCGCCAGCTCGTCGTTGAGTTCGGCCACGACCTCGAGCTGCCGGCGCAGGCGCTCGGAATCGAGCCCGTGGGCCACGGTCAGTCGGGGACTGTGGTCGGTGAGGGCCCAGTACCGGTGGCCGTAGGCCTTGGCCGCCTCGGCCATCTCCCGGATGGGCGACCCCCCGTCCGACCAGTCGGAGTGGCTGTGGCAGTCCCCCCGGAGCCGGTCGAGCAGTTCGGAAGCGGCGCTGCTCACGGCCGGCGGCCCGGTGGCCTCCAACCGCGCCAGGTACTCGGGAACGTCGCCGGCGGTCGCCTCACCGATCACCTGGGCACTGGTCTTCCCGACATCGGGGATCGCCTGGAGCCCGGCGGAGGTCATGGCGGCCAGCTGGTCGACGGGCAGGTCGGCGACGGCGGCCGCGGCCTTGCGAAAGGCCCGGACCTTGTAGGACTCGGCACCATCGCGCTCGAGGAGGTAGGCGATGCGGCGGAGGGCGCCGGTCGGATCCACCGTTCAGGCCTTCTTGGCCCGACTCGGGGACACCCGGGGCGGCTCGTCGGGCTGCTTGGGATACTCCGGCGGCCAGGGTGCGTCGTGGAGACCGTCGGCCCGGTCGCGTGCCGCCAGGTCCAGCAGGGGCTGGAGCGACTGGGGCTCGGAGGCGATGGCCGACCAGGGGTCCCCCCGCCCGTCAAGCAGGTCGGGAACGGTCCGGATGGTCAGCTCCTCGGGGTCGACCGTGTCCACCTCGTCCCACGACAGCGGCGTGGAGACCTGGCCACCCACCCGCGGCCGGGCGAACCAGGCGCCGAAGACCGTCTTGTGGGGGGCGTTCTGATTGAAGTCGACGAAGATCCGTCGACCCCGCTCCTCCTTCCACCAGTTGGCGGTGATCAGGTCAGGATGCCGTCGCTCGAGCTCCCGGGCCAGGGCGACAGCGCCCGCGCGCACCGCGAAGCTGTCCCAGCGCGGCTCGAGCCGGGCGTAGACGTGGAGGCCCCGACTGCCGGTGGTCTTGGGATAGGCGGTGATGCCCAGCTCCTCCAAAAGGGTGCGCACACAGACCGCCGCCTGCCGGATCTCGCCGAAGGAGGTGCCGGGCTGTGGGTCGAGGTCGATTCGGAGCTCGTCGGCGTGGCCCTGGTCGTCCGCCCGGTAGGGCCACAGGTGGAGCCCGAGGCACCCCAGGTTGACAGCCCACAGGATGTGAGCGACGTCGGCGACGACCAGGGCGTTCGACGTCGTCCCGTTGGGGGTGGTGACCACGGTGGTCTGCAGCCAGTCCGGAGCCCCGGCCGGCACCCGCTTCTGGAAGAAGGACTTGCCGCCGGCTCCCTCGGGGAACCGCTGGAGCATGGCGGGACGTCCGAAGGCGGTCACCCTCAGCCCTTCGGCCACCGCCACGTAGTAGGAGGCCAGCTCGAATTTGGTGGCACCCAGATCGGGGAAGTAGATCTTGTCCGGATTGGAGATCTCGACTGTCCGACCCGACACCTCGACGGGGCGGGCCCCTTTGGCGGCCACCACCCCACGCTATCGGGCCGGACCACGCCGATCACCTGTCGACGGCGCCCGCTCCCGGGGCTGGCGCCGAGCCCAGACCCTGAAATTGGTATCGTCGGGAGCATGGGCCCGAGCGGGAACGACGATCGCAGCGGCGACCTTCGACGCCAGTGACCGGAGAGGCACCGTTCACCTGGTGGACGGGCTGGGACGTCCGCGGGGGTGCCTCCGCCGATTCCTCCACGGCCGAACAGTTCACCCGGTCGGCGCCGAGGGACCCGGGCGCCGGCTCCCACTATGAGCTCCTCGCCATGGCCGCCCGGGGGTTCCGGCCCCCGAAGCTCCTGAGCGCAATCCACGGGAGTGGGAACACCGGAACAGCTGGGGCTGGTGAGGTCCCGGGCCAGCCGGGCTTGCGACTGACGTGGTCGCTGCTCTACCGACCAGTTGCCGAGACGACTCCGGCCGAGGGGGCGCCTTTCGCCATCTACCTGCTGGGGGTCAATCCTCCCACTGGCGCCACCGACGAGGACCTCGTGGTCTTCAATGACTTCTACACCAACGTCCACCTACCGGAGGTGGCGGAACGCCATCGCGCCCTCCGCGCCATCCGATACGAGCTGGTCGACGCCGTCCGGCCGCCCTATCAGGGAGCGCCCCGGTTCCTGGCCGTCTACGAGGTCGACGAGGAATCGGCAGCGAACCGCCGGCACTCGGGTCCCAAGTACGCCAGCGGCCCCGACGTCTGGCGACGGCACACGACACTGAGGTTCCCCACGGAAAGTAG
>PLHF01000060.1 GCA_003138855.1 Acidimicrobiaceae bacterium | reverse complement strand
CGGTGCCAGGACAGCAGGGTTGGCGGCGTCACGCCGAGAGTTCCCCAGGACGAACGGGGGAGTAGGCGACTGAGGGCGGCGAGCAGGGCACGATCGGCGGGCTCGTACGCACAGCGTCCGACCTGGCGCCGAAGAACTTCCACTTCATGGTGCAGGGCGAGGATCTCGGCTTCCTTGGATCCCTCGCGGCGAAAGAGAAGGAGGAGCAACTCGAGGACCTGTCGCAAGCCGAGGTAGACGAAGGCCCATAGCTGGCCTCTGGCTCGCCGCCGTCGCATCGGGATGACGGTAGCCGCGAGGATCGATGCTCTGCACAGAGTCCCTGGTGACGGGCGTCATCGGGTTTTCGGACACTACGGGGGCGACTTTCCCGGTCGTGGGGCCCGACTCACCCGCCGGAACTGACCGGACAGCCCTGTGTGCCGGGATTTTGTCGACATGACCTGCCCAGTTCTGTCGGAACCCCCTGGTGGGGTAACGACACAACCCCCTCAGCCAGGGACGATGACCGAGCCCAAGGTTCCATTTCCCAGGCTATCGATTTCGATTTCCCACATTGTTGTTGGTGCAACCAAATGTGAGAACTCCCTGATCAACAGTACCGGATGACATTTTCGGCACCCACAGGGCGGCAGTCGCGGCTCCATCCACAGCTTCTCAGCCACGGCTCACGTCCGACTTCTCTTGCGGAATCTCGCACCGGACGAACTCGGTGCGACCAACCAGGGAGCTGCCGCATCGGCCCTCGACGTGACCGATCAGCTTCGGGCCATCGTCGCTGCGCTGCCCCCGACAATCCACGCGACAGCCGCCAGGCCGCTCAGCCCGCCGATGCCGCCGCTCTGATTGAGTGCCGGGCCGGGATCACGTAGGTGCTGCCACGGCATCAAGCGGTCACTCGCTGTTGCTATCTTCTCGCCGATCGCAAGTTCAGAGATATTGGTCAGGTGGATCAGGCCGCCGAACCTTGGCAAACCCAGCGTGTCAACTTCAATGACGTGAGCGAGATTGGCCGCCGCCCAGTCGTCGGCTGCTCGCACCTCGGCATCTCCGGCGGCTACAGACGTGCAGTTCTCTGTTGTACCGCAAGACCCGAAGGTTTCCCAGAATGAGATGAGGCTGGCCAACGATTCTTTGACCAGCACGATCGGGGTAGTCGGATCTGCCGGGAGGTCTGAGCGGAGCGCGATGATGAAGGCGCTCAGATTCGTCTGGTAGTCAGGCGCCATCGTCGGGTCCTCGGCATCAGATTCGCCCTGAAACCAGGCGAACGCCCCGATCGTGTCGAGCTGGCCCCGTCGGGCGTCTGCTGCCATCGTCGAGGTGACCGTGGTGATCATCTGTGAGAAGAGGCCGCCTGGAATTGAGGGAAGCCAGTAACCGGCGAGGCTGGTATTCGGGAACGCCGTCTTGATTACGCTCACGGACTGGCCCGTGTCGGCGTAGATCTGCCGCGCCCAGCCGATCTCCGGACCGAAAATATGGACGGGCTTGCCGTCGGAGCCGATCTCCAACTGCGGAGTGTCCAGCGCGACCTGACCGGTCTCTTCGTGTCCCTTCACCGGATTGACAAGCCATGGCATCCAACCGATGGTCGAGGTCGTATCGGCCCCGTCGGTGTAGGGAGCAGCAAGGTAGTTGATGCCTGTCGTCGGATCGACGGCGTAGGACTGTGCTCCGGTCGCATTGGACTGGCCTGCCAAGACCGCGAGGGTGCGATGCGGCACAACAGGTGTGAGTGCTGATGCAGTCGAACTCAATGACCCAATCGACGCCGTGACCTGGTACCGCCACGGAGTCGATTCAGCGACTGGGATTGTGCAACTAGCGAGTGCAACGACGACGCAACCTTTCCCAGTAGGGACCGATGAAACGGTGTAGGTCACCCCGGTCTCATGCGGGCTGCGCCAGGAGACCGTGATCGTCGCCACTCCTGGCATTGCCGTGACGTTTGTCGGCGTCGCCGGTATCGAGACTGTCCGTGCAGCGAATGCAGAACTGATGCCCGTACCCATGACGAGTGTCACGGAAGCAGCGATCGAAACAGCGATGCAGCCCAGCCGCCTCATGGAAACATCTTTACAGGTCGCAACGATCGGCACTCTGGCCGCGGGGTGACAGCATTGGTGACGGGACGACCGAGGGCGCGAATGGGGGTCTGGTGACAGCTCTGGTGACGCGAGGTCGGAACGCCACATCTGTGGGGCCACGTCCAGGAGGCAGTGCTTGCTGACGTAGGGGCGCTCCTGGGCCGCGACGAGCTGATCGCGACCGCGCTCACCTCCGCCGACATGCCGTATCCCGCAATCGTCGGCAGCAACTTCGACGTTCCCCTCACTCAGCCATACGGCGTAGCATGCGCCGCTTATTCATTGACGCGCATCGCCGCCATCTCCGGCGACGTGCAGTACGGAACCCTGGCCGCCAAGGCACTGCGGTGGTTTGACGGGGCTCTGTTGCATTGATTGGTCGTCGGGCGCGAGCTGACCAGCCTCGGTGAGGTTTGCCGCTCAGATCACCTGCGCGAGCTCGTCGAACGCCGCGGCAAGGGTCAGTCCGGGACGTGCATCGACCCCTAGTTCGTAGTGGCCTCGTCGCAGGTTCTGGATGAAGGCGTGGCCTCGGATGGCGATGCTGGCGGTTCAGTCCCGTTTGAGGCCCCGCATGGGGCGAAGCCTTGCCTTGAGGCGCCCGTGGTCCGCTTCGACTCGATTGTTGGCGTGCTGGGTGGTGTCGTGCAGTGCGGCCGGCAGGAGGTCCGTGACCACGCGGACCAAGGCGTGGGCCCGGTCAGTGGTGATCTCAGCCGGCTCACCGTGAGAGCGGATCGCATCGGCGAAGAATGCCGTCGCAGCTCTCAGATCACGCTTCGTGGACACGAACACGTCGATGACCTGCCCGTATTGGTCAACGGCCCGATAGACGTACCGCCGGGACCCGGAGACCTTCACGTAGGTCTCATCGACAAACCAGTGACCACCCACGCTGTGGCGGCACGGCCGAGCCGCGTCGATGAGCAAGGGCGTGAACCGCTGAGCCCACCGGAACAGGGTCACGTGGTCAACTTCGATACCGCGTTCAGCGAGCAGCTCCTCCAGATCCCGGTAGGACAATCCGTAACGTAGCTACCAGCGCACGGCGATCAGGATGACCTCGGGCGGGGACCGGAACCCTGCGAATCCCGAAACGGGGGGCTGGATGGATCGGATGAGACGGCGACGCTTCACCCCAACAGCCTCGTTCACTCACGGCCGAGGCACGAACCCCAACGGTTTCAGGCAAGTTGGCGCTCAATGCAACAGTGCCCCAGTTCAGAGGGCAATTCGCGCCGTAACGCCGGTTCACGATCGCGCTCCTGGCCAGGCCATCTTGATCCGCTTGTAGGGCACTCGCAGGCCACCAGGTACCGAATGGCCGATGTCTCCCTGCTTCCCGATGCCCCCCACCAGCTCGCCCCTGTGCCCCGCAATCGGACGGGGTGGGGGTGTTAGGTGCCGGGCCAGTGCCCAAATACCAGGGTCGGTTCAGAGAGACAGGGGTTTCACTTTCCAGCCATCGGGCATTGAATCAACTCTGTCGCAGCCTGGGGGGAGGCGCGACGCAGCGGTCGGGGGGCCATCCTCCCCGTACCGGATCGAGGAATCCTGCCCGGCCCCGTGGAAGGGTCGCTCGATCAGCTGGCGATGGCCCCCGGTTCCGGCCGGGGGTCCTTCGCGCCACGGCACGAGCAGAACCAGTGCGCCGTGCAGTAGGTTGCCGGGTCAGGAGCAAGGCGGCGGGACCTCGCTCAACTGGCCCGGTAACTTGATCGTATCTGGACATTCGCCCGTCTCAGGTTCCCCTCGGCCTTGGCCCCCTCGATTGCGGCATCGAGCAGGGCGTCGAGCGTGGCGACACCGAAAAGGTCGGGCCCGGAGCATCGGTGGCGGGACCTCTGCTCGACGGACCCGACCGAAGCACCGTAGCGGTCGGCCAGCTCGAGTACTGGTTTTTGCTGACTCCCCCCGGCTCTGTTGCATTGATTGA
>PLHF01000032.1:21575-32210 GCA_003138855.1 Acidimicrobiaceae bacterium | reverse complement strand
TCGTCGAGCCGGTGGCCGGCACATCCACCAACCTCAAGAACATCGCCGTGGCCGGGCTGACCATCACCGACTACCGGACGTTCACCGTGGCCGGCACCATCATCGGCTGATCGGCTCCCCGGCGGCCCGGTCCGCCGGGCGCGTTCCGCTGCCGACTTACCCAACTCGACCACTCCTCGTTTCGTGACCTCGACCTGACCGGTCACGAAACGAGGGACCAGTGGGACCACGACCATCCAGCCAATTCAGCACGGAGAGGGTGTCGGGGGTCGTCCCGCCGTATGGGATGCACACACCCGAACGCCAGCTTGATCAGGCACAGATGGGTGCGACGAAACTCTCGGGTCGTGGCCCTCTCGTTTCTCTGCCATCTGGTCCGTCGCACTACCGAGCTTCTTCGGGTTCATCGTCTCAGCGGGCTCGAGAAGAACGTTGAGATGGTCATGCTTCGCCATCAACTCGAGGTGCTGCCGCGGCGTACGCCCCGTCCTCGGTTCACCTCGGCCGACCGGGTGTTCCTCGCCCTTGCCGGAGCGCTCCTTCCCTGTCGGCTCGGGAGCGCTCTACGGTGGGCGGCGCCCGGTTGGAACAGATCGTGCCGATCATCGTCGTGGGCTTCTGCCTGCTCGCCGCAAGTAGGTGGCCACCCCGCCTTGCGGTCTTCATCGTCGGCGGTGCCGATTGCCGGGTCGGTGGCGACATGGGCATCAGAGGTGCGCTCGTCGCAGCACTCCCCCACGGCCACGCCGACGTCGCGGGTCGAGGCGCTCGCCGGACTCTTCCTCGGCGCCTACAATGGACCTTCAGTGAGTCGCGGCGACCTACTCGCCGTTCGCAACGTCATGCCGGTCTTCGTCGGCCTCGCTGCCGTCACCGCCCCGGTCCGAGCAACCACCCGGCGCCGACCAGCCCTTCACCGGACAGAAACGGAGCACGATCCAGGCCGATGACCTACGTACCCGCCGACAGCCGCTACGCCTCCATGACCTACCGTCGCTGTGGGCGCAGCGGCCTCCTCCTGCCCGCCGTGTCGCTCGGGCTCTGGCACAACTTCGGCGACGACCGGCCGATCGGTACCCAACGAGGCATCCTGCGCCGGGCATTCGACCTCGGCATCACCCACTTCGACCTCGCAAACAACTACGGGTCGCCCTACGGCAGCGCCGAATCCAACTTTGGCCGGATCCTCCACTCCGATTTCCGTGATCACCGCGACGAGCTCGTCATCTCGACCAAAGCCGGCTGGGACATGTGGCCCGGCCCGTACGGCGACCTCGGCTCCCGCAAGTACCTCCTGGCCAGCTTGGATCAGAGCCTCAAGCGCATGGGTCTCGACTACGTCGACATCTTCTACCATCACCACTTCGACCCCGAGACCCCCCTCGAAGAGTCCCTTGGAGCACTCCATTCCGCAGTCCAGCAGGGTAAGGCCCTCTACGTCGGGATCTCCTCCTACTCCGACCAACGCACCCAGGAGGCCATCGCCATCCTCCGCCGACTCGGCACCCCGCTGCTCATCCACCAGCCGTCGTACTCGATGCTCAACCGATGGATCGAGGAGCACCTGCTCGACGTCGTCGGCACTGAGGGCGTCGGCTGTATCGCCTTCTCTCCCCTCGCCCAAGGCCTTCTCACCGATCGATACCTGAACGGCATCCCCGAAGGGTCCCGCGCGTCTGAGAACAGCTCGCTCCCCATGGGGATGCTCAACGACGACAACCTGGCCCGCGTGCGCGGCCTGGATGCTCTTGCGCAGAGGCGAGGACAGCGCCTCGCCCAGATGGCCGTGGCTTGGGCCCTGCGAGACCCGCGGGTCACCTCAGTCCTCGTCGGGGCGAGCAGTGTCGCCCAACTGGAGCAGAGTGTCGCCGCCCTCGACCACTTGGACTTCTCGGCAGAGGAACTCGCCGCGATCGACCAGTACGCCGTGGAAGGCGATATCGACCTTTGGCGCACCCCCGCCACCGATTGAAGCAGACGGCACTACACACGGGTAGGCAACGACAAAGGTGCACAGGGAATGCATGTTCGAACCATCGCCCGATCCCAGAACGCTGTCCCTGACCGAGGTAGTGCCAGGGACTGAGGGGTTGGCGAGGCGCCCTGGCCTCCCCTCGCCAGGCGAGGTCCCCTGTGGCACGTCGGGCTGATCTAATGGGACCATGGCTAACGGTCAGTCCTACAAGGTGGGAGTCATCGGGTACGGACTCGCCGGCCGAGTGTTCCATGCTCCTCTCATCGACGCCACACCCGGGCTCGATGTCGCTGCGATCGTCACCTCTGATCCCCTGCGAGCTTCCCAAGCCCGAAGGGACTTCCCCGATGCGCAAGTCGGTGGTGAAGTAGACGCTGTCCTCGCCGGAGCCGGCCGAGTCGACCTGGTCGTAGTGGCCACGTCGAACGAGTCCCATATCCCGCTCGGCCTGCGAGCGGTCGAGTCCGGTCTGCCTGTGGTGGTCGACAAGCCGCTGGCGGCGACGGTCGCGGACGGCCGCCGCCTCGTCGAGCGGGCCCAAGAGGCCGGGGTCATGGTCACGGTGTTTCAGAATCGCCGGTGGGACAGTGACTTCCTGACGCTACGCCGGCTCGTCGCACAGGGGCGGCTCGGCCGGATTCATCGCTACGAGTCGCGCTTCGAGCGCTGGATTCCTCAGCTTCGGGAGGGCAGCTGGCGCGAGAATCCAGACCCAGCGAAGGCCGGCGGCCTCCTCTACGACCTCGGCGCCCACCTGATCGACCAGGCACTCGTCCTCTTTGGGTCGGTGACCTCCGTCTACGCCGAACTCGACCGACGCCGAACTGGCAGCATCGTCGACGACGATGTGTTCGTGGCCTTGACCCACGCCGGAGGGGTTCGTAGCCATCTGTGGGCCAGCGCCCTGGCCCCTCAGCTGGGACCCCGATTCCGGGTGCTCGGCGACCAGGCCGGGTACACGAGCTACGGCCTCGACCCACAAGAAAAACAGCTGGCCGCCGGTCTGCGTCCCGGCTCACCCGAATGGGGCAGACAGGCCCCAGAGCGTGACGGGATCCTCGGGGTCGCCGGCGAGAATATGAGGGTCCCCAGCTTGCCCGGTGCCTACCAGGACTTCTACTCAGTTCTGACAGCAGCGCTTGACGGCGGCGCTCCGCCGCCGGTCGATCCGTGGGACTCGGTGGCCGTCCTGGAGATCATCGAAGCCGCCCAGCGGTCCACAGCCAACCACCACATTGTCGTCTCGATCAGCCCTGACGGTGGCAGCCCACGATGAACCAGGAACTCGAACGCCTTTTCGCCGTCCGAGGGAGCCGAGTTGGCGTCAACCCACCGCTCGAGGGCACCGGGCGGCGGAAAACCGGGCTCTGCCCCTTTTGGCGTGCGGACCGTCCCTTCGGGTCACAGACATGACAGATCAAGCAAACCCCCCACCAAATCAAACCCCGGACACATCAGACCTTTCCGACGGGTAGTGGAGTCGCAGAGGAAGTGCGCACCGGAGCGACTCGCAAGGCCACCACGATGGTGGAAGGATCCCGAGTGGTGAGCAAGTGGTTCAATTCACAGGGACTCGGTCACTTGCGTGCATCTTGCCCTCGAACTCCGCGTGTCGGTTTCCCCCGCGTGCCTTTGCGGCATACATCGCGAGATCCGCGTTGCACAGAAGTTGATCACTGGTGATGCCGGGCCCATCGAACGCGATACCGATGCTGACCGTGGCCGACACCTCATTGGCGCCCACGGTCAACGGCGGACGCGTCGCCATCAAGATTCGTTCCGCCAACTTGATGGCTTCGCCCGGGTGTCCGATCTGTTCGACGAGAACCCCAAATTCGTCCCCCCCGATGCGCGCTGCGGTATCGGCCCTGCGTTGACATCCGACAATGCCCTCGGCGATCGTATGGAGGACCGCGTCACCCGCGGAATGCCCAAGCCAATCGTTGATTGCCTTGAAGTTGTCCACATCCAGGAAGAGGACGGCGAGACGACCATGGCCGCGTTCGATTCGTGCGACCGCATGCTGAAGCCGATCCTGGAAAAGGGCTCGGTTACCGAGGCCGGTGAGTGAATCGTGAAGCGCCTGGTATGACAGCTGGTCCTCGAGCCGCTTGCGCTCGGTCACATCTCGGAAGCTCCACACACGTCCGACGACTGCGTCGCCTACGCGCTGTGGCTTGGAGAGCAGTTCGAACACTCGACCGTCTTTGAACGAGGCCCATCACAGGCATCACTCGAGCACCGGCCCTCCCAGGCTGAGGGCAGCACAGAACGACGGCACCGCACAGGGCCCGGGCACCAGGTGCTCGCGCCCTATTCGGCGCTCGGCATGTCAACGGATAGACCATCGACATGGAGCCTGGGAGGAGAATCGAACTCCTGACCTGCGCATGACCAGTGCGGAAACGGGCCGGATCTGATGGGTGTCAACCGGAGCGAACCGGGCGTTTTCGCAGCTCAGCGGCGTAGCTCAGGAAGGAGCCGGAAGCCGGCGGATCCCGAGTTGTAGGGTGATTCGTAAGGTACGAGATCTGATCCCAGCATCCACAGCGGCATCGGATCGGTCGACTCTGGAGTTCGCACCGGGTGGCGGCGGCAGCCTTCTACAGCGGTGTCAATTTGGAATTGCGGCCGCACAAGCAGCGCGAGACCGTCCCCAGCGGTCTCGTCGAGCTATTCATGTATCGGGTCAATCGGACTTCCGACGGGTGACGACGAATCGCACAGATCAAGCGGCGACGGAGGATCCAGGCGAAGGGGTTTCTCACTGACCCATCCTGGTCGACAGCGAGACCTTTTTCCGTTCATTCCTCCGAAGGCTCCAACCGCACACCGGACCGGGGTGTTGGGCAGCGCTCTCCATGCCTTGCCGTCACTGAGCCCACGTTCCACCGGATCCAGTGGGCAGCGTCGGTTGGCCGGTGACACGAGGCATGGGTACGGGCGATGCTCAGGTTGCTCAGCATTCAGCTATCCCATGTGTCGTGAGCGGGGTACGAAACATGGCTTCGGGGTGTGAAGCCGCAGCTCAGAGTGCTGATTTGCCAGATTTGTGCGCTCCACTGAGGCAGTCGCCCGCCGGTGCAGTGAGGACGACCGAGGTGCTCGCGATCGTTAGCCAGCCGCAATTTCAGCCCGAGATTCTGCGACGCGTAACCGGCAGCGATAGTCGTTGAGTTGCCTCAGCTCACCCCGGCGGTATGGCTGCGACTGCGGTTTCTTCGATTGAATCTACGACAGGGGTATCGGGATTAAGTACGGCTCCCTGAGCAGCTCGCCATCGGATCAGGGAAAGGATGGTCACAAACGCAAAGCCCACGATGACGTAGATCCCAAGGACGATGCCTGCCGTCGTGATCCCGTTGCCACCGAGGTAGAGGGTGTTGTGTATCAGGATGAGCCCATTGCGGGGCGGGAGTACGCCACCAAGGGACTGCCAAAACGGAGGCAGGTAGGCGACTCCGTTCGCTCCACCCGTTGAGGGGTTGCCGAGAAAGACGACCACGATGAGCGTTATCAGGGTGCCTACCGGACCAATCAGACTTTGGAGGGTCGCGGCCAAGAGTGCGGTGGCGAAACAGACGAAGGCGAACTCCGGCCACAGAATCCAGAAGTTGGTTCCGATGTTTGGATAGCCACCGAGAAGCGGTCCAGCGATCAGGTCGATCACCAGACCAGCGACCACGGCGTAGCCGAAGAGCGCAACAACCCGCCACCGACGTGCCGCCGTCTTCGTGCGCTGCATCGCCATCGTGGCCCCCAGGTAGCCCGCCAGCAGGAGAACGAACACGGAGACGATAGGGACTACACCCTCAGGATCCATTGGAGGGAGTTTGTTGATTGTTAGGAACTGAACCTGAAGGCCCTGTGCCTTGGCCGCCTTCTCGTAGGCAACTGGCAGATCGAGGGAAGCCTTCAAGCTCGCAGCCTGTGAGACCATGACCGAGCCCGTGACAGGCCCCGAGTCCAGACCATTGTCGAATGGCTCTGGTTCACAGCAGGTAGGTCAAACACCGGAGTCGCCAAACAAGAGTCATCAAGATCGGGCAGAAGCGGCGTAAGGATGGCGGGGGAACCCTTGAGGCGGCCGAGGTAGGCAGGGACGATGAAGGCCAGGGCCTCCACGGCCCGGAGGGTCGGGTAGTCCGACTGTGTGATGCGCCAGATCTGCCACCCGATCATGGCGAAGATGGCCAGCGCCAGAAGGACCAACTCAATGATGGTGGCAGGAGACATTGCGTGATCCAAGGGGGCGATGAAGTAGGCGACGACGATCACGGCGACCGTGGCGATGGTCCGCACGAACGCTCGTAGAACCAGCCTGCGGCGTTGGCGGCGAGGTAGCTCGTCGAATGACGCGGCGGACTCTTGCTGCGGTTTCTCGGGAGCGGCTTCCTCAGGCATCCGAGCGCCTCATCGTACTGCTGCGGCCTGCTTCTTCTGCATCTGCTGGCCCACGAAGAGGGTAGCGAACGAGGCGCTCAGCCAGTACTCCACCCGCCCGATCACCCTTAGGACGAGCAGGGGAATGGCAAGGATGCACACAGCTACCAGGCCCCGTGGAGTGTTCACCCCGTCCGCGATCGAAGGCGGATACCGCGCTCAACTTGTTCATGTCCGTGGCCTCTCACCGTTACCACTCGACTTCTTAGCTCATCTTGGCAAGGGGAATTAGCCGGTCGTTCGAGGGCCGTCAGAACGTCACCGAAGTGCCGGTCAGCGACGTTCGATGACCGCCGTCGACCCGGCGTTGTGGGATAGGTGCTGATTCCGCTCGGTGCAAACGGAGATTCCTACGCGGAGGGTGCGACGAAGATGCAGAACGGGTGGCCCGCAGGATCTGCGTACACGTAGAGGGGCTCGGTCGGATCGTCGCGCCGATCAAATAACAACCGTGCGCCGAGCGAGAGTGTCCGTTCGTTCTGAGTGACCAGGGATTCGACGGTTGCAACGCTGAGATCGAGGTGCAGCTGTTGAGGGACTGCGCCTTCTGGCCACGTCGCGGCAACCAGTTGGTCCACCTGCTGAAAGGCCAGTCTCACGTTGCCTGCCGGATCAACGAGCACGAGCCAGTCCCGTCCCGCAGGGTCTGGCTCACCAGGAGGGGGACGTTCGTCACCGGTCCGGTACTCGTACCCGAGCAGCCGTCGATAGAACTCTGCCAACTCGCGGGCATCGGTCGCATCAAGGACCACGGACCGCAGCGTCGGAAAATGATCTGGCATATGGCCATTCTCGCCCTTTTCCGACGAGGGAGCTCCCTCATGCAACTACTGTCACGCCAGGAGTGCCCGCGTCCCGCGATCTGGGACACTCACCCGTCGAACCTCGGGAAACGGCAACGTCGCACTAGGTTTCGAACTATGCCCTACCGTCCTGTCGACTTCGTCCTGTTTGATCTTGGAGGAGTTCTCATCGAACTTGGTGGTACGGCGGCGTTCCAAAAATTGGCAGGGCTGGCCAGCGAAGAGGAACTGAGGGATCGGTGGCTGGCCTGTGCGTGGGTGCGTCGGTTTGAGACGGGCAGATGCACACCACAGGAGTTCTCGGAAGGCATCGTCGCTGAATGGCAACTCCAAGTGTCGCCCGAGCAGTTCTTGGAGATCTTCAAGACATGGCCGATCGGACCATTCACCGGCTCCGTGGGATTGCTCACGGACGTCCAGGGGTCGGTTCCGATCGGGTGCTGCAGCAACACCAACGTTGTGCATTGGGCATACCAGTCACAGGAATGGCCGATGCTGGAGATGTTCGATTACACCTTCCTTTCGTTTGAGATGGGACTGCTCAAACCGGACACGGAGATGTTCGAGGCGGTTGCCGAGCAGGTTCCAGCAGATCGGGATCGAGTGCTGTTCTTGGACGACGTCGCGCTGAACGCCGATGCGGCCAGATCATTCGGCTTTCACTCCAAGCAAGTTCGCGGGCCTCAGGAATGCCGTACGGTGCTTGCGGAGGTCGGGCTGCTCACGGGCTGAGGACACTGTTCCTGCTTCGTTAGACGCCCACCGTCCCGTCAGCAAGGGAGCCCAGGTAGCCCGACCCGCTCCCATTGTTTGGGGGGCAGCCCGACAGCCGAATCACACAAGGACTGCCTGGCGGCCGCCTCCGGTTCGAATGAGCACGGCCAGGTCTTCAATGCTGCCGGGGCGACCCAGATAGAAGGCCTGGCCGTAGCCGATACCGAGGTCGGTGAGGACCTCTAACTCAGCAGCAGTTTCGATCCCTTCAGCGATCACTTTGGCTCCGATTTCAGCGCCGAATGTGACCAGAGCGCTGGCCAGGGCACGCCGCACCGGGTCCAGGTTGATGTCGGCGGTCAGTTCCCTATCCAGCTTGATGATCTCTGGGGCTACTTCGAGCACCAGCGAGAGGCTCGCGAATCCTGTTCCGGTATCATCGATTGCCACCTCAGCACCGATCGTGCGCAATCTCTTACACGCCCTGTGCAGTGCCGGGTAATCCGCTATGCCGACGTGCTCGGTGAGTTCGACGATGACCCGACCTGGCGTGCTCGTCTCGAGTAGGTCAATCAGGTCCGAGGAACAGAACGTGTCAGGACCTGCATTCACTGCCATGCGGACAGGTCCGGGCACCTCCGGGAGCAGGGAAAGAGCCCGATCGATTGCACGGAGTTCGAGCTGACGGCCGAGCCCAACCGCGGCTGCCTCGGCAAACCATCTGTCAGGCCCTCGCTCTGGAGGCCCTGCAAACCGAGCTAGGGCCTCGACTTCGACCACTGTGCCGTTCGAAAGCGAGACGATCGGTTGGAGCACGATCGTAGGTTCGGCTCCAGAGAGTGCCTGTTCGATGCGGTCCCGAGCCGCTGACTCGATAGCGGTGCCGGGGCAGACGACGTTCGCGACAAAGGCCGACCGGGAGCGGGCGGTCTCGCTCGGACCGCCGAGGTGATCCTGTCCAATGATGACCGCAGCAGCTTCCTGCCGGATCCCGAGCAGTTCAGTGGTGCACGAGGACAGGTCGACCGCGGCGCCAATCACCGTCGAAACAAACGACGCCAGGCCCGCCACGGTCGCCTCGTCTGCTGGCCCCAAGGCTGACGCCTCGCCCGAGGTAATCAAGACCACTCCGATGTCCTCGGCTCCCCTGCGGAGTGGCACGGAAATCACAGACAGGATCCCGAATTTGGCGGCGAGCTTCGCATCCAACCTCGGATCGATCCTCGCGTCGTCGGAGCGCTGAGTGACGCCACTTTGGATGGCGAGGGCGGAGAGGCTGTTTGTCAGCGACACCGTCGTACCAGTGAAACCTGCGAGGTTCCCGGCGGTTGCGGTGTAGCCGAGCACATTCGGCGAAGTGCACAGCAAGACCGCGGCACCCTCCGCTGAGGGGACAAGGACGAGCGCCTCTGCGAGTACTCGGTCCATGACGCTTGCCGGATCACTTGCGGCTGCAATGGCCTGCCGTAGTCCCATGGTCGCCTGTCTGACCACCTGGCGATGGTCCTCATACTCCGTGTGGGACGCATGCGCCGGGCCATAGAAGCAGGGGTTCCTGTTCCCAATATCGGCAGATTCACCGTATCACCCGAATGGCTCGTTGTCGCTCCCGATTCGATGCTCTGCGTCTAGGAGGCTGGTGTTCAACAGGGTGTCGCTCAGATCCGGCCTGAGGGCCGAGAGTCGAGCTCCTCGCAGCATGCACCCAGAGGCGTTCGAATCACCGCGGTGTCGTCGAGCGACGGGCCAATTTCCACCAGTTCTGGTCGATTTCAGCCGCTCTCGAGAAAGGCACCAGCCATCTAGTCGATCTATCCATGTATCGGGTCAATCGGACTTCCGACGGGTGACGGCGAATCGCACAGATCAAGCGGCGACGGAGGATCCAGGCGAAGGGGTTTCTCACTGACCCATCCGGGTCGATATCGAGACCCTTTTGCCGTTCATTCCTCCCAAGGATCCAACAGCACACCGGACCGGGGTGTTGGGCAGCGCTCTCCATGCCTTGCCGTCACTGAGCCCACCTTCCACCGGATCCAGTGGCCAGCGTCGGTTGGCCAGTGACACGAGGCATGGGTACGGGCAATGCTCAGGTTGCACATCATTCAGTTACCCCATGTGTCGTGAGCGGGGTACGAAACATGGCCTCGGGGAGTGAAACCGCAGCTCTGAGTGCTGATTGGCCAGATTCGTGCGCTCCACTGAGGCGGTCACCCGCCGGTGCAGTGAGGACGACCCAGGTGCTCGCGATCGTTAGCGAGCCGCAATTCCAGACCGAGATCCTGCGACGCGTAACCGGCGGTAGGCGACACCTTCATAAGGATCAAGCCTGACCCGGCGGCTTCATCAGGCGTGAGTACTTTTCTCCTGGTGAGTACGTGCGCCTTTGTCCTACCCAGTGGGACGATTATCCGTGTCGACAACGACAACCTTGGGTTCGTGAGCCGCTAGTTCGTCCGCTTCGACATCGACGAACGTGGCGATGATGACCAGATCTCCGATCTGCGCCAGCCTGGCCGCAGCCCCATTGAGGCAAACTTGTCCAGTAGAACCTTCAATCGCGTAGGTCTCGAATCGTTCGCCATTCATCAAGTTGTATACAGCGACCTGCTCGTTGACCAAGATGTCTGCAGATTTCAGGAGCAGAGGATCGATTGAGATCGACCCGACATAGTTGAGGTCAGCATCCGTGACGCGAGC
>PLHF01000032.1:0-21570 GCA_003138855.1 Acidimicrobiaceae bacterium | reverse complement strand
ATCGGGGACACCATCGTCTAGCGGAGTCAACTGGCAGGAGACGTTCCAGTCCATTCGAGACCGAGACCATCCATCAACACCTCAGGTTCCCGTCCAGTGCCAATCAACCGCACCGCCTTGTCGAGGGCCTTCGCGTGGGTCATCGGGCACTTAAGGACCCGTCCGTCCGTGTAGTGGAACAACGCCGTCCCTGAGTCACTCCACCATTCGAGAATCGTGACTGTGCCGTGGTTGCTGGCGCTTGAAGCACTGATCGAATCAGAGACTGGCGCTGGCACGGGGGTATCAGAGCACGCTGGCGCAGTGCATGGACAATCGGTGGACTGGATCGCTGCCAAGTCTGGGGCCTCGACCGGCGGCAACTTCGGCTCGACGGACCCCGCCAAGTTCCACAGGTCGTCCGCGCTTCCACCAATCAACCGGCGAGTGGTGACCGCGGCAGCCCTATCGCAACGGCTCCTCCCCCTTGTAGATCTTGCCCAACTCGCCGACAGCATCGTCGAGGTCCTCGACGAGGAACCTGCCGCCGACGGGCCCAATGGAGATCGTTCTCTCCGCATGAACCATGCGGCGGAGCTGATCTGCGTAATCGCGAAGCCGATCGGGCAGAGACGGTCGACCGGGTCGCTCGAGCTCGTAGTCCGGGGGATCCTCATTGAGCGCTGCATAGATGGCCTGCCGGGTTACCCCCAGGCGGTCGGCGATTTGCGGTACTGGCATCATCTGTTTGAGCTGGCCAAGCTTCTGCGCACGCCACTGGGCGTTGTTCGAGATCTCCCACCTGAGACGATCCATCTGGATTTCGGCCGCCTTGACTTCGGCGAAGAGAGCGTCCGCCAGGTCCTGTAGATCCTTGCTTTGCGTTGTATCCATGGGTCATCTGTACAACCTAGGGTTGTCTTTATCAACCCCGGGCTGTACAGCGGAACGGAAGTTGAACCCCTCGCGGGTCGATCCTTTGAGCCGGCCCGTGGACTTGGCCCAGACCTTCAGCCAGGGTTCACGTATTTGCAAGTCTGAGATGACGACCATGTGCTTGCTTGGACTCGTACATTGCTGAGTCGGAACTTGAGATCAGCTCATCCGCTGTGATTTGTGGAGTACCACAAGCGATTCCGAAGCTGGCCACGATGGGCACCGAAACTCCTGGAAGGGAGAACTCCGGCTCTAGTGCTTTTTGCAAGCGTCGCGCCACTGCCATCGCGGGCTCCTGGGCTGATACGCCTGGACATACGACTATGAACTCATCCCCACCAAGACGACCGATCAGATCACCTGGTCTGATGGCGGACCGAAGCCGTTCGGCGACGGCGGCGAGGACCTGGTCTCCTGCCTGGTGTCCATATTGATCGTTGACCAGCTTGAATCCGTCGAGATCGGCGAAGATGACGCTCACCTTGCCGGAGTGGCGGATCAGTTCGTCTTCGAGATCCCCCATAAGCGCCCGCCGGTTTCTAAGTCCAGTCAACACATCGGTGTCGGCCATGCGCCGCAAATCGGTGACATCTACTATGCAACCCAAGACGCCGAGACCTCGGTCCTCGCTATCCACCGAGCGCAAGGTGACCCGAACTGAGCGTGTCCGCCCACCATCCACCGAACGTGTCAGTTCTAGATCGGCGTCGAGGCCGTCCATCATGACGCCAGCAATCGCCGCCTCCAGTGGCGGTCCCTCAGATGACATGGCCGTGGTCAAGTCCGAGAGTGAGCGAATCGGGACATCTCCAATGAGGTCCCGAAGTACCGGATTCACGAACACCACGCTGTTGTCCCCGGCGACATGAAAGAGTCCGACTGGAACGGTATCGGTCAACCGGCGAAGAAACAGTTCGTTGTGGCGCAACGCCTCGACCGCTGCCATCTCCTCAGAGGCATCCAGCAGCTGGGCCACGACAACGGTGGTGCCATCGTCTCGAAGCTGGAAGTCGTTTGAGGTCTCCATCCAGAGCCAGGATCCGTCTTTGCACAGATAGCGGAGCCGTGCGCTTTGAATGCTGCGGCCGTGCTCGCCGCTTAATCGGCTCATCCAGTTGTCGATGGCGCGGACGTGGTCGTCTGGATGGACAAAGTCGAGGGTCGAGTGGCCCACCAGATCTGATGCGGCCCAGCCAAGCATGAGCGTGGTGGCTCGATCCACCGACACGATCGAGGCGGTCTCGCTCTTGATCATCGTTCCCAGTCGCGGCCTTGTTGGCAGTAGCTCGGCTGCCCGGATCGGACCCCGCGGATCGTCTTCAACCCCATCGCCAGAGGTCACCACACGCAGTACGATCCCGTGTTCTTCTCGCAGGTCGAGATAGTGCAGGAAGAGCGCGTTCTCCGGATCACTCGACATGTGGATCTTTGCTACGCCTATTCCCCGCTCCAATGCTGCAACGAACCCGTCGGTGACCGTACGCGAATCCTCGGGAATCACCAGTTCGAGGAACGACCGTGTGTCCACTTGATGCCCCGAACCCAAAGGAATCGAGTCCGGCATTTCCATTGGGGCACCGTTCGGACTGACTGCACCCACCATGGCGTCGGCATGCGATTCGAGCCACGACGCAAGTGATTGGTTGGCTTGGACTCCACCAAGTGCCGTCGACCGACTCGTGGAATCAATGGACGGAGGTTCACCCATCGTCGAATTGCGACCTTGATTGTGATCGACCTTGCTGTTGGCTCACGCTGACTCCGAAGTCCCGATTGTCCCTATGTCTCGTTTCATCGACCATCCAGTCCTGGAGCTTGACCTGCTCAGACACGAGGACCTCGTCTGACACCTGCAGCAACCCACCGACCAGGCCCTACCAGGATGGCTCCGCCCTTTTCGAGGTGAGCCAGCCGTGCCCGGGGTCCGTGGTCGCCGACCAGCCGGAACCCGGCGAGGAGCACGAACACGCAGAGTGGTGGATCACGAAGCACACCCGGCGCCTGCCGGGTCCACCCGAAAGCGGTCCGCTGAGGAAGACCTCGACGGGCGGCAACCGTGACATGGGCCATCCTGCACCGCCATCCCCATGGACCTGAGGTTGCCCAGCATCCAGTCAGCCCATGCCTCACGCGAATCGGCAGAGCCTGGGTCCAACCCACAAAGTTCCAGGTCGGGAGAGTGGGTGGCCGATTCCCCGGCTCCGTGCCCCTGAACGATCAGGTGAAACCATCGGTCATACTCACACTATGTGTCGAGCACCGCGCAGATTGGACACCACCCGGGCATCAACCACCGCCGAGCCGATCTGGGGCCCGCCGAATCTCGCCTCAAGGTGTGACTCCGATCCGGAACCGTCGATCTGGCGCTTCGTTCATGAGCATCGACTCGTCCCATGACCTACTCGGATGGGGTTCTCGACAGCTGCAGGGCGCTTCGCACCGAATAGAAGCGGGGTCGAGTTCGGGCACCTTTGGGGTGGATTCGATCGGGACCGGTAGCGTTCAGCCATGAGTCGGCCCCGTGCTCTCCTGTGCGACATCGACGGTGTGCTCACGGTGTCGTGGCAAGCCCTGCCCGGCGCCGTCGAGGCTCTCACCGAAATGCGCGCCACNNGGCAACTCGTCTGACCGAAGCCGGGTTCCGCGTCGACCCCGAAGAGGTGTTCACGGCACCTCGCGCCGCCGCCGGGTACCTGGCCGAGCACAGACCCGGTGCGCGGTGCCTGCTGGTGAACCACGGTGAGGTTGGCGAGGATCTCGCCGGGCTGGCGCTCACGAAGGGCGACGATGCCGATGTCGTGCTCACCGGTGGAGCCGGAGCGGAGGTCACCTATGACCTCCTTGACCGGGCGTTCAGAGCCCTCGTTGGGGGAGCGTCGCTGGTTGCCATGCATCGCAATCTCGACTGGCAGACGGCCGAGGGGCTCCAGCTCGACATGGGGGCGTTCATCGTGGGACTCGAGCAGGCCGCAGGCGTGACGGCCACCGTGGTAGGTAAGCCGTCCCCCGCCTTCTTCGGCGCGGTGCTCGCCGGGCTGGGGGTGGCGCCGGCGGATGCGCTCATGATCGGTGATGACATCGACGCCGACGTGCTCGGCGCACAGGCGTCGGGGATCGGCGGGGTGCTGGTGCGGACGGGCAAGTTCCGCGAAGAGGCACTGGCCCGCTCGACGGGCCGGCCTGACCACGTGGTCGACTCGGTGGCCGACGTGCCCGCCCTCCTCGACGGGCCGGCCTGATCTCGACCGGAAGGCTCCAGTGGCCGAAGAGCACCAGGCTCCCGACAACGGAACTGAACTGGCATTTCGTAGCGAGACCGGGCTGATCCGCCGTGCCTTCTCCCTGCTCCGCTTCAGCCTGTTCTGAGCCTTCAGCTTGCAGGGCATCCAGAAGACCCATGCCTCGTCCCGGCCCTCTCCGGCATGTCTGAAGGAGCGGGTGTCGGCATCGAAACGATGTGCTCCTCGGTTCCGGCTCAATCCTTGACTAGGAGTGATCGTCACTCTTGCCGGTTGGACAAGGATGGCGGAACCAGTGGCGAGGGCCTCGGGTACGGGACACCATGGATGGGCGAGGTCGACCGGCAGCGGACCCTTGGTGAAGTGTGGGAGGGACGGTTCCTCCTCGGCCCGGGGGTCCTCATTCACGACCCTCTCGTCGCGACACGCGCGCCGACCGAGTGAGCGCACGACCCGGTCCCGCCGCCGGCCGGTGCTGCATGCGCCTTCGAACGCCCACGGCCGGATCCGCGCTGCCTGACTCTATGACTCGATGAAGATGCATTCCCCCGGGCACTCCTCGGAGGCCTCGGTGACCGCGTCTTCGAGCTCCGAGGGCACCTGGGCCAGGCCTTCGGCGCCGCCAGGNNCACAGATCCTGATCGATCCAGACCTTCATGGTGAAGTGTTCTCCTTTGGTGTCATCACAGGACTCGGCTTCGTGCCGTCAATACAGTCCGAGTTCGAGGCGGGCGGCGTCGGTCAGCCGGCTCTGGTCCCAGGGCGGGTCCCACACCAGTTCGACATCGACCTCGCTGACGCCGGGGACCGTCTGCACCCGAGAGCAGGCGTCATCCTTGAGCACGTCGCCCATGCCGCAGCCCGGGGCGGTCATCGACATCTTGATCTCCACCCGGTGACTACCGTCCGCCAGCAGACGAGCGTCGCACGCATAGATCAGCCCGAGGTCGACCACGTTGATCGGGATCTCCGGGTCGAAGACGGTCTTGAGTTGTTCGATCACCCGTTCGAGCTCGAAAGGNNTCGGGGGAGATCCGGGCCAGGTGACCGCGTTCGGTCTGGACGGTGATGGTGCCACCGAGGGCCTGGGTGACCACCACCTGTTCGCCCGCTCGGAGCTTCATCTTCTGGCCGCTGGGAATCAGCGTGACATCGCAGTCCTGTCCGAGCTCGATCGGTGTGTATCCCGTTGTGCTCATCCTCGACTACTCCCAGGTCCTCGGGGCACCGTCACCGTCGAGGGCGCTTCGAAGTGTGTGTCATGCGAGCGTGGCGCACGTGACACGCTCGGGGATTCCGACATACGGGAGAGGGCGACGAGTGAGCCGATGATCACCTCCTGGTACCTACCGGCCAGGTCGCTAGTCACCGGAGTGTGCCCCCGTCCCGTCGCTGTCCGTCGAGAGCCGGCCGGCGACCAGCGTTTCCACGTGGGTGCGAAGCGACTCGGACTCGATGAGATCCAGTAGTTCGCGGGCGAACGCATACGTGAGCAGGGCCCTCGCCGCCTCGTAGGGCACTCCTCGCGAGCGCAGGTAGAACAGTGCTTCCTCATCGAGTGCGCCTACGGCTGCGCCGTGGGCGCACTTCACGTCGTCGGTGAGGATCTCGAGTCGCGGCCGGGTGTCGACCTCGGCGTGGTCGGAGAGCAGCAGGTTCTTGTTGGTCTGGCTGGCATCCGTACCGGGCGCGTCCGGCCACACGATGATGCGTCCGTTGAACACCCCATGCCCGCGTTCGTCCACGATTCCCTTGTAGAGCTGGCGGCTGGTGCACCGGGGCGCGGCGTGCTCGATCAGAATCGGATTGTCGTGGTGCTGGTCGCCTCGTGGCAGGTACAGGCCGTCGATGCCGGCCTCCGCCCCTTCGCCCTCGAGGCGCACGCGCACCTCGTTGCGGGCGATCTTCGACCCCAGTGCCACCGAGCCCGACGAGAACCGGCTGCCGGGGCCTTGGCGGACGTCGAGCAGCGCGAGGTGGAACGCGGCGTCGGGCTCGTCCTGGATCTTGTAGTGCTCGACCCGTGCTCCCTCGTCGAGGACCACCTGGGTCACGGCGTTGGTGCAGGTGACGCCGCCCGAGGTCCCGGCGTAGGTCTCGACGACTGCCACCCGGCTTCGCGGACCGGCCAGGATCAGTGAACGCGGGTTGGCCATGACGGGAGGCCCGTGGGCGTCCGAGAGGAACACCAACTCAATGGGTGCGGTGATTAGGGCGTCGGCCGCAACCTGAATGAATGCCCCGTCCTCGGCGAGGACGGTGTTGATTGCGGTAAAGGCGTGGTCGTACTCGCCGAACGGGCGTGAGAAGAACGGCTCGAGACCCGCGCCCCCCTCGGCCAGAACCGAGGCCAGGTTCGTCACCGTGACACCTTCTGGCAGATCGGTCAACAACGACAGCTCAGCGGCGAAGAGGCCGTTGACGAACACCAGGCGGGTGCTGGCCGCATCGATGGTCAGCGCGTCGATCATGGCCGGCGAGACCCGGCGGCCGGCCCCGTCCCCGTCCCCGGCACGCTCGAACGGCACGTCCAACAGTGGTCCGAGTCGCGTGTACTTCCAGTCCTCGTCCTTGAGCGTCGGGAATCCGCGCGCGGTCGCCCACCCGAGAGACGCGTGGCGGGCCTGCGTCAGCCACGCAGGGCTGGGACCACTGGGCCGGAACCCGAGGCGCGAGAGCAGCTCGGCGACAGTTGGAGCTGCCGTTGCCGATGTCCTCGCCGTGGAAGTGACGGTGGTCACGGCGTTGCTCCCACCGATGCCGATCGGTCCGACGCCACCTCTAGCCCGAGGTCGGCGTAGCCGTGCTCTTCGAGTTCGAGCGCCAGATCCTTGTCGCCTGAGCGGACAATCCGGCCCCCGGCCATGACATGGACCCGATCGGGCACGATGTAGTCGAGGAGCCGCTGATGATGGGTGATGACGATCATGGCCCGATCGGGACGTCGAAGCGCGTTCACCCCACCGGCGACGATCCGGAGGGCATCGATGTCGAGGCCGGAGTCGGTCTCGTCCAAGATGGCGAGCTTCGGCTCGAGAATCGTCATCTGCAGGATCTCGTTGCGCTTCTTCTCACCCCCGGAGAAACCCTCGTTGACCGACCGGCTCATGAAGCTCCGGTCCATCTCGACGAGCTTCATCCGCTCTTGGGCCAGGGCGAGGAATCCCATGACATCGAGCTCCTCGAGCCCGCGTCGCCGGCGCACCGAATTGAACGCCATGCGCAAGAAGTACAGGTTGCCCACCCCGGGGATCTCCACCGGGTGCTGGAAGGCGAGGAAGAGGCCGGCCGCGGCACGGTCCTCGGGCGACAGGGCGAGCAGGTCCTCGTCCTCGAAGCGGACCGTGCCGGTGATGCCGTAGGCCTCGTGGCCGGCAAGCACATTGGCGAGGGTGCTCTTGCCCGAGCCGTTCGGGCCCATGATGGCGTGTACTTCGCCCGCCGCAACTTCGAGGTTGACTCCCCGGAGGATCTCGTTGTCACCGATCTGGGCGTGGAGGTTCTCGATCTTCAGCATCATCCGACGCTTCCTTCCAGACTGACACTCAGGAGCCTTTGGGCCTCGACCGCGAATTCCATGGGCAACTCCTTGAAGACTTCGCGGCAGAAGCCGTTCACGATCATGGAAACGGCGTCCTCCTCGGAGATCCCCCGCTGGCGGCAGTAGAAGAGCTGATCTTCGCTGATCTTGGAGGTGGAGGCCTCGTGTTCGACCTGCGCGCTCGGATGCTTCACCTCGATATACGGAAACGTGTGGGCACCGCTATCGCTGCCCAGCAGCAACGAGTCGCACCGCGTATGGTTCCGGGCTCCTTCGGCCGAACGCAGCGTCTTCACCAGTCCCCGGTAGGTGTTCTGGCCGTGACCGGCGGAGATCGCCTTCGAGACGATGGTGCTGTGTGTGTTCTTGCCGATGTGGATCATCTTGGTGCCGGTGTCCGCCTGTTGGTGGTTGGCGGTGAGTGCGACCGAGTAGAACTCCCCGACCGAGTTGTCACCTTGGAGGATGACCCCGGGGTACT
The DNA here is from genome assembly GCA_003138855.1 of Acidimicrobiaceae bacterium. Taxonomy (GTDB): domain Bacteria; phylum Actinomycetota; class Acidimicrobiia; order Acidimicrobiales; family RAAP-2; genus Bog-756. Next base: position 13,394 of record PLHF01000032.1, on the reverse strand, counting down.
TCCACGTGATGGCTGAGCCCGTCTCGACCTGCGTCCACGAGATCTTGGAGTTCGCTCCGGCGCACTTGCCCCGCTTGGTGACGAAGTTGTAGATGCCGCCGCGGCCATCGGCGTCGCCCGGGTACCAGTTCTGGACGGTGGAGTACTTGATCCGTGCCCCTTCGAGCGCCACGAGCTCGACGACCGCTGCGTGGAGCTGGTTCTTGTCCCGCATCGGAGCGGTGCACCCTTCGAGGTAGCTCACCTCCGCCCCCTCTTCGGCGACGATGAGGGTGCGTTCGAACTGGCCGGTGTCCGCGGCGTTGATGCGGAAGTAGGTGGAGAGCTCCATGGGGCAGTGCACGCCTTTGGGGATGAAGCAGAACGAGCCGTCGGTGAAGACGGCCGAATTGAGAGTGGCAAAGTAGTTGTCCCGGTAGGGGACCACCGAGCCGAGGTAGGGACGCACCAGCTCCGGGTGGTTCTGCACCGCTTCGGAGAACGAGCAGAAGATGACGCCCACATCGGCCAGCTTCCGCTTGAACGTGGTGGCCACCGATACCGAGTCGACGATGGCATCCACCGCCACGCCGCTGAGCCGCTCCTGCTCGGCGAGCGAGATCCCGAGTTTGTCGAACATGGTCCGCAGCTCGGGGTCCACCTCGTCGAGGCTCGCCAGTTGCGGCTTCGGCTTGGGGGCGGCGTAGTAGATGATGTCCTGGTAGTCGATGGGCCCGTAGTGGACGTTCTGCCAGTGAGGCTCCTCCAGCGTGATCCAGTGCCGGTACGCCCGCAGGCGCCACTCGAGGAGCCAGTCCGGCTCGTGCTTCTTGGCCGAGATCAGCCGGATGACGTCCTCGCTCAGGCCCTTGGGAACGGCATCGGTGTCGAGGTCGGTGGAAAAGCCGTACTGGTACTCCTGGCTGGCGAACTCCCGGACGTCGTTCGACACGTCGGTCATGACGGCACCTCGGGGCCGGGGAGTCCCGTGCCGGCCTCACCCATCGTGCTGTGCCGGGTGGTAGTGAGGAAGCGCATTGTTGTCTCCTTGCCGACTGGCGACCGTTTCCGGCGGCGGGCCGGTGTCGGCAGCCGAAGGTCATGTTCATGCTACTTCTGCAAGTTTAGCCTTGCGAATCTGTTCCCAAGCATCCCCGGGCAGTATCCTTGCCGGTATGGACAGTGCTCCCGTGGCCTCGGCCAATCTGTCAACGGCCCAGCGACACGTCCTCATCGCCGTGAAACGACGGGGGGAGGCGTCAGCCGACGAAGCGGCGGAGATCTTGGGGATCACCCCGAGCGCAGTCCGCCAACATCTGGCTGCGCTCAGGTCCGGTGGGTTCGTCGCCTCGCGTCGAGTGCGGGGTCGACCCGGGCGACCAGCCGACCTCTACCACAGCACCGAATTGGGCGAGTCCCTGTTCGCCGGACCGTCCGCCGGTGACCTCTCGGTCGAGCTGCTCGGCCACATCGAGGACGAGGACCCCGAGCTGGTTCCTCGCGTCTTCGAGCGGCGCCGGCGCCGGCGTGTCGAACAGTGCCGGGACCAGCTGGCAGGAATGTCACTCGGCGACACGGTGGCGGGTCTGGCCGCCATCCTCGACGCCGAGGGGTACATGGCCGACGTCGACAAGCTTCCTGGCGACAGTTACCGACTCACACTCCACAGCTGCGCCATCTGGGCGGTGGCCTCCCACTACGGTCTGGCTTGCACCACCGAGCTCGAATTCATGCAAGGGGTTCTCCCCGAGGCAGAAGTCACTCGGATCGTGCACAAGGTGGCGGGCGCGTACGTCTGCGCGTACGAGATCCGGCCGCGCGGGACCACGCCGCCGACCTCTCACCCCAAAGCTCGGCGCGACCTGACATCGGCGTAATCGCCGTGGTGATGCCCTCCAGGCCGGGCGGTGCGACGCAGCAGATGTTCCCGGACGGTCCGGTAGGCCGGCCGCTCAGCCCAGCGGCGCAAGGGGCCTCAACTGCGCCTCGGTGGGTTCACTGCAGCAGAACCATGGCTCGGTGAGGTGGGCCCGGTCCCCCATGGCGCCCTTCGAGACGGCCCCATGGGACGGGGGAGCGGCCCGGTGCGTGGCCCGGGAGCGGATGAGGGTGTCGATCTCTCCGAACGTCACGGACGCGTCTTGCTCAACCCGGGACTCGACCAGCGCGGCCAACTCGTGGTGCAGGCGTTCGACCACGGGATCGGGATGGTTCCACGTCCAACCCAAGCGCTCCGCGTCGTAGTGACCGAGGTGAGGTTCCATGGCGGCATGGCCGAGGAGCAGCGACCCCTCGGGCAACAACAGGCGCACCGTGTACTGCACCGGGTCCACGTTGGCCACGAGATCGTGGGCCACGACGAAGTCGATCAGGTCGGCCAGGTCGTCGAGAGTGGTCCAGGGGGTGAACGGCAACCACGACGGGCGTACTTCGATCCCGTGCTCGCGAAGCGACACTACGGCCCTGGATGCATCGGCTACGGAATGACCCTTGTCGAGGTACTCGAGGATCGTGTCGTTGGTCGACTCGAACGCCGAAACGATGAACGCGCAGCCGGCTTCTGCCAGCTCAGGGAGCACGTCCGGGTGGCGCAGGATGTGCTCCACCTTGGTGGTGCAGTCGAAGGTCAGGTCCGGATGACGCTCGTGCATCGCAGCCACGACCCGGCGTGCGTGGAGCGGGGCGTTGAGGAAGTCCGGGTCGGCGAAGGACACATGGCGGGCGCCGGCCTCCACCAGCTGGTCGATATCGGCCACGACCGCAGCCACGTCCACCGGGCGCACGCGACCGTCGTACACGACCGGAACAGGACAGTGCCGGCACCGATGGGAGCAACCTCGACTGGCCTCGACGGATCCGACCAGGCGCTCCTCACCATCGACAGCGAGTCGGGTATACCGGTCCAGGGGCGGCAACAGGTGCCGGGCCGACACCCGCGCCTCGACTCGGGCCAGCTGGATGGCCGGGCCGGGGTCCCCGCCTTCCACCCACGCCACCAGCCCTGGTTCGTACTCGCCGGCGATGACGGCATCGACGGCCGACGTGACAGTCAGATCCCGGCTCACCGGTGCATAGAGGCCATAGAAGCACAGCGGAAGTTCGGGTCGTCGGGCCCGTATCGTTTCGGCGACCCGCAATGCCAGGCGCATGGCGGTGTGCATCGGCACGGAGAACGCCACCCGGTCGGCCCAGTCGACATCGTCTGCGTCGAGCGCGTCGAGCGCGACATCGACACAGCGGACCTCGTGACCGGCCGCGAGCAAGGCGCTGGTGGCCTTGGCCGCGTGCAGTGGCTGATGGCCCAGTTCGTAGGTGGACAGCAGCAACGCTCGCACCGCCTCGACCCTATCGGGCAGGCCTCGGCCACCAGGCTCGGGTCAGCGCAGGCGCACGTCGAGACATGCCTCTGCCTGTCGAAGAGCCGCTTCGACGGTCTGCGGTGTCGGTCCACGGGCGAAGATGAACCCCAGGTAGCGGTCGCCTTCGGGCAGTGGCACCACCCGGCGCCCCGACGGGATGCTGATGTCGAGACCGACCACTCCTTCGATGGCGAGGGCGCTCTCCTGTCCCGACACGTGATCCAGTACCCCGGCCGAGCGGATCGGGAGCATCATCACCCCGGACGCCTGTGACTCCCGGGTGAGGCCGTCGAGCCCCATGCCGAGCGCTTGCCGGACGATCACCTCCTCGAGGCTCACCCCGGCCCCGAACCGTAGGGCCCGCGCGCACAGGCCTCCGATGGACCGGGCCGCAAGTTCGAGAATGGTCACGGTACCAGCCGGGCCGATGCGCAGCTCGGCGTGGACCGGGCCTTCCCGGAGGCCCAACGCCGCGGCTGCCTGACCTGCGGTGGACTCGATCTCGGTGAGGATCGCAGGGGGCTGGCGTGACGGCGTGACGTAGATCGTCTCTTCGAAGAAGGGGCCGTCCAGGGGATCGGGCTTGTCGAACACCGCCAGTACCTCCAGACGCCCCCTCGTGAGCAGACCTTCGACGGCGACCTCGTCTCCCGGCACGAAGCGCTCGACGAGCAGGGGTTCGGGAGAGTTCGCGGTCATGGCGCGAATGCGGATGGCGGCTGCGTCGGCCTGGATCGCGTCGTCGACACGGATGACCCCTTGGCTGGCCGACCGGGAAACCGGCTTGACCACGCACGGATACCCGATCTCCGCTGTGGCCGAGACGACGTCGGCACCAGGGGAGACGATTCGGTAGGTGGGCTGGGGTAGCGAGGCGGCCCCCAGGCGCTCCCGCATGATCGCCTTGTCCCGGGTGGCGGCGACCGCGTCGGGCGGATTGTGACGGAATCCCAGGCACGCGGCCGCAGCAGCTGCGATCACCACGCCTTGGTCGTCGACGGCCAACACCGCATCGAGCGGGCTCCGACGGTGCAACGCCACGATGGCGCCCACGGCGGCGCCGACGTCGGCCAGGGGCAGAACCACGGCCCGGTCACCCATGGAGCCGGACAAGGCCTGACGATGTTCGGATCCGACCACGACGTCGACCCCCAGACCAGCGGCGGCGGCAACGAAGTCCGAGGCCCGGTAGGTGGCAGTGGGCAGCAGCAGCAGGATCCGGGGCACCCCCCTATGATGGTCGTAACCCACGAAGGTTGGAACAGACACCATGACCGACATCGAATCCCCCAGCGTGGCCGTCCTGCATGCGGTCGACGCGGCCCTGGAGATGGTGCTGGAATTGCGGTCCAGCGAGGACGGCGGGGAGTCGTTGGCCCTCTGGGTCGAGGTCACCGGTGCGAGCGGAGACGCCTACACCTACGACATGTACTTCCAGGCGGTTGGTGACGCCGGACCCGACGACTGGTCCAACGAACGTGGTGGGCTCGCGCTCGTGGTTCCGGCCGACAGCATCGCCAGAATTCGGGGGTCGGTCCTCGACGTCAACCGCGATGCAGACGAAGGCGGGATGGTCATCCAGAACCCCAACCAGCCACCGCGCCCCGCCGGCGCAAGCCCGGGGATGGCCGGGCCACCGGTGGACCTCAGCGGGGACGTGGCGCAGCGGGTCATACAGGTCCTCGAACAACAGATCAACCCGAGCATTGCAGCACACGGTGGTCGGGCCGATCTTGTGGCGGTGGAGGGTGAGGCCGCCTACCTCCGCTTGAGCGGTGGCTGCGCGGGCTGCGGCATGGCGGCGGTGACCTTGAGCCAAGGGATCGAAGTCGCCCTCCGCGAGTCGGTCATCGAGATCACTCGGGTCATCGACGTCACCGACCACGCGGCCGGCACCAATCCCTACTACGAAGCGGCCAAGAAGTAGCCTCGACGACGCGGCCGAGCAGCACGCCCTACCGAGCAATGAATCGGCGGGCATCCTCCGCTGCATAGGAGGCCACGACGGCGTCGGTTGCCGCGGCCGCCTGGATCTGGCGGACCACGTCATGCAGGCGGCTTGCCGGGATGGCGCACGTCATTTCGGTCTTCGGCATGGCAGTGCGAGTGCGGCTGAGCATGCAGCCCACGCTCACGGCCACCTCCCCCTCTTGCTTGGCTACCGCAACGATGTGGCACTGGGGCTTGCCGTCGATGCGCAGGCCAGGAAGCGCGTCACTCAGAACCATGAGCTGCTTGGCGTTGACCCGGATCATGACGACGTCCGGGTCCACGGGTGTTTCTGCCAGTGGCCCGTAGGTCACGACCTCGGGCCGGTCGGCGATGACAGGGATGTCGGGAACCATGTCCATGGTCACCCAGCCTGACTCCACCAGGGCCGCCACATCCGAGTGGCCGGCGACCTCGTCGAGGGTGGCGAACCCGTGGGTCAGACTTCCCACGCTGCAGTTGCCATGGTCGGCGGCGACGGTGGAGAACGTCCGGTCGAGCGCTTTGGTCCAGAACACGCACCCTGCCGGGACCCGACCAGTTCGGCCATCAGGAGTCGGCTCCGGCATCGGAGCGTCGAATGGGGCAACACCGTCGGGAACGGACTGGGAGAAGGTGATGGCTATCGGGGGCGTCATGAGGCTCAGCGCCTGGGTGAGCGCGTCGGCAGCTTCGGACCACGGCGAGGGAGTGGGCATGGCGACAGTCTTCCCGAAGGCACCAGTTTGGGCAATGCGACTGAAGGGCACCACTATCTCGACCAATCGACCGAACAGGCACTTCGCGGCGAGGTCGGTCGACATCCGTTGAGGAGATCCTCCCCCGATTCGAGCCATGCCGAATCCTCGGCTTGCTCCGCCTTCAGCTCACCCGTGTCTCCGAGCTGTAGGACAGTCTGCAGGAGGACGTCACTGCCAGTTCATCGATGAGCCGTGGCACGAATCAGTGGCGACGACGGTGACCGGCCCCGTCAAGGGTTCCCCTTCGGGCGACCCGCGGTCGGCCTTGACCGTGCCTACCGAGTCGAGCTGAATGGCCCCGGAATCCCAGGAGTTCGACAGTGCCACCTGTTGCCGTCACGGGGCGTTGCGATCAGGCCAGGCGCAACCGGTCACCGAGGAAGAGCGGAGCTCTCGGGTACGAGCTTGTGTTCGACCGACTCCACCTTTCGGCGGATACGGCCGCTCGGTTCGCCCGGGCGATGGTCGAGCTTCATCACGACCGAGACGCGTGGCGCGACTTGGGCCATCGTGTCGACGCACGTCTTGATGACGGCCATGATCTCGTCCCACTCGCCCTCGACGTTGGTGAACATGGCGTTGGTCTCGTTGGGGAGGCCACTCGCGCGTACGATGCGGACTGTCTCGGCGACCAGATCGCCGACAGACTCGCCGGTGCCCATCGGGGTGATGGAGAACGCTGCCAGCATGCCCAGTATTGTCTCACCCGAGGACCCGGGCCGCCAGCGGCTACCGACCATGACGTCGGCTCCGGGACCCGGGGGCAGGAGTCGTGGGGTCGAGGCGTCGAGCTGGGCCGCATCGGCATCTGGGCCTCTGCGCTCGTCCGCCAACCGGCGGTGGTGGTTGGCCAGGCCGACGTCGAGATCGACGGCCTCGGGTACGCGACGCCAGGGGAGGGCGAAGCCGACCGGCGGCGGACCCTTGGCGAAGCATGGGAGGTACGGTTCCTCCTCGACCGGGGGTCTCCGTCACGACCCGCTCGTCACGCCGCGGGGTGGACAGTGCCATCGGTGAATCGCCGCCGACTACGCGGAGAATACTCCGAACGGGCGCCTGCTCCGACCGAACGAATCCACCCATCGGCGGGTGAACGGCGCCGGCTCCAGGATCGACATCGCCACCGGTGTCGTCTTCGTCGTGGTGATGGCTGATCTGGCTTAGGGCATCAGCTCCGAGAACGTGATCCATTCGGGCTGTGCCGCGGGAGGGAGCTCCGAAACTGCCAAAGTGCTGATGGGTTTGTCGATGTTGAAGGAAGCGATTGACGGGCGATTCTGGCCGCCCTTGCCCGGGCGGGACACCCTCCCGGGCAAGGGCGGGACGCGGAGGTCACCTGGCGACGCGCCCGTCCAAAGGTCGCCCAGACGCCGAGTGGCAGCACGTCCAGCCAGGCGCGCGTGACCAGCGGCACAGATGGGGACGCAGCCTGGCTGCGGTACCCTGTCGTCAGACCGACGGTGCCAGCTCCTGGGGTGGCCGGCTTGGTGGGCGCTGCAGACGGCGGACCGTCGGGACAATTGGTGCAGTGGGGAGCGCAGGAATGACAGACCGGTCACGTGTTCGGTGCAAGGCTGTCGCTGACAAGGTGATGCCGGCCGAAGAGGCCGCCGCGTTCATCGCTCCAGGAGACAACGTCGGGATGAGCGGGTTCACCGGTGCTGGCTATCCGAAGGCAGTTCCTGCCGCTCTGGTCCGTCGCATCACCCACGCGACCGAGCGCGGTGACCGTTTCGCCGTCAGCGTCTGGACCGGCGCGTCTACCGCGCCCGAGCTCGACGGTGCATTGGCGGCAGTCGACGGGATCGACCTGCGCATGCCCTACCAGTCGGACCCGGTGAGCCGCGCCAAGATCAACGCCGGGCTGCTCGACTACCTGGATCTGCACCTGTCGCACGTTGCGCAGATGGTCTGGGAAGGCTTCTTCGGTCACCTCGACGTGGCGCTCGTCGAGGTCGCCGGAATCACCGCCGACGGCGCACTGATCCCGTCCTCCTCGGTCGGCAACAACAAGACGTGGATCGACATGGCCGACCGGGTGATCCTCGAGGTGAACTCCTGGCAACCCATCGAGCTGGAGGGCATGCACGACATCTACTACGGCACCGAGTTGCCCCCGCACCGCAAACCGATCCAGATCCTCGAACCCTCCGACCGGATCGGCGTGCCCTACCTGCACTGTCCACCGGAGAAGATCGTCGCTGTCGTCCCGACGCACAGCCCGGATCGCAACACACCGTTCAAACAGGATGACGGCGATTCGCAGCTGATCGCCGGTCACGTCGTGGACTTCCTCACCCACGAGGTGCGACGCGGGCGCCTGCCTCCCACGCTGCTGCCGCTGCAGTCTGGCGTCGGCAACATCGCCAACGCCGTACTCGCCGGACTCGACGGCGGGCCGTTCCGGCCGCTGACCGCCTACACCGAGGTGATCCAGGACGGCATGCTGCAGCTGTTGCGCTCCGGCACGCTGAGTTTCGTCTCGGCGACGGCCTTCTCACTGAGTGAAGACGGCATCGCCGATCTGCGCGCCAACATCGCCGACTACCGCGACCAGATCATCCTTCGCCCGCAGGAGATCAGCAACCACCCGGAAGTGATACGTCGGCTTGGATGCCTGGCGATGAACGGCATGATCGAGGCCGACATCTACGGCAACGTCAACTCCACCCACATCATGGGCTCGAGCATCCAGAACGGCATCGGCGGCTCCGGCGACTTCGCCCGCAACGCCTACGTCGCGATGTTCCTCACCCCGTCGATCGCCGACAACGGGGCGATCTCCTGCATCGTGCCGATGGTCACCCATGTCGACCACACCGAGCACGACGTTCATGTGATCGTCACCGAGCAGGGCCTAGCCGACCTACGCGGCTTGGCGCCGCGGCGCCGCGCCCAGCAGATCATCGACCACTGCGCCCACCCCGACTATCGGCCGGCGCTGCAGGACTACCTCGACCGGGCCACGGCTAGCGGATCCGGCAAGCACACCCCGCACCTGCTCGACGAGGCATTGTCGTGGCACGTGCGGTACCTGCAAGCAGGCACAATGCGACCCGTCTGAGCCGTCAGCCCACCGGCACACCGGCACTCGTTGTCGTTTCTCGGGTCATCCACTGCCCGTTGGGGGATCGGGCCTTCCTCGCGGGTGGTTTGCCAAACGGTGTCAGGGCCCCTCCCGGGCACGGTAGCGTCGGCCCCGATGAGCCACGGGTCGACGCCTCCGAAGGCAGGCAAGGGCGCGGCGGCCGGCCCGGCCATCCTCTCCCCGCGAGACGCGCGCCGAGGGGCGGGCGGTCGTCGCCGGGCCTGGTGGCTGGTGCTCGCCGGGGTGGGTGTGGTGGTGGTGGGTGTGGCCGCGGCCGTCCTGCTGACCCAGGGCGGCACCACCACGTCGACCCAGCCGGTAACCGGGTCGACCTGCCCCTTGACCGGGGAGTCGGCCCCGGGAGGAGTGGTGCCGCCCCGGCCGGCACTGGCCATCAAGATCGGCAACTACCCCAGCGACCGGCCCTCCGAGGGGCTCAACCAGGCCGACATCGTCTTCGAGGAACCGATCGAGGGGGCCATCACCCGTCTGGTGGCCGTCTTCCAGTGCCAGGCGCCGGCCCTGGTCGGCGACGTTCGTTCCGCCCGCGAGCCCGACGTCGCTATCCTCTCCCAGCTGTCCGACCCGATCTTCGCCCACGCCGGCGGCATCGACCCGGTGCTGGCTCTTCTCGCCGATGCCCCCCTCATCGGCGAGAACGTCCTCGGCGGCACGTCGGCGGCGACCGTCATCCACCCCGCCGGCCGGTACGCCCCGTACTCCACCTTCGTCGAGCCACACGCCCTGTGGGCCCTCGAACCCTCCGACACCACGCCGCCTGCCCCCCTCTTCACCTACGCCGCCGGGCTGCCGAAAGAAGCGGTGCCCGGGTCGGGCTCCGGTGTGCACATCCCCTTCTCCTCCTCGTCGAACGTGACCTGGCAGTGGGACCCGTCCGCCGGCCGCTACCTTCGCCACTACTCGGGTACCCCGGACATGCTGGTCGGCGGCACGCAGACCTCGTCGGTCAACGTGGTGGTCATGACCGTCCAGACCTTCACCGGGCCGTGGGTGGAGAACAGCGAGGGGTCCAAAGAGGTGGAGGTGGTCGCCACCGGCTCCGGGCCGCTGGTGGTCATGGAAGGCGGGGCGGCCATCACCGGGACGTGGAGCCGATCCAGCCTCACCCGGCCGGCCACGCTGACCGCGTCGGACGGTACTCCCATCACCCTGAAGCCCGGCAACACGTGGGAGGAGCTGGTGCCCCATGGGGTCTCGGTGACGACCACGGCCGCAGCACCGTAGCCCGGGGTACCGGACGTGAACCTCTCGATTCATCCGGCTCTTGGAGGCCAGTCGAGGGTGGACGGAATCAGATGGCCAGGGGACAGTAGAGCTGAGGCCTGAGGTGTGGGGTCGCCACAGGGGACGGAACGCCGACACCGATCGGGCATCTGGCTTCCTGGGACACCTCTCAGGCGATCTTTCCACCAGGTTTCCCCGGCCGATCACACTGTCCACTGATGGGATCCGCGGAATACGGCTGGGTACGGAAGCGGCGTTCGGTCTTCGTTCAGTCCGGAATGACGCGAATGTGGGTCTGCTCGGCCGCTCCTGACCGGTGGATCACGCTCTCATCCGTGAGCCGATGGCCGCCCGCCGGAATCCGGGGCATTCCAAGCGTCGTGGTCGGACGGCTCACTGCCAGGTAACTGCGGATCCGATCGGCCAGTGTCGAGAAGTGAGCTGCATCCTCCGGGGCATCACAGGCTTCGCCGGCCAGATCCAGGGCATGGGCAGCCTCGATGAGAAGGTCCATGCCGGTGTCGTATCCCCCGACCATTATCGGGATTGGACGGCGTTGCTGGGTCCCATCGGGACTCTCGATCTTGTCACCGTGAGCGGAGACGCTAGTGCTCTCATTGAGCCATTACGACGGTACACCACGGTGGCTCGCACCGACAGCGGGGGTCGTCGAGCCGGCAGCGAGGATCGAGTTGGGCGTTGTTTGATCCACCACCTCGGCGGAACCGTCGGTACGAGGCACTTCGGGATGCGGCCGTTCACGCCGCATGATCAATCGTGTGCCCTCCGGCCAGGCAGAGGGATCGACCAGGTCGGTCAGCTCGACCACCCACGCACCGTCCCGGATGCTGCCGTCGGTCTCGAGCGCCTGGTCGAGCAGCTCGAGGTGGTGGTCTCCGTCATTCGACTCGGCGTTCCTCGGACGGAGCATGGCGGCCAGGGGCTCGTTCGTCGTTTCGCACCCCACCCCGGGAGGAGACGCTGCCCACACCTTCGCCCGAGCCGCAGCCACCGCAGGGGGGATCGCTCGGAGCCCGGAGGCTGCCGTGGCGACTGCCGAGTGGGTGAGCACCACGCCGGGATCGTGGGTGTGCCCCGAGATTCCACACTCCGCCATGGACAGCGACATCGCCTTGGTAAGGCCACTGCGATCCGCCAGTTCGGTCAACAGCGCGGTGCCCCCGTGGGACAGTAGGTTCTCCCCGTCGACGGTCACCTCTCATCCGGTAGGTGGCGCGACTACGATGCACCTCTGAGGAGCCCCCCTCTTCTGCTCGGAATGTGTGTTCAGCGACAACCATTCTCGTAGTTGGGGAGGACCTGTACTCGGACGCGCACACCACGCGATCAGGGGACGCGCTAATTGTCGAAGTCAGGCATTGAAATGACGTACGACGCCCACCCAGCGCCGACCTCGGTGCCCACCACCCGACGCCGGCACGGGGTCTCCGCCCTGACGATCGGCCTGGGCCTGGTCCTTGCGCTAGTCCTGGCGGGATGCGATACCTCCGGGTCCACGTCGGGATCCACCCACCCGGTGAAGGCAAAGCCGGCGATGCGGACGTTCCTCGGACCCGACGGCGTCGTGTCCTCATCGGCAATCGCGGAGAATCGCCAGCCCGGGACGACAGCGTGGGAGATACCGCCACACTCGGGACCGGACGGCATCGAGGGGTTCGCCAACCTGAACTACGCGGCGGCAGGAGACCAGGTCACCCTCTACGTGTCGACGGCCGCTGCCCAACTGCACGTGATTGCCTATCGGATGGGTTGGTACCAGGGGCTGGGTGGCCGCCAGGTGTGGGAGTCGCCCGTGGTGCCCGGCCAGATCCAGCCCGCCTGTCCGCTCACGGCGGGCGTCAACATGGTGTCGTGTGACAACTGGGCGGCCTCCCTCACGTTTCCGGTCACGTCCGCCTTCGTGCCGGGCGACTACCTGTTGAAGCTGGTGGGGGACGGCGGCCAACAGGGGTACGTCCCGCTCACGATCTGGGATCCGGCGAGTCGCGCCACGTACCTGATCATGAACCGAACGTTCGTGGAAGAGGGTTGGAACGCGTTCGGGGGCTACTCGTACTACCAGGGCAAGGGGCCCTGCACCCTCGGATCCGGTACCTACCCGGTGTGCAACCGCGCCCGGGTCGTTTCGTTCGACCGCCCGTACGATTCCGGTGACGGGGCCTCGGACTTCCTCTCCAACGAGTACCCACTCGTGCGCTTCTGCGAGGAACACGGACTCGACGTCACGTACGCCACGGACGTCACGGTGGACGAGCATCCGACGTTCCTCGTGCAGCACAAGGCCCTGTTGTCCCTCGGGCATGACGAGTCCTGGTCGTACAACGAGCGCGAGGCCGCCCAGACGGCACAGAACGACGGCGTGAACATCGCGTTCTTCGGGGCAGCAGCGGTGGTGCGCCATGTCCGGCTGCAGGCCTCGCCGCTCGGGCCCGATCGGGAAGAGGTCGACTACCGCGATTCGACGGAAGACCCTCTCAACGGGCACGGGGACCCGATGCAGGTCACGGGCAACACCTGGTCGTCTCCGCCAACGAGCTGGTCCTCGGTCGGCTTCGTGGGGGAAGAGTACGCCGGGTACCTCACCACCGGGACTGCCGCATTCGTCGTGGCGGATTCCTCAGCCTGGATCTTCAAGGGCACAGGCCTGCAGAACGGGTCTTCACTACCCGGGATCATCACCTCCGATATCGACCACGTGTCACCCGGCCCGCCGACACCCAGCAACCTGCAGGTGCTCGGTCACTCCCCGATCCCGTTGGCCCGGGCCTACACGAACGCGGGGAGGTGGGGCCAGTACACCTACTCCGACATGACCTACTACACCGACCCGACCGGTGGAGCCGGGGTCGTGGACACCGGCGACAACAACTGGATCAATGCGCTGACACCCTGTGCGAGCACGGTCCCGAATTGCCCCGCGGGCATGGTGGCGACCATCACGGGCAATGTCCTGTGGCTCTTCGGTCAAGGGCC
>PLHF01000083.1:355-5224 GCA_003138855.1 Acidimicrobiaceae bacterium | reverse complement strand
ACCCGACCTGCACACCACGTGACGACCTGATGTCCCATACCTGCGCCGACATAGGGCGTGGGAGTGATGAACCTGCCGTCCTGTCCGGCGGGCAGACCGACGCTGTCGCCGGACCAGCGGCTATTCCATCGCGCTCGCGTGTGGGACGGATAGGCGGCTTGCGGACCCAACCACCGCTGGGCAGCCCCCTCGAGCCGTTGCAGCGCGAGGGTGCGAGTCAGGGCGGCTCCTCGGCCAGCGAGTCTCACGTCCGGTCCCTTCGGCATAGGTAGTTTGGGAATCCCGGAACCACCCTGGGGTGCTCATCGAGGTCTTGAGGGCCGTCGGGCCCGAGGTAGGTGAAGCGGGAGTAGCCAAGCCGCCCCAGAAACGAACGCACCTCAAGAAACGCGTCGTCACTGAGGCACTCGACGAATACCGCCGGCCCGGCCTCTTCGAGGGTGCCCTTCAGTCCGCGGAGGACCTCCAACTCGTGATTCTCGGCGTCGATCCTCACGAGATCGACGCCGTTACCGTTGAGGACTGCGTCGCCGGTGCGCCGCTCGACCTCCACACGGTCGCCTGTCACGGAGTCGCCGAGCGTTGCTGCGGTCGTGTCCAACGGGATGGTGAGAATCGCGGTGCCGGGTGCGTCGGACAGGGCGCAGGCGATCGGTGTGCACCGTTCCCCGAACCGGTTCACGTCGAGGTTTCGCCGAAGACTCGGCAAAACAGAGGGATTGGGCTCTACTGCGACGGCTCGGATGGACGGGTTCACCGCACACGCAAGAAGCGAATACACCCCCGTGAATGCCCCCACGTCGAGGAAGCTCGTCGACCTTCTCGCGAGCTCGCAGAACAACGGGACGGTCGTGGACTCCCAGTCTCGGAACCCGGTCCAGATGAAGCTACGTGCCAGCACGTCGCCGGCGGCAGCGTCATAGAGAAACCCGTTGCCCCCGGGGCAGGGCACCCACTGCAGGCCGACGGGCTGGACCTTGGACCACACACGACGGCCGATCAACCCATGAGATGCCAGCCATCGAAAGGACCGTTGGAGGATCGGAACTCGCCGAAAGACCCCATTGCGGCAGCGGACCACGGCCGATTTCGCTGTTGAACCCGGATGTCGGTCGCGCCGAGGCGGGCCAGACATCTCAACCACCTGCCCTTGTGGTCCGCCGCGGCAACCGGCGCAAGTACGACCGCAGGTCGAGCTCCTCGAAGGCACGGCGAGCACGAAGGCCCTTGAACAACAGCATCGCCGCAACCCAAATGGCGACACCGGAAACGCCGCCGGCAAGGAGAGCCAGCAGGGGGGACGAGACTAACGTGGAAACGACCCAAGCCCCTCCGCCGGCGGCACCGGCAAGCACAAACGCCTCTCCATGGATCACCAGAAGATCCGCCGCTGAGAGGGAAAGGTCCCGCTTGATGTAGCCGAGGTAGAGCACCTCCTGCAGGACTTGCCCGGTCAGGAACACCAGTGCGAGCGTTCGCAGCGTCGGGCCCCGATGGACCACCAGTGCGACCAGCACCACGACGACCACAAGGTAGGCACACTGGATGGCGATCTTCTGGCGCAACCGGCCCCGCACCTGGCACACCACCGCGGGCAGGTGTAGCACGAAGCCGAACGCCACGGCCCCGCCCACGATCGGGAGCACGAGGGCTGTCTCGCCCCATTGGTTGCCCAGCAACACGTGGACAAGCGGTTTGGCCAACACGCCCAGCACTGCTGCCATGGGAAACATCAGTGATGCGAATAGGGCAAGCGCTCGCAGGAAGGCACGCCTCGCACGCGCGTCATCTCCGTGCAGTCGGGCGAACGCGGGCATCAGCACGCTCGAAGCCCCAGTAGCGAGGTGGGACAGGGGGAGGCCGATCACGAGGTTCGCCCGGCTGTACTGACCCAGGCTGTCCGTGCCTATGAACCGCCCCACCGCAAAGGTGTCGGCGTTGGCCCCGAAGAACTCGAGGAGACCGTTGACCGACACGAGGCCTCCGAAGCCATAGATCCGTTTGGCCCGTCGGCCATCGATCAGCGGTCGCACGGCGTGTCGCGTCAGTGCGTAGGACAGGGACACCATGGTGACGGTCTGCATCAGGGCCGCCCCGACAAGGCTCCATACGCCGGCCCCCCTCCAGGCGAGCAGCAACCCGGTTAGCGGGTAGGCCAGCGCGTACGACGTGACCTCGATGATCGCGATCTGGCGGAACTTCATCTCACGCTGCAGCAGTCCGAGAGCGACCGATCCGAACCCCATGATCGCAAACGAGA
Organism: Acidimicrobiaceae bacterium; assembly: GCA_003138855.1. Taxonomy (GTDB): domain Bacteria; phylum Actinomycetota; class Acidimicrobiia; order Acidimicrobiales; family RAAP-2; genus Bog-756. The sequence continues at coordinate 2,964 of PLHF01000083.1, read as the reverse complement.
GAGCAAGCACTCTGAGGATGGGCACGACCTTGAGGTTGCCGAACAGGACGCCGATGGCGGGAGCCACGAGGATGACGATCGCCGAGATCAACAGGCCCGCCACGACGCTGCCGGTGAACGCCACTCGCACGTCGCGGTTGTCGAGCTCGGGTTTCTGGACTACGGCCGCGGAGATGCCCATATCGGCGAAATATCCCGAGAGTGCTATGGGCAGACCGGCGAAGGCGACAAGGCCGAAGGCCGACGGTGACAGCCGCCGACTGATGACGACTGTATAGCCAACCTGCAGCACGACGGTGAGGGCAACCGAGCCGTAGGTCCAGAACAACCCGCGTACCGTACGGTCGGTGAGGCTCAGTACCGCTTCGGTCGGGTCGAGACCGTCGGTCTCCTCGAGACCGAGGAGGGGATCCTCGTTCACCCCTCGCTCCGAGCAGTGGCCGATCGGAACGCCGATACGTCCTCGAGCAGGCGCTCCGCGAGCGCTTCCTGGGAGCGGTGGTCGCGTGCAAATCGCGCCGCGCGCTCGCCGAGCGCCAGCAGATCCTCCCTGGGCATGGCGAGCACCACGGCAACCATCTCGGCGACGGAGCGTGCCGTCTTGCCCCAGTAGAGACCTGAACCAGGTGGGTAAGTCAGCTCGTACCCGGGCTTGTAGTTGGTGACGTGTGGGACGCCACTCGCGAGCGAGATCGGCACCCTGTTGGAGGTGTAGTTCGCAATGGCCGGGAAGTGGTCCCAACTCGCGCTCACCCACGCGGAACGGTTGGCCTCGCCCTGGTCCTCGAACGCGAGCGAGCCCTTCCATCTGGGATGGCCTGCCCAACCGTGACCGTACAGGGCGAAGCGCGGGCCGTACTGGCGCTCGAGCAATTCGACAACTCGTGCCCGTCGCCACGCACCCGGCAGAGCACTACCGGGGATCCGCCCCCGACTGCGATTGGCGATCATCACCACGTCGTACTCGCGTTGCTCGGTGGGTGACCATGGCGTGCCGAAACGTTCCCGATCGGCCCCGTCGAAGGCGTAGCGGATACGTGCCGCACCGGCTCGTCGGAACACGCGGGCAAGCGATCCCGTGCCCGAGAGGTAGACCAGATCGGCCTCCTTCGCGAGCAATCGTGTGCTCGGAGTGAGTCGTGTTCGGACCATCCCCCAGGGGTCCATGTCCTGGAGAACGACCGTCGGCGACGACTGAAGACCCCGGAGTCTGGCGACAAGCTCGGATGTCACCGGAAACGTCGACGGGTGGGACCAGAGGACGATGGTCGGCTGAAACGCGATGGCCAGGGAGAGGAGCCGATCCGACGCATCGACCGGACCCGAGACGGCTGCCTCGTAGACGGGGGCGAACGGCTGGTACGCGCCGAGACGACCATTGCGAGCGAGGGCCTCGAACGCGCGACGGGGGCCGACCTGGTCGCCCACCCTGGCCTCGTCGGGAAGATAGAGGAGCCGCTCCTTCTTCAGCATCATCATATGGCTGGCACTCACCGCACTTGTACTTGGGGAGGTGTGCCGCCATTCATCGTTATGGCCGAGGTCAGCGCCCTGGTCCACAGCTTGGCTGTCACCTGTCGCCGGGTACTCGACAGCCTCGAGCGCATCATTCCCTCTCTCGAGTCCACTGTCCGAGCAGGCGGTACACCCCGGGTGTCCGCGACCGCCGGCAACCTCGAGATCTCCCTGCCTGATCTGCTCCCACCTCGTGGCTCCGCCAATCCCCAGGTTACGTCGTCCTCGACCGGCGGTGGGCCGGCGAGCGCGGCACACGCGCTGCCGTGGGAAGCTCCGGCACGCCAGCCGGTTGGACCCCGTTGCCGTTGGCGGCTGCTTGCGCGCCGGCCCCGTTGCCGTTGGCGTTGGCGGCTGCCCCGGTGGATACGTACTCGCCGTATCCGTATTGTTTGCCGTATCCGTAGCCGTACCCGGTCGACTTGGTGACCTCGTTCAGCACCACCCCAACGATGGTGGCCTGGACGAGGGAAAGCGCCTCGGTCGCTCGGCGGAGGTTCTTGCCCCGGGTCTGCCCGGCGGCCACCACCAGCAACGTGGCGTCGACCGTCTGGGCCAGGATCACCGCGTCGGTGACTGGCAGCACCGGCGGGCTGTCGACGAGCACCCAATCGAACGTCTGGCGCAGCTGGTCGACCACTGCGGCCAGCCGTTCGCTGCCCAGCACACCGGTCGGGTCCGACGGCCGCTCCCCGGCGGCCAGGACCGAGAGCCCGTCGATCCCCGGCACCGGCTGGAGTGCCTCCTCGAGTGAGCGCCGGCCGAGCAGCACGGTGGTCAGGCCCATCCGTTCGTCCAGCCCGAAGAACTGACCGATGCGGGGTCGGCGCAGGTCGCCCGAGACGATGGCCACCCGCTCGCCGGCATTGGCCAGTACCACGCCCAGGTTGGCCACCGTCGAACTCTTCCCCTCGGCCTGGCTCGGGCTGGTCACCAGGATCACCCGGGCGTTGCCGTCCAGTGCGGAGAACTGCAGCGAGGTCCGCAGCGAGCGGTAGGCCTCCCCGGCCACCGAGTTCGGCTCCTCCGCGGTGACCACCAACGTCTGGTCCTTGTTCTTCCACGACCCAACCATCGGGACGAGGGACAGGACC
>PLHF01000083.1:0-310 GCA_003138855.1 Acidimicrobiaceae bacterium | reverse complement strand
ACCGCCCCGTTCACCTGGAGCTGGGCTAGCTGTTCTTTCAGCGCGGCCTCCTGGCTGAGTAGTGCGGTCACCTCGGCGGCGGACGCCGGCTTCGACTGGAGCGAGTTGACCTGGGCATCGATCGAGGCGATCTGCTGGCTGAGCTGGGTTTCGGCCGCAGTTGCGTTGTTGATGGCAGCCGATCGCTGGTAGGTGACGAAGGCTGTCGCATAGGCGTTGGCGATCAACGCGGCTCGGGCCGGCGTTGCCGCGGTGGCGGTCACCGAGATGACGTTGGACAGGCCCACCTCGGCAGCGCTGACGTTGGGCA
>PLHF01000019.1 GCA_003138855.1 Acidimicrobiaceae bacterium | reverse complement strand
ATATCAGCGACGGACCACTAGAGGGTGATGAGCGGCCAAACGTGGAAGCGGTCCACTGCCAATTGCGTTGGATTCTCAACCGCATCTACGGGGTCGCAGCATTGAAATCAGGATCTGACTCAAAGAACTGATGGACAAGTGCCTCCAGGCCAACGGCAAAGAGCGTCCATTGCTGATCCTCGCCGTTCGGACCAGTGGGGCGCGCAACTCGCTCGATGTGACCACTGAGGTGTTGTCGCAATGAACACCCTTCATTCAAAGCCGTGACAGTCATGACGAACTGCTGCATGGTCCACGGTTCTCGGATCTTGAGGCCAAAGAGCTCGACGAGACCCGCGTAGATCTTTTCCCAGAACCTGGAGACTGTCTCATACCCTTCCATGAGTGCTACCTGAATCCGTCGCCGCTCGTCCGGAAGATTGGTTGCGGTCGCCATTGCCAAGACGTTGATCCACAACGACCAACTCGCCGAGTTGGCAATGGCGTCGCCGTTAGCCTCTCCTCCGACTCGACACACCTCCCGCAAGGCGTGTGCACGCGATTCGACCGTCGAGAGATCGATACCAACGAAAACGTCAGCTATTGCTCGGACCGTCAATTCGGCTTCGGGTCGCTCCTCGTCCTGAGCAATTGCAACAAGGACATCGGCCTGGTAGTCCGCTTGGTTCTCCCACACACGCCGGATTACCGAGGCGTTCGTAAGCCGTAAGCCCGTCTTCTTCTCCACACGGTCGAAGGCTCTCTTGAACGTGAGATTGCTGGACCCCGGTTCTAGTCCTTCCTCGAGCAGGATCTCCCTCCCTGCCTCCAACAGAGCGGCGCGCAACTCCTCACGGGTCTGCTTCGTTTGGCGCGGCTCAGTCACAGCCCGGAGCATCGGTGCGACCTAAACCAGGTCGCAGTTCCAAAAACCTCCACGATCCCATCATGTATCTATCCGACGCCAGAGTCGAGTACTCGCGTCGTCGACCGCCAAGCCCTCCCAATGGATCGGCAAGAGGTGGTCGGTCTCACATGGAGATGTGGAATTGCCCTGCCTGTGGGTGCCGAATATCCCATCCGGGTGTCCGAGGAGGACTTTCGTGAAGACGGACCTGGCGACGAAGCTGGGCAATGACCCTGTCGTTGCTCTGCCTTGCCTTCGTCCGCATCCTCCGATTGCTCCGCCTGGGTGGGCGTGACAATGAAGAATTGGCCGTCGAGGTCGGTCCGCCACGAGGTGGCGGTCCTCCGTCGTCGGGTGGCCCGCCCCGCGCTTCGGCTGCACAGGTGGCGTCGTTGACGACCTCCCGTTGGACGATCCGATGCAACGCCACAGCTGCGAGCTTTCGATTCAACGCCCAGATCCGAGGAAAGCCTCGCTCGCCATTAGTGTCCAGCTATGGCACCATCCAGCGGCACCTACGAAATCGGCCCGAGCGACGGGAGCCTGACGGTGCGCACCACCAAGGCCGGCCTGGGCGCCAAGCTGGCCCACGACCTGACCCTCGAAGCCAAGACGTGGAGCGGGTCGATAATCTTCGACGATGCTGACCTGGCCGCCTCGAGCGTCGAAGTGACTGTCGCGGCAACGTCGTTGGCGGTGATCGACTTCTCCGGGGGCGTGAAACCGCTCAGCGATGGGGACCGCAAGGAGATCGCCAGAAACATCAACGAAAAGGCCCTGCAGACCAACAAGTACCCCGACATCACCTTCCGTTCCACCGCCATCAGCGGGCAGGCCGACACGTTCACCGTGACAGGCGATCTCACCATCACCGGGACCACCCGGCCCGTCAGCCTGGCGGTGACCGTCGGCGCCGGCGGTCTGGTGACAGTGCTTGCCACGGTGACCCAGACCCAATTCGGTATCAAGCCCTATTCGGCCATGCTCGGGACCCTCAAGATCAGCGACGAGGTCGAGGTCCACGCCACCCTGACACTGCCGGCACCCTGATCCAGAGGCAACCTGGTCGATCGGGAGTCCGGGCCGGCTCGGGCGACGAGCGGCGGGGCTGGATCGGTCGCCGGTTGGACGCCCGGTGACTTGGGCCGCCAGTCCTCAATCGACCGGGCGAGACGGCGCGAGGGATGCCGGCTGACTTCTTCGCCGTCACCGTTGCCCGGTATTCCGCAAGGAATTCTCGAATCGAACGCACGTTGGCTTCCATGAGCAGCAAGGCGGCCAGAACACACTGGGCCGTCATTCAGTGGATCCGACGTCGGGCGGGATCGCCGAGCGCCTTGTCGGCATAGTCCTTGACGTACCCGTTCATTCCCTCGTTGGTGTTGCGCAGCACGATGTCGGTGGCCTTCCAATCTCCAATGCCGTGGAGGAGGTGCTGGCGGAAATTGGCACCCTTCTCAGGCGGGATGGTCAGTCACGCTCTGCTGCATGCGGGGCAGCGGTGGGCGGGCCGCCACATCGGACCGGACCGGAATCTGGAGTCTTCCACGGTTGTCCATGGTCAACGAGGCGGGCTTCAGGTCGCAACGAACGAGTGGCCACGGGTTGGCTGCTGGGCACTGGAGGCACACATGGCCGCCCTCGTCAGGTCGCCCCTTCGGTCGGGCCAAGTACTTTCAGCGTTCTTCGAGAAGGGCCGAGTACATGGCCTCGTCAATGAGACCCTTCCGATAGTCATGGGTGGTATCGATCTGCTTCTAGGAGGCTGCTGAAGTAGGGGCAATCCTGGGGAGTCCTCCCCACGAGGCTCGCTCGGCATAGATCCGGGGGCGGTGAAAGCTCCTCTCGCGGTCGGATCCATCAGTCGGAGTTGGGATTCCTCCGTCGAGCGGGGGTGCATGAGGGCCTTGGTGGGCTCGATGGCGTGACCGGGTGGGTCTTGTGGCCCTCAGGCCCCTGCGATCACCCATCCGCTCGCGTCACGCTGCAGTCCGAGTGCGGCCAGGCGGGCCCAGTTGATGGCACCGGCCCGGGTGTCGAGGTCGGTGGCTACGCGTGCCTTCCCTCTGGTTCGTGCCCTCCGACCTCCCCAGGGCCTCCTCGTGAAGTGGGCGATCTTGCGTTCGACGATGGGTCGGTCGGCCCGGTAGTGCTCGACCCAGCCGGGCTCTTTCTGTTCAGCTCTGGCCCGTTGCAGGATTGTCTCGTGGGGATGGACGGTGATGGTGCGACCGGCCCGTGACTTGGTGCAGGCCTGGCGCATCGGGCACGCCCTGCAGTGGACCTTGAATGATGCCCGTCCACCACCGTCCCGGGTGGGGTTGATGGTGACGCGCTGCCCGGCCGGGCAGGTGACGGTCTGTGTTTCGAGATCAACGTCGAACCGGTCCTTGGTGAACAGCCCGGTGGCGTTGCGCACCGGTGGGCACTTGGCGGTGACCGTGAAGCCCTTGGCCTCCAAGGTGTCCCGGGTGGCCCCGTCGGCATAAGCGGAGTCCCCGAGTACTTCGGGTTTGTCCCCCTCTTCGGCCAGGGGGGCCAACAGGTCGCTGGCCGCATCGCGGTCGGGCGTGTTGGCGGGGGTGGCCACCACCTCGTCGATGAGCTCGGAGTCCGGGTCGATGGACAAGTGGGCCTTGTAGCCGTCGAAGTGGCGGTTCCTCGACTTGTGGCCGTGGCGGGCCTCGGGGTCGACGGTCGAGATCACCCGGTCCTTGGCCACCTTGCGCACGATGCGGAACACCCCGTCGTCTCCGACTTCGACATCCTGGCCGGCCACCAGGGCGAGCAGTTCGACGGCAGCGGTTGCCGAGACCGGAACCTCGTGGCCCTCCAAGGCGGAGAGGGAAGCCAGGGCGTCGTTGACCAAGGCGTCGACCAGGGCCTCACGGGCAGCCCGGTCGTCCCAGTCACAGGGTGGCTTGCCCGCAGTGGCATAGTCGTCGTCACGGAGGAGGGCTGCCCGAACCAGGGCGGCCAGGGGACTGCCCACCTGGTCGAGGGCGGAGAGCACCTTGCGGATGGAGGCACGCAGCTGGGTGACGGTGTCTTCGGTGGCCACCGCATCGAAGATGGGGGTCGAGTCGAGCACCCGGGCCCGGTTCTTCATGGCCCCGGTCTCCTTCGCCACCACCTTGGTGTCCTCGAACAGACGCCGGGACGAGAAGAGGCCCGCAGGCGGTTGCGCTGACCCACGAGGGCGGTCGGATGGAAGGCCTGAGCTCCGGTGTCCACACCGGCGGCGGCCTGCCAGCGCAGGTCCACCTCGAGACGGTCGCATGCCTCCCGATCCGACAGCCCCTCGAAGGCCTGGAGGACCATGACCGTGGCCATCACCCGGGCCGGAATGGTGGGACGACCCTTCATCGAATCGGCGTAGCAGTCGGCGAAATAGTCGTCGGGGAACATGCCATGCCCATGGTCGGCCAACAGCCGATAGATCGAGCCCTCCCGCAGCCGGTCACCGAGGATCTCCCTCGGATTGTCGAAGCGCTGCTGGACCTTTGCCGACCCGAGTGCCATGCCCAAATTCTTGCCGATCGGGCCAGAAATCGCGAGCCTTTGGGTATGACTACTTCAGCAGCCTCCTAGG
>PLHF01000137.1 GCA_003138855.1 Acidimicrobiaceae bacterium | reverse complement strand
GATCCGACGGCAGCGGGGCACGCCATCCCTACCGGGCTCACCCCCGATCTGTTACTGCCGGTGATGCGGGTCCAGAGCGACCTCATGTCGCGCTTCTATGCCCTGCGGGGCTTTGAACGCGCCAACCTCGGCACGGGAGGCACCGTCGTCCTGCTCTCGGACCAATGGGCGCAGGAAGCCATGTCCTGCCTGGGCAACGGCACCCAGGCGGCCGCTTCGTTCAGCGCCGACCTGGCCGCGGCCCGGGCCGTAGCCGCCAAGGCTCCCCCGGTCACGGTGGCGGCTCCCGACTCCCGGGCTGCAGCCGACCTCGCAGTCCTCCTCCAGAACCTCGTTGGGCGAAACTCGGGCTGCATGAGCTGCGGCGGTGAGCGGGAGACCTCCCTCCCAACAATCACTTGGTATGCCACACGCATGCCTGCCGGCTTTCACGGTCATCCCGCGCCGGTCGACGGGAACATCAACGGGATTGACTTCCTGGCCAACTACACGCTCGGAACGGGCTGGGACATCCAGGCCTACGCCTGTTGAAAGGGGTTCCGGACATGCGCCAAGGTACGGGAATCCAACGAGCCACCAAGGTGGTCAAGATCCGCAACCTTGAGCACCGGGCGGCCGGTCTGCGGGAGTCGACGGAACGGTAGTCAGCCGCCACGGGGCTTCTGGTCCGAGGTACCGGGGGCACTGTCGACGAATGTTGCGCCTATCGGTCCCGGCACATTCGGAGGGGGAGGATCCTTGAGGTCGTGGCAGCGCCCGGTAAGGGACACCCGGACAGGTCGCTCAGTGCATCGCTCGTGCGGAGGGAGTGGTCTCACGGGCTTCAGCTTGCCTAGAGGTATTCTCAGCTGCCGAGGCTGAGATTGCGAGTCGACGTTCTGAGCCTGTCAAGCTGAGCTCGTGATTGTTGTCTTCCTCCGACGGGCACTTCGTTGATAGTCGCCGTCGTGCCCCCAGTGGCCTTACCATCGCGCCCCTACTGAGACGCAACCGGGGGCTGGGGCGCTCGGCATCTCCCCAGTAGGCGTAGTTGTCTCACGACGAAAGGCGCAAGTTATGTTCATCATGAGATTTGCGATGCGATCCGGGACGGAAGACCCTACCGCCCGAGCGGATATGTACAGCGCCGCTCTTGACATGGCATCGTGGGCCGAGACAAGGGGCTGCGTGGCGACCGTATTGTCCCAGCACCACGCCGTCGAGGACGGCTATCTTCCGTCTCCGATACCACTCGCTGCCGCCATCGCCGGCCGGACGTCAACCCTACCGATCAGCGTGGCAGCTCTCCTCTTGGCCCACTACGAGCCGGTCAAGTTGGCGGAGGATCTTGTGATCGTTGACCTACTCAGTAGGGGACGGGTTTCCTACGTTGTTGGAATCGGATATCGCGATCAAGAGTTCGAGATGTTTGGCGTTGAACGCCGTCGGAGAGCGCAGCTCGTCGAAGAACGCATAGGTATCCTCCGGAGGCTTTGGGTTGGCGAGTTGGTCGAGATCGATGGCCGCCGGGCTCGGATAACACCGCCTCCATTCACAGCGGGAGGTCCGATGCTCTCTTACGGCGGCGGTACCGAAGCGGCCGCCCGGCGGGCGGGACGGCTCGGCATGCTGTTCATCGCGGAGGCCCACGGCTCAACTCTGGAGACTGCCTACCAAGAGGCCGCTGAACAGGCAGGCACGGTACCGCTTGGCTGCATCTTCCCTCCGGCTGGCGTTCCATTGACCGTATTTGTCGCCGAAGATCCGGACAGAGCATGGGCAGAAATCGGCGAGTACTTGCTCCTCGACGCGAAAAGCTATGGAGAGTGGAATAACGACCGTGCGGGAACCGCTGCAGTCTCCTTTGCCACCACCGTCGAGCAACTCAAGGCCGAGCGCGGCCACTACCAGATCGTAACTCCCGACGAGGCGTACACCTACATGGCCAATGGCAATCCGCTAGCCCTGCAGCCCCTCATCGGCGGCCTCCCGGTTGATACCGCTTGGCAATACCTTGAAGCCGCAGCTTCAGTTTCCGCTCGGACATAGTTCCGAATCCCACTGGACCCGCGGAAGGACGTGGTAGCCCCGATCGCCGACGTGGGCAACTTTGATGGCCGGGATGCTCGGTGCCCGTGTTCTGAGCCCATGTAGCTGAGATCTCCAGCCACTGCTCCGAGCTTCGAAGACTGAGACCTGACGGTGGCGAATATGGCGTGCCCCCGAACGGCCGGGTGGTGACGCAGAGGCGGGTCTGGTTGTTATGGGACGCAGAGAGTCCCGGTGAGACCACGCGCGGCATGGAGGTGCCTCTTGCGGCCGTCGCCCGCTTGCCCAGCCGGCCAGTTCGTCGATCTCGGGGCGTGGCCGTTGTCCCTGCGGACCGATCTTTCAGTGGCCGGCGAGCACCTGTCATTGGGGCCATGGGCCTGGGAACCGTCCGGGGGGGCGTTGCCGGTCCATGCAGACCTTCGGCGGGGCGGATCTGGACACCGTCAAATGTCCAGGCCCAGGCGTGGTAGCAGAGTGCTCTGCTTGCGGGGCTGAAGACACCGACGTGCTTGCGAAACGAATCGACGCCGTGGCTTGGAACTACTCCCAGCGGAATTGGCTCCACGCCGCGCGCAACCGGCCGGGACGCAACCTAACCGTGCGAACTGATTTTGCCCAGGAACGGCACGAGGTGATCGAAGAATGCGTTGTTGGGGTAGGCCCCGGCAGGGTCGTTGTGAGCGTAGGTGGTCTGGCGGTTGACCAGGGTGAGGTTGCTCATCGGTATGTCCGATTGTTCAGCCAGGATCTTCGCCGCGTCAAGCACCTCAGCTCCTCCAAGGCGAGCTCCGAAGGCGTAGATCAGCAGGCTCTTCGGGAGGGCGTGACCCATGGTGGCGTCGACGTCGAGCACGCTCTGGGCCGGATTCGCGTTCCCGTTGGCCACTGCTCCCGTGTCATCGGTCAAGCGCTGGGGGAAGTACCACTCTGTCCCATCGGCGTTCTGGATCCCTGCCCCAGAGAACATCGTTGCGAAGCGGTCGATCGGCGTGAGAGCTCCCGAGCCGTTCCAGCCATGGTCCGGACCTGAGGCCGCGATCCCCTGGCCGAGGTGCCCTTGGGCGGCGAGCAGGCTCGGCGGCGAGGTCGCAACGTTGAGCGCATAGCCGTACTGGCCCACATTGGTCACGGGAACCGAAGGAACGATGTCAGCCGGCAGGAGCCCCGAACTCTGACCCAAGGAAGGCCCATTCGGGTCGCCAAGGGCAGATGCCGATCCTGTGGCCTCGAACAACCCGGCGTAGGGAGCGGAAATACCTCCGAAAGACAGCCAGGGGGATGAGCTCGGAGCTTCGAGCGACTGCAACTGCTGGGTTGCTGTCTGGGCGCTCACCGGGCTCGGGCTGCTGCCACCATCGATGTAGACCAAGCCGGCCAGGTCATCGGCTCCGGCGCGGCCATTGAAGTCCCAGGTGGCATACGCCGTGACCACCGATCCCCCGAGCGAGTGGCCGCCGAGCACGACCTTGCCGCCGAGCTTCTTGGCGCCATCGATCACCACGTGCAGATCCTCGACGGCGACGTTCATTCCCCATTGCTTCGCGAACCCGACGGTCGAGTTGGAAACGGATTGGAAGTGGCGCGTGACGCTCGGATCCTTCAAGTAGCCGAGGTAGTAGTCGAACAGCTGTGTGGTTGTGGCCTTGTGTTCCTTGTACAGATTCAGCTCCGACTGGTCTTCGAGCAAGTTCTCTCGCCGCTCGACCGACCAGACCTGCCAGCCATTCGATTTCGAGACGATCCATTTCGCGAGCGGCACGAAGTAGGCGCTCCCTGCGGAGGTACCCGGTTCGAGCACCAAGACGTTCTTCGCGCTGCTCGGTCCGACCTTGATGATCCCGACCTTGTCGTACTGTGCAGGGGTGCCAGGAGCGGCGAAGCCCTGCATCCATGTGACGCCCAACGGCGTGGCAGATGAGCTCGCAGGTGAACTGGACCCGCAACTCGAGAAGAGCACCGCCAGGCAGCCGATCAAGACCGGCGCCAGTAGGGATCGCTTCACTTCCTGCCGCCACATGTGCATGTTCTACCACCCGGTGGGCTCGAAGGACTCGCTGACCGCCCCGGTCAGAAGTACGTCCTCGCAATGTTCAGGAATGGGCCTCGCTGAGCCATCCTCCGGGTCCCTCACAACATCGGTGTCGGCTAGCGAGTGGTGGCTCATCGCGGCCCGGCCGTACCGACCTCGACCACGAACAACCCAAGGATTGTCGACTTCGGAGAGGGCCACGGCAGCGGCCGCTGGCTAGGTGTATTGGCCCGACCGAGCAATCCCGTCAGGGCCCTCTCTATGCCGAGCAGGCGTGGCAGTGACGCACCTCCACGATAGGTCGCTCTGATCAGATGCGAAAGACACCGGCCGGGAGCGGGGCTATCGGGGCGTGAACGAGCAGTAACCAGCAGGATTCAGGGCCGATCCCGCCGTGCGTGCTCCATTGCGAGCTACAGTCCGTCTGAATCAGGGGGGTGCCATCGATGACACCAGAGAAGGCTCAGGTTTTCGGTCAGTCGGCTGGACGGGCCATGGCGGGTGCGGTGTCTTACATCGAAGAGGCCCACCATTGCGTAGCGGCCTACCTCTTTGGAGCGACCAGATCGATGCCCGGGAGTGCCCCGGTCCGCGCCGCTCACGACGCCATTGCCGGCCCCGCGTACGGTGGTGTCCGGGCTGCGTTTCTGGCCACCGGCTGGCTGGTCGGCGGAATGGCGTCGAAGGTCTCCGCTCTGCCTGCCACAACGAAGAAACGAACGAATCTGGCGGTCGCCGCTCTCAACGCCGCCGTCGGCGACCAGCTGTGCGACGCCAACAGCACCCTGGCGATCCGGATGGCTCTGCGTTCCGGTGGCCGCGACGTCCGGATCCGACGTGACAGGCTGGAGGCCGTCTACCCCGAGGCCACGCCAAAGCTGGCAGTGTTCCTCCACGGATTGGGTGAAACGGAGAACTCCTGGAAGCTTCACGCCGATGAGCACTACCAGGACGCGACCGTCACCTACGGCTCGCGTCTCGCCGCCGCCGGCTACACGCCGCTGTACCTGCGCTACAACACCGGTCTTCACATCTCCGACAACGGAAAGCGTTTGTCCGACCTGCTCTCTGCGGTGGTCTCGGTCTGGCCCACACCAGTCGAAGAGATCGTCATCATCGCCCACTCCATGGGTGGCCTGGTTGCCCGCGGCGCCTGTCACTATGGCGAGCAAACCCAGGAACCATGGATTCCAGCGGTACGCCACGTCTTCTATCTCGGAGCGCCTCACCTCGGAGCACCCCTTGAGCGCCTCACCAGCTACTGGACCTGGGCGCTGACGAAAACCGAGCTGACCCGGCCAATGGCGGCGCTGATCAACAGGCGCAGCGCCGGCATCAAGGACCTGCGCTTCGGCTACGTCGTCGACGATGACTGGAGCGATTGCGACCCCGACACCTACCTCAAGAGCCACCGCCACAACCTGCCACTGCTGTCGACCGCCAACCACTACTCGATCAGCGCGACCATCACCACCGGACAGCGCCACCCGCTGGGCTCGATCTTCGGCGACCTTCTCGTGCCCCCTGCCAGCGCCAATGGCCGCCACCCACGGAACCGGCACGTCCCGTTCGAAGTTGATCATCGCTACCACCTCGGACACTCACACCACTTCGACCTGCTCAACCATCCAGCCGTCTACGACGCCATGGAAGCCTGGCTACAGAAGCAGTCCCCTGCGCGCGACTCGGACGCCGCCCTTCACTGAATACGGCCGGCAACTTCCCCACTGCAGGTCAGGGCGGCGACCGTGGCCCTCTCTGTCAAAGATCCGGTCAGTGTGAACTTCGACGATCTCGCCAGCGAGATCCGAGAACTAGGAACAGGCACCGTGGAGTTCCTCGGCCGGCTCGATCCGTGAACGTACGCGTTGCCAGAGGTTTCGGCCGTAGCGCACGGACTCACGCCGACCTCCATGCCGAGCCCTCGCGGGGCGAGGGCGCGATCCCATGCTGAGTGGGGGTGCTGCCTGCCGGATATGGGCTGAGCCGCAGAGGCCGAGGACCATGAGGAGTCAGACTTTAGGGTTCTCAACCTGGCCAGCCGAGGATAGTCCTCGCCGTTTGGACGAACGTGTTGCAGCAGGATGTCGGCATCGATCGAAACTCCTGCCAGGCAAGCCCGGAACTCGGTCATGGTCCCCCGGTTGCGGTGCACATCGGCCGTCAACCCGGTGGCAGGCGACCGAGGGACCCCGGGATGCGGTGCGAACGGAGCATTCAGGGGGTCAATTGGCCGCAGTCCGACAGGCTGGGCGTAGCTCAGCGTTTCCGGGGTAAGCCCCCCGGCTGTCCATTTCCCAAGAAAGCCGTACCCTGGGAACCGTGTCGGCACCCGTGATCACCTACCGGCGCGGCTATCGGTTCGACGTGTCCCCGGATCAGTTGTGGGACCGGATCGAGGAAGTCGATCAGTTCGAGGGGTGGTGGCCCTGGCTCACCGACTTCAGGCTCGACGGTGACGGGTTGTCGGCGGGATCCGTTCTCCACGGTGTGGTCAACCCACCGCTTCCCTACCGCATGAGGCTCAGTGTCGAGCTCGTGGATTGCGAGCGCCCGTTCGCTATCGACGCGACGATCGAGGGGGACCTCACTGGGGATGCCCGGCTCCGGTTCCGCCCGGGGCCCGGGGGGACCTGGGCCGAGGTGGCGTGGACGGTCGAGATGCGGCAGCCGGCCATGCGGCTCGCCAGTCGGATCGGCCGCCCGATACTGCAGTGGGGGCATGACCGTGTCGTCGAGATGACGGTCGCTGGTTTCCGCCGACGGATCGAACGTCCCTAACGCCGACGGGCGATCGGGCGCCTGTTCGCAGTCCCGGCAGGAGACGTGTCGGCGTTCCCAGCCTGGGCAGCCGAGAACTTCAACCGCTGCTCCCCTCAGCCCTAGGGGCTGAGATCTTCAGTCCAGGTTGAACGATCTCAGCTTTTCGGGCTCAACTCCACTCCGGCAACGCAGGAGTGCGCTGGCACGCTATTCGACGTTGTTCGAACACCACCCTGCATGGTTCGGATCCGGCGATCACAGGTACTGCATCGAGCAACGGTTCGTCTACGAGATGATCTTGCTCGGCACACGTCAGTGGGAAGAACGGTAGGCCACGGACTCGCTGCGCACCACGCTGATCAAGTTCCCCAGGGCGAGGTTCACGTCCACCAGGTGAAGGCCCCAACTGGCCACCGGGCTCGGATGGATCACCGGCGCACCACGACGAGGCGTGACGGCGAGCACATTGGCGCCGCCCACGGATGAGCACTGGGCGCTGTAGGCGCCGGGGGCAGACTCCCAGGGGCTTGCGACCGGCGGCATCGTGATACCGAGCAGATTGATCCCGGCAGCGATTGACGACCCGGGAGCGAATGGTTGTGTCGGAAAGATGGGATCCAGAAGGCCCGATCCACCCGCTAGAGAGGCTGGGTTGGTACAGAGGACCTGCATGCCCGGCGCGGTGGTCCGACCGAATACCGAGTCGGGCGGCGGGGTGGCACCGAAGGTCGAGTACGCGATCACACACCCCACCTGCGTCGCGGAATGACACGCCCGGATGTGCTGGAAGTCACCACCGTCATCCGAACCCTTCTTCACGGTGACGTTGCCGCCGAGGAGCACAGCGGAGACCAACAGGTGGCGCATTGCCGGTTTGGGATCGATCTGGGACGCGATGAGCTGACGAAGGATGAAGGCACCCTGAGAATGCCCGATGAGCACGACGCCCCGGCCATCGTTGTACTGGTGAAGGTAGTCAATCCAGGCACTCAAGACGTCGTCGTAG
Source organism: Acidimicrobiaceae bacterium (assembly GCA_003138855.1). Classification (GTDB taxonomy): domain Bacteria; phylum Actinomycetota; class Acidimicrobiia; order Acidimicrobiales; family RAAP-2; genus Bog-756. Next base: position 6,475 of record PLHF01000137.1, on the reverse strand, counting down.
GCAAGCTCCGTCTCCGCAGGCGTCGCCTGGCCCTTGATGTTCGAGATGGTCAACTGCCGGTACATCGGCGCGAACACCCGGCAGTCGCGTGAGAACATGGCCGCCTGGTACAAGGCAATCGACCGCTCGGTGGGATCAACGGTCAGGTTGGCATTGGGCGTTGTCTGATCGCTCACTGTCGGATACACGTAGAAGCAGTCGACCTTGGGGTGAAGGGCCGGCTGTGCCCCGTGTACCCCGAGCACCCTGCCCGAGGGTGTCGTGCTGGTCATGGTGAGGCTCGGCGTACACGGGTTGTCCGCCAGACCGGGGCGACAAAGCCAGACGGTGCTCGAGGAGGGGGCAGAGTTCTCCGTCGCCGATGCAACGCCGATTCCGGTTCCTCCAACGGCCACGAGCACCATGGCGAACGTGATCATGGATCGAATCCAACGCACAGGGCACCCTACCCCCCGGAAGATGGATCGACCGATGTCCGTGCTCCCGTCAGCCTTTGGATCAATTGAAGGCCTCGTCGCCTCCTCAGGTCCCTGGCGCAAACGACAATCGGTCTCCCGGCCAGTAGGTGTGCGGGTCGAATCTGATGGGGTGGGTGGTGCCGGGCACGGTCAGTGTGAGCACTCCGGTGACCGGGGGCGAGGCCATCCCGCCAGGAAAGACCGCACTGCCATTTTGCGCAGCGATGCTCTGTTGGCCGAGCGTGGCTACGGTCCCATTCGGCAAGTTGGATACCACGATATTGCTTTGGCAGACACTCGAGTAGCCGCTGAAGGACACCGTGTAGGCCGTTTGGCGGGCCTGGACCTCGAGGTAGGGCTCGAGCGGCGGAACGATCCCCATGTGCAGGTCTGTGGCGCTGAAGAAGAGTGCGCCGTTGACCCACACGCCAAGGCTGTTCTCACCGTTGGTCTCGATGGCGACCTGCAGCGGACCTGGGGCCCAAGGGGCCCGTTTCAGAATGTGTTCGCTGGCGTGGCTGAGGTGGCCCAGCGAGTAGCCGGCAACCAGGCTCCGCTGGCCACCGGGGTAGACGTTTTCGGCGACCACGACGTAGTTGATGTCTCCGGTGGCGACGGTATTGCTGGTCTGGACGGCCATGACCAGCTCTCCGACAGCCCCCGCTGTCGACACGGTGACCGGCGGGGGAGAGGCCGCCGAGAACTGGAAGGCGCATGTGTCGGGAGTGGCGCCGGTGGTGGTCAGGAACCAGCCCCGGTAGTCCGGGGTGGGACGCCTGACCCCGACATGGAGCAGACCGCCGTTGACAACCGCAAACGCATTGTCCGCCCCGGCGCTTCCGTTCGCCTCCCATCCGACGTACGGGGGCACCGCCAGGGAGGTGCTTCCTTGGATGGGTTGGTTGGTGCCGCTCGGTTGGCTGAAGGTCACATCGCGGTAGTCCGATGTCTGGCCGGTACCCGCCGAGCTGCCGTTGCTGCTTTGTGGCGGGGCGCTCAGCAGGAGGGTGGCGCCGCCGGTGCCCAGCACCGACTGGACCTGGTCGATGGCGCCCTGGGCCTCGACCGTGGTGTGGACGATCAGGCCGACGGCCAACACCACGGCCACCAACGGAAAGACAGCCACCGCCTTGCGTCCCCAGGACGGCCGGCCGTGCCAGTTCCATTGGACCTGACGGCGGACCGCGGATTCCATCTGGTCGTCCACCGGGTCCCACGACTCGATGCGTTCGGGAGGGTCTGGGTCCTTGGGTGAGATGCCCGCACGGGAGCGCGGTGGCTCCGGGACCGATCCACCGTCTCGGCCGCAGTCCTCGTCCGGCTGTTCAGAATGAGGCATAGAAGGACTCCTCGCCAGCCGCCAGCACCCGATAGGACGCCAGACCGGTGATGACTGCGTACGCCGTGGTTCCGGCAAGGAGCCCCCACGCTCCCATGGCCAGGTCGCCGTTGCGTACGAGGACGGTCGTCGTGACGGCACTGACGATGGCACCGGAAAGCGCGCCGATCACCGGGGCACGTGGCCGTCCGAGGAAGAACAGGTACTGGCTGCACAGCATGCCGATCGGAACCAGGGCGAACCCGAACGACGCCACCTCGAGCGCCATCAGGCCACCAGGAGACCGGACGGCTGCGGTGATCGACGAGGGGAGAACGTAGAGGAGCAGGCCGGGGAGTGCCCACGCCACCACCCCGGAGATCACAGCCAGTGTCGAGACGCTGATGGCCCACTCGCGCCGGAGTGCTGTGCGAGCCAAGCCCCAACCGTCGAGGGTCTGGTCCTTGAGCAGGGGGACGAGGCGCCGTCCGAAACGTTCAATGGAGGCATGGACCAGGCCGAGCAGGATCACCAAATCGAGAAGGGCGAGATCGAACGACCCCTCGAACGTCGACGGGTAGACGAATTGGTTCACTCCGAGGGTGTGGCCGTAGGCAAGGCCGGCGACCACTGGGCCGACCAGGATCATGACGAAGTAGGCGAAGCCGTAGACGCCGTACGGCGCCGACTGCCAGAGCACCACCCGGAGCTCGGGGGGCTTGACGATGGTCAACGAGTCGGCGTCCCCGCTGCCGGTGTCGGATCGCACGGCGAGGTAGCTGGCTGCGATGACCACCATGGCACCGGAGCCGACGGCCAAGCCGAGGAGTTGGGCGTGCCGCATGCCGGTCGCGTTCCCGCTGAACAGGCGGGCCGAAGCCAGAGTGACGACCAGGGCCAGGCCCGTGGCCAAGGCCAGGGTATAGAACCGACGGAGCATGTAGAGCGGTGCCGCGCTGAGCAGAAAGGCGAAGATGGCGACGGCGAACTCGGCAAAGACCTCACCGAGGTGCAGACCGTAGTACGGCACCACGTAGAAGGTGTAGGTGACGGCCACGGCGAGCAAGGCAATGGCCACGCTGTAGACGAGGAAGCGGGTTACGGTCCAGCGCACCAACGGGTAGTTCTCTTGCAGGAAGTAGAAGGTCCCCTTGCGAGCCAACATCTGCGAACAGGCTCCGGCCAGGACCGCGGCCAAGAAGAACGCCAGAGAGACCATGGCGGCGACCTGGGGCGTGGAGTCGAGCGAGGACCACAACGCCACCCGGCCGACGAACAGCACGACGATCGCCATGATCCAAGGCACGCCGTACCACGACCCGGCCAGGTAGTCGTCAGCGAACCGTCTCCAGGAGCTCCGGCGCTCGGGAGCGACGTGAGCCCGGGGCAGGTAGTACAGGTAGGCAAGGTCGAAGACGGCAACCGCAAGGTCGAAGACGCTGTCGAAGCCCAGTGCCCTGGCCCCGGTGGTGGTGTACCCCATCGATTCGAGCGCCACCGCGACGTCGCGGAGGTTGCGGGGCTCGGGGTTCCGATCCAGGACTCTGCGGGCCTCGACGTGCAGGTCGTCGTAGACGGACGATTCGGTCCTCAACTCGTCCAGGTCGCGGGCGATACGGCCAACGGGGCCGGTTGGCGGGGCGTCAGTGTCGACGGACACGAGTTCGTACCTCGTCATAGAGGGCCCGGTAACCGTCGAGGAACACATCCAGGGTGTAGGACTCGAGCATGGCCTCACGCCCGAGCTCGCCCAACCGGGCCAGATTCCTCCGGTCGGCGGCCAGGTCGCAGATGGCGTCGGCCAGATCGGTAGGGCGCCCCGGAGCGACCAAACGGCCGTAGGGGGGCTGGATCACCTCGGGGACACCGCCCACCTCGGTGGCCACCATCGGCCGGCCGGCCATCAGGGCTTCGACGGCAGCAAAGGGGAAGCCCTCGGAGATGCTGGAGAGCACTGCGATGTCCCCTTCGTTCAGCGCCTTGCCCACGTCGACGGTAGGACCCTTGAACGCGCAGGACGGTCCGAGTGACAGCTGTTCGGCCAGCGCGTAGCAACTTCTTGCGTAGCCGGCATCACTTTCCGGACCGTAGATCTCCAGTCGCACCCCCGGAATCCGGGTGCGCACGATGGAGAATGCCCGAAGCAGGGTGTGGATGTCCTTCAGCCGCTCGAGGCGGGCCATGGCCACGAGGACGAGCGGGTCGTTGCCACTGCCGGCCGGCCGAACGAGGGGGAAGCGGTCGGGATCGACCCCGTTGGGCATCGGGTGGATCTTGCCTTCATCCACACCGAGGCGCATCTCCCACGAGGCGTTGAATCGGGCCACGGGGGCCACCAGGTCGGCCCTGGAGTAGGCCATGGCCACGATCGCGGCATAGAAGTTCGACAAGAACGCACGGTAGGGGCTGCTGGTGTCGTTGCGCCCGAGGGCCAACAGCCGCTCCCGGTAGTAGACGCCGTGCTCGGACAGCAAGAAGGGAATACCCCATCTCTCGCGGAGCACGACTGCCGGAATGGCACAGAACGCAGCTGCCGATGCGTGCACGACGCCGGGGAGTTCAGGGGGATAGTCGAGCGGGGCCAGGTACCGGTAGACGGAGCGGGCCAGGTCGATCGCTTCGTAGGTGGTCAGCCTCCGAAAGAGAGGGTGGGCTGCCAGGGTGTCGCGGAAGAGCCGCCAGGTCCGTCCGTCCCGCATCGCAAGTTTCAGGCTGAAGCGCTCGGCATACTCGGACAGGGCGCACAAGGCCGCCACCAGGTCATCAGGCCCGCCTTCGCCCAGGGCCACCGACACGACCAGCTGCGCGTAGGCGGGGAGGAACTCGGTCTCGAAGCGCTTCCCTGGTCGGCGCAGGCGCCGGGCGATCCAGCCGGGTCGTGGGTTGAACTCAGCGGTGTCCTCCGTTCCCCACAGAGGCACGTGGACGATGTGGGCCAGATTGGGGGGCGGCTCGTACCGTACGGCCATGTTGGTGTTGGCCACCACCGAGTAGACGACGAATTGTAGTTCGGACAGACCGGTGATCAGCTGGTGGGCCCAGGTGCTGACCCCGCCGGTCACAAAGGGGTACGTGCCTTCGGTGGTGAGGAGGACGTCGATATCGGAGACGGTGCCGGACCCGTAGCGGCCTTCCGCTCGGAGCGGTGGTTCGGCCGGTGCCAGCAGGCGGGAGTTGCCCACGGTGCGGATCAGGCGACGTTGCGGCTGGGGCGGCGATGACGGAAGCGCTGGAGCCAGCCGGCGACACGAGCGGTGGCTCCGGGTTGACCGGCGGCCGGCGATGTGTCGGTGACCTGGAACCCGGCTCGGGATTTGCCGGGGATGGGTGAGGCGGGCCCGACAATGGGCACGACGGTATCCGTGGCCCCGTCTGGGGGGACGGTTGCGGCGGAGCCGACGTTGCCATGGCGGAACGGGATCTCGGGAGCACCGACCATCAGGTCGTCATCGGCGCGGAGTACCGTTTCGATGGCCTGGGCTCGACGCAGTCCTTTGGATGCGACGTGGAGGTTTTCGACGCTGAGGAAGCATTTGGCCGCCATCAGGGCCGATTCGCGGATGAACGGCAGCGGGGTCCGGTCATCTTCGCTCACCCGGAGGTACTCGCGGCCGGCCAGGCGCATCCAATGGTCCGACCCATCGATGTTGCCGGCTTGTCGGGCGGCCAGGGCCGCTTGCCGAAAGGCGATCGCCGCCCGCTGAGGGGCGACATCGAGGGTGCGCTCGGCCTCTTCGAGGAAGAGTGACTCCGCCCGCTGAAACTCGCCGGCGTGAAAGGCGCTGATGGCAGCTTCGAAGAGGGTCGTTTCGCCGTCCTCGATCTCGAGGAGCGTGTTCGCGGAATTGGCTGCGTCCAGTGAATCCACCGGGCCGGTCGTGCTGGGTGACGGCAATCCGGCCACCAGGGAGTGCGGTTCCTCGTTGTTCTCACCATCCCTGCCGGCGGGGTGGGGCGAATCCCCGGAGGGGACGATCCGAAGCTCCTCCAATAGTTGCCGGGGCCGGCCGTCGACCTCGGTGCCGAAAATGCTCATGGTGAAGTGTTCGACCTCTTGGCAATCGTTCTTGAGACAAATCGTTGTTCACGGTCGTATGACAAGGTTCACGGTGGCTCGGCAGGACCCTCCCGATGTCGGTCTTGCCATCGAGCAAAGCCCACGGTCAGGAGTCTGGAAGGAGATTCCTTTGCTGGAGATCAAAGTGAGGCTTGAACCGGTCGATGATCAAGTGGTGACCGGTCGTAGTGACGAAATCAGCGGTGAGGTTCGAATTGCCTGTCTCGATCGGTTCAACCAATCGGGGCGTCGGCTGGGTCTGGCGGTTCTGTCTGGTGCGGCCTTGCTGGCCATCACCTTCGCAAGCGTGGTAGCCACGCCGAGGATGATCACGTGAGCGGTGGCCCGGGCCCTCACCATCGTTATTCTTGTTGGCCGGGTTCCGGTGAGCTGATCAGCCTGATGTGCGTCAGCTATCGGGGTCCGGCCGATCGGAGGGGGTCGATCCCGCAGCGATCGGCAACGAGCCTGCGTTCGGGGATCGTTTCCAACCACCATCGGCACTGAACAGGCATTACGGGCGTAGAGCCCGGGGGCTGGAATCGTCGCCACCGAAAGGAGGGCACATGACTGCATCTATCCATGTCGCAATCATCTGCTCACGCAAATGGAGAGTCCTACCTCCGAGTTGGTTCCGACCGA
>PLHF01000011.1 GCA_003138855.1 Acidimicrobiaceae bacterium | reverse complement strand
CTCCTAGGGAGACCATTCAGTTCAGCCCGGAACGGATCGAAGTGACCTGTGGGACGTTGGACCTGCGGACACTGGTTGCGAATCGCTGGTACCGATTCGACAGCGACAACGTCGTACCTGGGGTCTTCCCTCAAATCGGCGGTGGCTTGCACTCGGGTTCCGTCAGAGATACCTTTCCACTAAGGGGTTAGTGGAATGAGGAGTCGTGATCGAATTTCAGCTAGACAGCACGTCGGGTGTCGCCACCTATCTACAACTGGTCCAACAGGTCCACCAAGCGCTGCAACTGGGTCTCCTCGAGCCTGGTGATCAGCTCCCGACGGCCCAGCAGGTCGTTGGAAAGCTGGCGATCAATCCCAACACGGTGCTCAAGGCCTACCGGGACCTGGAACGTGAAGGCCTCGCACGGGCTCGACCCGGTCAGGGGACCTTCATCGTTGGAACACTCCCCCGTACCAATCCCGTCGCTCAGGCCAGGTTCCTCGCCTCCATGGCCAAATGGTTGGGCTCGGCCCGCTCGGCAGGGCTCGGTCCCGACGACATCGAGGCCATCTACCGCACTGCGTTCCGCAACTGCTTCGCGGAAGGTGTGGCATGACCGCGGTACTGGAGGCTTCCAGCCTCGGCAAGCGGTACGGACGACGCTGGGCCCTGTCCGACTGCACCCTGTCCATCCCCGAAGGGAAGGTGGTCGGGCTGGTCGGACCGAACGGTGCAGGCAAAACCACCCTGCTGCATCTGGGCGTCGGTCTCCTCGCTCCTACCTCCGGTTCGATCGAGGTGCTCGGTGGTCGTCCTGCCGATGGACCGGCGCAACTCGGACGGGTCGGGTTCGTCGCCCAGGATGCACCCACCTACGCCGGGCTCACTGTGGACAAGCATCTCCGTCTGGGTGCCTATCTCAATCCGAGTTGGGATGACCAGGTGGCCCACCATCGCATCGAGGAGCTGGGCCTCGACCCCAGCCAACGGGCCGGATCGCTCTCCGGCGGTCAACGGGCTCAGCTCGCGCTCACCCTGGCTATCGCCAAGCGGCCCGAGCTACTGCTCCTGGACGAGCCCGTGGCCAGTCTGGACCCGCTCGCCCGACGCGAGTTTCTCCAGACGTTGATGGAGGTCGTCGCCGAACAGGGGGTGAGTGTCGTGCTGTCCTCCCACCTGGTCGCCGACCTGGAGCGGACCTGTGACTACCTGATCGTGCTCGTCGCTTCCCGCGTCCAGCTGTCCGGCGAAATCGGCGGTCTGTTGGCATCCCACCACCGTCTCTCGGGACCCCGGCGGGATCCCGGCAGCCTTCCGGCAACTCAAGAAGTCATCGAAGAGAGCCACACTGAGCGGCAGACCACGCTCCTGGTGCGCACCGACGACGCGATTCTCGATCCGACGTGGACAGTCAAGCCGGTCACCTTGGAGGACCTGGTGCTTGCCTACATGGGCCGGGCTCGCGACACCCAACCACCCCGCCGCTCCGGATTGAAGGTCCTGCGATGATCCGGTCGACGTGGATGCAGTTCCGCGCCCAAACCGTGGTAGCCACCGGCGGTCTCTTGGTCGTCGCCGTGGTCCTGGCCATCACTGGTCCTCACCTCGTGCACCTTTACGACGCGAATGTCTCCAACTGCGTCGCGCGCGACGACTGCTCGACCGCCACCTCATCGTTCCTGCAGAACGACCATGCTCTACAAGTCGGGCTCAATGTGCTCGCCGTGGTCTTACCGGGCATCATCGGGATCCTCTGGGGAGCACCCCTGGTCGCCCGGGAACTAGAGACCGGCACCTACCGCCTGGCATGGACTCAGAGCGTCACCCGCACCCGCTGGCTGGCCGTGAAGCTGGGCGTCGTCGGCGTCGCCAGCCTGGTCGTTGCCGGGCTCTTCAGCCTGATGGTGACATGGTGGTTCAGCCCGATTGACCGGGTGAACATGACCGTCTTCACCACGTTTGACCAACGCAACATCGTTGCCGTCGGCTACGCCGCCTTCGCTTTTGCCCTCGGTGCCACCGCCGGCGTTTTCATCCGCCGAACAGTGCCCGCAATAGCCGCCACTCTGGTGGCCCTCGTGACCATCCGGCTGCTCGACTTCTTTTATGTGCAGCCCCACCTCATTACCCCAGTACGACACTCCTACTCGCTCGCGCTGGGTACGACCATCTCCGGCTACGGCGGCTCCAACGGGGCGCAGGCGTCTCTGTTCCCGGGAACGCCGAGCCTCCCGAACGCTTGGATCCTGTCGACCGATATCGTCGACAAGGCCGGACACTCGCTCACCGCCAGCGTGGTCAACGATCTCTGTCCACAGCTCGCGACGGTCCTCGGTGGTCCCGGCCCAGGTGCGCCACAGATCCAGGGAGGCCACGTCGCCGCCATAGGTCCCGCACCTGCCGGAGCTAACCAGGTGCTTCAGGCCTGCGTTTCGAAGGTCGGCGCCACGTACCACGAGCTTGTCTCGTACCAACCCCCTGGGCACTACTGGCCACTCCAGTGGGCTGAGCTGGCGCTCTATCTCGGCGTGGCACTGGCCTTGGCCGGCACCTGCGCCTGGTGGGTCCGCCATCGACTCTCCTGAGTCCCACATGCGGAACCCGCTCCGGCGCAACCTCAGGCGGCTTGATCTTGGGTTTGCCATCACCGCAAGCGGATCCTCTTGCGGGGACGGCACAGGTACGCCAAGACGCGTCGTCGTAGTGCCAGTCGCCATTGGCCGAATGGGCCATCACGTCCTGTGTAGTCGAGCTTCTACGAGTCGTTGCAGTGTTCGGGTCAGGGTGGCTGAGTCTGCAACCGAGAGGGGCGCAAGAGCTTCCTGCTCGGCTCGCTCTACCGCCTTGAGGGCATCTCGAAGCTTTTTGCGGCCCGCCGCCGTGACCTCGAGTAGGTAAGCGCGCCGATTGCCTGGATCCCTGTGGCGTTCAACCAGCTTTTTCTCTTCGAGAGCGTCGATGAGCCCGACCATCGTCGTGCGGTCGACGCCGATGCGGCTGGCGAGCCGTTGTTGGGAGGCTGGCCCCTCCGCCTCGATGAGCGTCAGCAAACCGAACTCCCGGCCGTTGATGCCGAGTCGGGCCAGCTCCGGCTCGATAGTGCCCTCGAGCAGCGCAAACGTGCTTTTGAGGAGGAACGACAGCCGTTCCATGAGCGCAACCGGAGGCCCGGCAATGTTCTCGGTCATGGTTTCAGTATAGCAATGTCGCTGATAATCAGGTATGCTGATCATCAGTCCAACTGAGACTCCAAAAGGAGACCACACATGAGCACTTCATTCACTGACGCGGCACACATTCCAGTAAGCGAGACGAGCGCGGTCGTCACCTACTGTCCGGTGGTCTTTGACGTACCGGACCGACCCGTGCCGCTCGAGATCAAGGTCTCGATGCCCGAGTCGGGGAGGGATCTGCCGGTCATCCTGTTGTCCCACGGCCACGGCATGGCCAACTTTCTCTCATCGCTCAAGGGATACGGCCCGCTCGTCGACTTCTGGGCCGCCCACGGCTTCGTGGTCATCCAGCCCACGCACCTTGACTCGACCGCCTTGGGACTGCGGGATATGGACCTTCCCGACGCGCCTCTCTTCTGGCGCGACCGGGCGACGGACATGCACTACATCCTCGATCACCTCGACGAGCTCGAGTCGGCCGTTCCTGGCCTCGCAGGACGCATGGACCACGATCGGATCGCCGCCGTCGGACACTCACTCGGCGCCGAGACTGTCACCCTCCTGCTCGGCATGCGGGTTCTCGATCCCGACGACCCCCGTGAGAAGGACCTATCCGACCCCCGAATCAAGGCGGGGGTGGTGATCGCTGCGCCCGGAATCGGAGACGAGCATTTGTCTGACAAGGCCGCCGCCGGCTATCCCAGTCTGAAGTTCATCGACTTCTCCAACATGACGAGTCAGGCGTTGGTCATCGCAGGGGACAAGGACCTCAACCCCATGTTCTCCGACCGGCTCAGCTACCGCTGGGACGCCTACACCGAGGCCCCTGCTCCCAAGAAGTTGTTGACGTTCTTCGGCGCAGAGCACATGTTCGGCGGCATCTCCGGTTATGACGCTGCTGAGACGTCCGACGAGAACCCCGAGCGCGTCGCGGCTCTGCGGGCCCTCGTATGGGCGTACCTTCGAACGCAACTCTACCCCGGCGACGCCGCTTGGGCCGACGCCATCGCAGTCCTCGAGGGTAGCGACGACCCGATCGCGAAAGTCGAGTCGAAGTAAGCTTTCACGTCGACGTTGCTGGCAAACCGCCGATACACCGGGTGTTGCGCCGTAGGGGCGCGAAGTTGCCTATCGGTGCCGCGCCCCACTCTGGCGCGGTCACACTCACTTGGGACATGCCTCCGAGGTGCCGGAGGGGGCGCATTCAACCATGGTGAGCATCGAAGCCTCGTGACCGCTCGAGGAACGGCTTGTGGCACAGAGCCGCCAAACCCATCCTTCAGATCAGCGTCCGGGTGCCCGCAGGGGATCCAGCACCGACGTTACCCTCGTTGGCATCTACGTCAGCAACGGGCAGATGGTCGATGCCCCGTACACCGGCGCAGAAGTGCGGGTCGAGTCCTTTCCGACGGCGGTCGGCGCATCCTGGGGAACCGACACCTACCTCGGAGCGACGTCCATTATCGATTAGGGCGCGTGTAGGCCAGATCGCCGATTATGCACCCGGGCCGGCTGGCCGCTCGGACCAGGGAGCGACGCACCGATCACCCAGTTCTAACGCTTCGGCGGCCGACCATGGTCCACTCGCCCCCGAGTCGGCTCTGCGAGCAGGAGGCGATCGATGATCTCGTTGAGAACCGAGCGGTAGCCGTCGACGTCGATGGCGGCATCCCATGCCTGTTGAAGGACGAACCCGAGAACGAGGGAAAGCATCACCCGGGAGACCGCATCAGGATCGAGACCGGCGACAAGATGCCCCTGCTGTTGACGTTCGCGTATGAAGTCAGCGATCTGTTGACGCTGGGCGACTCCGTCGCGCACGATGGACGCCACGCGGTCACTTCGCAGGGCCTCGGCCCAAACTTGAACGGTAACCCGACGCCGCTTCTGCTCGATTGGGTCGGAGAGCCAGTTTAGGTAGCCGTCGGCCAGGTCGTGGAGCGCTTGACGGGTGTCGGGATTGGCGAGCGCAGTGGCTGCAAGAACCGATTCGAGCGCGTGGCGCTCCTCGGCGATAGCTTCGACAATCTGCTCCTTGGAATCGAAGTACAAATAGATCGTGCCGGCACTGACTCCGGCTTCGGCGATGATCTGCGCCATCGACGTGCGGTGAAACCCTTCGCGAGCAAAGCATTCGATCGAAGCGTCGAGGATCTGACGCCTCTTCGATTCCCGGTATGCGTCGGTCACTCGGGGCATGGACCCACCTTCGTCGCTTCGGCTACTCGGTAGAGCTCGGAGCCGAGTTCGGCGCGTCCGAGTTCCGCATTGAACCGACGCGCCGCCTCGGCCGTCGTGCAGTCGGAATCGAGGTGGAACCCGCGTTCGGAGAGGTAGGCCTCCAGGTCATCGGGGCGGAAGCCGAAGACGAACGGCTCCCCATTGAGCCGTACCCAGCCTTTCCAGCGCGTCGCCTCCTTGAAGTGCACCGAACCGTCGAGTGCCCGTCCGTCGACGTAGGTGAAGACCAGTCGGCTGCCAGGGGAGCAGATCCCAGCGAGGAGCGCGAAGTTGTCGTCCACGGCCTGCGGACTCAGGTAGGAGACCACGCCCTCCCACACGACCATCGATCGGACTCGCTTATCGAAGCCTGCGTCCTCAAGCCGACGGGCGACGTCATCGACCTCGAAGTTGACGCCGACGAAGCGAACGTGATCGAACGATTCTCCTGATGCCTCGAGACGCCCGAGCTTGGCGCGCTGGGTGGAGGGGTGGTCCACCTCGAACACCTTGACCCGTCGTGCCGACTCCAACCGATAGGCACGACTATCGAAGCCGGCCCCGAGAAGCACAAACTGCGCCGCCCCATCCATGATGGCCTCCTCGACCATTGCGTCGATCAGCCGAGTGCGGACCACCCCCGAACTACGGGTGCGCGGCCAGCCCACGTCGAGAATTGCAGGCACCACCCGGCCGATCGCGGGAACTTGGGCGATCTCCGCCACGAGCCGGAGTGACGTAGGCAGGAGCGATGCAGCAAGAGGGTCGCTGAACAGCCGTCCCTCTTCGGGTCGGGCTGACTCGACTGCCCGAAATAGCGCCATGTACGCAGCCGTGCTGCTCTCGTGGTCGTCCTTCATAAAATGAATGATCATTCATAATGAGCGGACGCGCAAGTTCCCCTCGGTAGTGAACGGCAGAGTCCATCTCGCCAGTGGCTGGGGGCCTGTGATCAATCCCAGGTCCTGAGCGCACCGAAAGACGGTTCCTGCGGTTTTCCGTGATCGACCGACAGGAGTCAACAGCCCGTCCCGCAAGCCGAACGGCTTGCGGCACTGCCCAGCTCATCTTTCAGGGCATTGCCCGGGTGCCCGCAGGGGATCCGCATGAGGGCACCGAGTGCCGCGCCCGAAAAGGCTTCCGACCTGTCCGCTGCCCGTTCGGCATATGGGACGTCGAGGTGCTGGCTTAGTTCCTTGCGCGTGGCACTATGCCTGGATGCTCGATTCAGCTGATGACCGCAGGTCACGTGTTCTGATTGCATGGGCGGGGCTTGCCAAGGTGGACCGGCTGGAGCGATTTCAGGTGATTGTCCGCGCACGATCTGCTCTGTGCCCCGCCGGGTGGGTCGGGATACTCCGATTGGAGGACACAGTGACCGTCGTCGTCCCTCATGACGATCTTGTTGGTGCCGTTCGGTCAGCGCTAGCGGATGTTCCTGCTGCGTTGATGGACGTAACCACTCGCCTTCGGGGCGTTGCCGAAGTGTTAGGACCGGCAATGCTCTTCTTCGCCGTCGACACCCTTCCGCCAGCACCTGAACATCACGTCTATCCGGCGGTCCCCGGAGACGTCGATAACTTGCTCGCCGCCTCTACGCCCGATGAGGCAAAGGAAAGTGGACTTCTTGGGGTGACGTCCGCCGTCTTTGTGACCAAGACGGATAATGGATCCATAACCGCTGCCTGCGGATTCTCTCACTGGCCTCAAAATATCGCCCACTTATGCGTTTTGGCGCACCCCGACCATCGACGCGAAGGGGCAGGTCGTGCCGTAGCCAACAGGGCGATCTCGGACGCGCTCGAGCAGGATTTGCTTCCCCAGTGGCGTGCACGACCCGAAGCCTCAAAGTCCATGGCCAGAAGTCTCGGCCTCACGGAGCTCGGGGAGCAACTCAGCCTCCGGATTGGCGATGACCACTGAAGATTCGGCTGATTGACTCCAACTGCCTGGTTGACACGGTTGTGCGGCCACTGCATCTCGCGAACAGAACCACCGGTCACGTCGCCGGCAACTGGATCAAATAGGACTCTCGCAAGCCGATCCGCTTCGGGTGACGGTCATCGTTGTCTGCTGGACCTCTCTGTGTCGCCGTACGTCGTTCCGCTTACAGAGATAGTCCGCGGGCTGGGAATCGGGCGAGGGCGCCGCTGCAAGAGGCCGCAATGTCGGCCGCAGAACAGCGAAGGCGCTTCACGAGCCCGTCAGTCAGTCAGCCCGACTAGCTGTGAGCGCCGGCCACGATGCTCGCCATGGCGGCGACAAACAGGCAAATCACATCTGGAACCCCGGGCGCCAACTCGAGAACTGTTCCGACGTCGAGCGGGCGACAGGTCTTACTGGGCCATCTTGGCCGCTCACTGAAGTCAGAATCGATCCCCGGAGCTCACAAGAAGCGTGACATTTACCCGGCTGATCTCGACAGTGCGCAAACGGCACCAGTTGGATGACCTGCTCCCTGATTCCCAGACAGTCATTCATCTTGCTCGAGTGCCTGCAGCAGCGAGCCTAGGGCACCCACTACGGCGTGGAGTCGTGTTGAGGTAACGGCGCCCAGCATCGCTGTACGAGAGTCCCGCATGAGCGCGTCGCCCCTTCGGACCAGACTAGTGCCGGCTCGCGTGAGGGCGACGGCATTTTCGCGGCGGGTGTGTGGGGCGACCTTGACGGTCATGAGGCCGGCAGCCACCGCGGCGTCAATCTGTCGGCTAACCGTGCCCTTCGTCAGCCCGAGCCGGTCAGCGATCCGCTTCTGGTGATCGTTGAGCCCCTGAAGACGCTGGAAGGTCATCCGGATCCAATGATTGCTGTATCGTCCGAATCCGCGCAGCATTGTCAACGATTTGGCATATGTCGGACGTGAACTCAGCATGACCCGCAGGATCCTCAACCGACCATGTCCGTGAAGTTGTTGAATCCAGGGATGGGTATAAGTGTTCTTGCAAGTTATGGGTAGAACACTTATACTACGAGCATGACAGTGACGGAGACGCAGCCCAGGGTGCGGCGATGGGGTCCAGCCACGTCGCAACTCGTGCGCCGTCTGGCGGTACATGCCGAGCCCATCAACCAAGTTGCCCTGGCACGAGACCTCCAGGTGAGCCAGCCCCGGATCTCCCAGATCCTCCGGCTCCTCGCTAACCACGACATCGACATCGAGCACCTCGATGACCCGGAACAGCACCGTCGGTTGGTTGATCTCTATGTGCGGTACCACCGTCCCAATGCGGTGTCGGAGTCGCTCTTCTATGCCCTCGACCCGGCGTATGAGCAGGTTCGCCAGGTGATCGAAGCTGCTAACCGACAAGATGTCCGGGTGGCAGTAAGCGCCGACCTGGCGCCTGACCTCATCGCTCCGTGGCGAACACCGACGCTCACAGTCGTTTACGCCGAGGCATCAGTCGACCTCGAGCCCAGCCTGTTCGTACCAGCGATAGCCCGGGGCGAGGCCACGCTTCTCATCCGCCACGTCTCGGACGATTCGCTGCTCGCCCCTTGGACGACCAGTCGGCCAGACATCCCAATTATTCATCCGGTCCAGCAAGTGTGGGATCTCTACGACCTTGGCGGTGAAGACCGGATCGAAGCAGCAGAACGGCTCATCGACAGGACACTGCGCTAGTGAAGCGACAGGACGCCCGTCATGACTGACTTCAAGGAAGAGAAGCACCAGAACGAGAGCCATCCGGGGGGATTCCGAGACAGGCCCCTTCCTGTACGCGATTCAACCATCGCGGAAGAGAGGAAGGACCCGCCTCGCCGGATTCTGTTCCCAAGTGAATCGCTGGCCACCGATGGTGGATTGATCGCCATCACGGATGTTTGCGAGGCCATGAGCGATACAGGGCTCGAATCTGACTATCGAGTTGTGGGTGGTATCGCCGTGATGCTCCATGTTCTTCGTACGGGGGCAGACATCCCGATTCGCAGCACGGGCGATGCCGACTATGGCGTGCCTCCTCGGGTTCTCACCGAAGGAAAGTTGGTCCGGGAGATCGAGCGTCGGGGGTACGTCAAGACAGAGGGGAATCGTTGGGAACGCCAGATCGACGATGAGCGGACAGCGACCGTAGACCTTCTCATTCCTGCGTACACGTCACGTGCCCGATCCTCGAGACAGGTCGGCGGAATGAATACCACTGAGGTCCCCGGGCTTGCTGAGGCGTTTCTGGCCGAACCGTGTGTAGTCGACGCAGAGTTCATTCTGATCAACGGAGAGCACCTCAACGCCAGGGTGCTGCTTCCTGATCCGAAGAGCATGATTCTCTTGAAGGCCGGTGCCCGCAGGGTCAGGAACGAGGATCGAGATGCTACCGACCTATGGCGGTGCCTTGAGGTAGCGAACGCAGATAATGTCATCGCTACAGATTTCACAGGCTCCGACGTTGCTCAGATTCGGGAGTTCCTTCAACGCGAACTTGGGCGAGGTGGTGCTGCATTGGCGGTTATCACCCGAGACCTGTCGCCGGAAGTGGCCGGACAGACTGCGACTCGGATCCAGGCGTTACTGGGCCGGATCGTTGGAATCTGAGTAGAGCCCAATTCACCTGATTGGTTCGGCAGCGGTCTCGATAGGAGTGAAACGGGGTCCCTCGTTAGCTGAAACGCACAAGCATCACGATCGCAGCTGTCGTGGCGAGAACTCCATGCAGACCAGATGCCTCTGGCAGGTAGGTTCCCGTTCCACCACCGTTCCACCGGACTCCCCGGATTTGTCCGGACTTGCCATCATGGATTGGCAGCGGGGGAGTGCCAGGACCGGAACTGACCAGGCGATTCGGATTCTTCACTACCGTCCGGCACCGTTGCCGTCGTAGTTCAAGCCTCCCCTCCGACGCACTTCAGGTCCACGCCTTGTAGTCCGGCTCTTCGCGTTGAACTGGGGAATATGACGTAACGAGGTATCCGCGAACGCGGCCAGGGGTCCCGTAGCCAACAAGTCTTCGGGGCTACCGGTTGTCGGCGTTCTCGGTTCAGCGAGTCCAGGGCGTTGGGAATGCGGTGCGGTATGCTTCGACTCCCCCCCGATTGGGGCAGCAAGGTCGTGAACTTACTATTTGAACTTACTGACCAAATCGGATCGCAGTAGACAGGGCAGAATGTGGCTCTGAACAGGAACGGGCTGTGGCGCAGCTTGGTTAGCGCGCTTGACTGGGGGTCAAGAGGTCCCGGGTTCAAATCCCGGCAGCCCGACGAAGGTAGATGCAGTTCAGGCTTCTGCAGGCGCCTCTGGATTCCTTGCCGGAGCCGCTGTCCCGCGCCATCCTCGTGCGAGGGACAGCTCCCCTGCTGGCACTGACTGCGCCGCCTCCCAGCCGAAGTTCTTGGGGACTGCCGGAACGGATTCCACCTTCTACGTCCAGACCAACGGTTTCCCGACCTTCTGGTCTCCACCGCAGCTTCTCAACTACCTGACGAACTGGTGCAAGAGCGCCCTGCCCGGGTGATGCCTGACTCGCCCTGCCTCAGCAATACCCCCACCAGTAACGATCGGGCCAGGCGAACGGAACCATTCGCTCGCTGCCCTGGCGCTTCTCGGTACCGATGCCGGCGTCTGGCCCAGGGAAGAAGACGCTCTGACGGTCACTGCCTGCCCACCGGACGAGGTAGGGCGGCTCTCCATTCGGCTTACGAACCTCCACCACTTCGCATTCACGGTCTGGCAAGGCCGCCAGATGCCCCCAAACTGTTATCCGATCTCCAACTTGTGCACGCACGGTGCTCACTCCCTCGGCCCCTCGTATACCGCCAGCCTGAACTGATGGTCGCGTACTTGCAAGAGCCAAACGTCCCCTCTGACCCCGCAAGTCCGCCGCAGCCTTCAGTGGGAGATCGCTCGTGGGGGAGCCGCCGTCGAATCCACGGAAGTAGACCGGCCCAGGTCGACCGAAGACCCCCGACCCATGGATTCCTGACATCAGTGATCCAACAAGAAGCGCCCACCAGCTGCGCCACTGGTTCGGGATCGGCATCTCTGCCGTGACGCACGACATCCGGTTGGCTCAGGAGTACTCGGCCACCAAGGCCCGGACATCACGGCCATCTACGTGGCGTAGGCCGCCGTCGCCGCTGCGCCAGCGGTGGCCGCGCCTCAGATCGGCCGGGACGACCCGGCACCTTTCTTCTGACCCCCACGCCGCCCAGTTGCGAGGCACAGGGGCGATCCTGCGCGGTGTGGCAGCGTTGTGGCGAGCTCCCACCGAACCGATTTGCCGATCCGGCGCTCGCAGCGACGGACGATCTCGGTAGCGGGGATCACGTAGCTGAACGGCTCGACAAAGTACCGTGAAGGCGATGACCAGCGAACCCTTCATTGCCGATGCGTACGCGCGTAGCGAAGAGGCAGCGAGCGAGGCGCTGGGAATCCTGACGGAGGCGCTCGCCAACCTACGCGCGAGCTTTGAGAGCCTACCGGAACCGTCTGAGCCGCTGCCCTTCGAGCTGATTCGTGACCAGATGGAGGTCAGCGGTGTGGGCGATCGGCTTGACGAGATTCGCGAGGTCCTCTCCGATCTGCGAGCGGAAGTGGAAACGCTGATCGAAACCGGCTGGCCGTTCGTGGCTAGAGTCGGTGGACGTGAAGGTCCCCTACGGTGACATTCAAGGGGACATGAAGACCGAGTTCCTCGCCGAGGCCCAGCGCCGCCACACCAAGCCGATTCCCGTGGTGACCCCGGAGACGGTCTTTTGGTACTGCGGGTCATGCGGTGAGGATTTTCCGGTCGAGGACGTGTTGATTGAAGACACGACGCCGTTCTGTCCGAGATGCGATGAGGGTTCGGGCTGGGAAACGGTCCGGCCGGCGCAGTCCACTTGAGCCGCGTATAGGTTCGCCCAGTTCGCTCAGTCCCTGCCTGCTCGAACCGCACCCTTGCACAGCGCTTGGTGGCAGATTCCTGGGGGGTCAAGAGGTCCCGGGTTCAATTGCCGGCAGCCCGACCAACGAGGGACAGGCGAGCCCACCCGCGGGCTCGGCGGCGGGCTCGCCTGCCGCATGCAGGCAGACCGATGGACGGGAGCAGCAATGCTGATCTGGCTGGTGATGGCCATCGTGCTTGTAGTGATCGTGGCCGGCGGTTTCGTCGGCCGCAGTCGACGTGCCCGGCACCGCGAGGAGGACGAGCGCAACGCCCACCATCACGAGACCCACCACGGCAAGGGGGCCCGACGCTCGAGAGGCCGAGGTCACGGGCACTGACACCGGGTCCGGGACGTGCTGGCGGCCCGGGTCGGTCGGACGGACCGTTCAGGTGGGCCTGAGGGTGATCAGCTCCCGTACGTTGTCGTTGAGGATCAGGCGCTGGTCGGCGGCATCGAAGTCCTTCAGTTCCTTCACGTAGGCCATGGGCTCGGGGAGCGCCTCGATATGGGGCCAGTCGGAGCCGAAGATCACCCGGGTGGGACCCACGCACTCGGCGACCTCGTAGACGTCGTCCTCCCAGAAGGGGTTGATCCATACGTGACGCCGAAGCGTCTCCACCGGGTCTTCCTTCCAGTAGCCCGGCATCTTGTCGGCCGTCGACCGGAGCTTCCTGATGAGGTCCGGGAGATACTGGGCACCGTTCTCCACTGAGGCGATCCGTAGGTTGGGGAACCGCTCGAAATGGTTGTCGAATATCAGGGTGATCAGGTAGTCACGGATGGCCTGTTCGATGGCGAAGGTCTTGATCGATGGCTTCCACCCTCCCGAGAAGGTGGCAGCGAACCCGTCGACGGCATAACCGTTCGAGGAGACGCCACTGTCGGCGGCGTGCACCACCACGGCGATGCCGGCGTCGTTGGCCAGGGTCCAGAACGGGTCGAACAGCGGGTCGAACGGGCTCCGTCGGCCCTGGGTGGTGGTGGGGGCGGCCGGGCGCATGACCACGGTGCGCGCCCCGTTGTCGAGAGCCCAGGCCAACTCTTGGGCGGCCCAGTTCGGATCGGCCAGGGTGATGTAGGGCGCGGCACAGATACGGTCGCCATAGTCGAGGGTCCAGTCCTCGACGAGCCACCGATTGAATGCCCGAAAGAGGTGGCAGACGGCCTCGGGGTCGTGAGCGAGCGGCTCCTCATAGATCATCCCCAGAGTGGGGAACAGCAGGCATCCGGCAAGTCCCTGCTCGTCGAGGGTGGCTGTCCGGGCCTCCGGTTCGCGGTAGGCAGCGCGGATGGGCTCCCGCCCGGCCAGGAACTCGAGCGGGTTCCGACGGTCGGGGTTGCCGCGGAAGTAGTCGTGCATGGCGCCGGGGAACGCCACCGGGTCGAAGGTCGGATTGGTCACGGCATGGCTGACCTTGCCACCGATGACGTGGTATCGCCGGCCGTCGACTTCGCACCACTGGATGACACGTGCACCCAACGCCGGATCGAGGTGGCGGGTGAAGGCATCCACTGCCTCGTAGTAGTGGTTGTCGGCGTCGAACACGGGATGGTCCGGTGCTCCGTCATCGCCCATGGTCGATCTCCTCGCAGTGCGTCCCTTGGTGCGGCAATCCTAAGTCCCCCCGAGTCCCGCGCCCGTGTTCCGCCCGGCGGACTCCTGCCGTAGGGTCACTCCATGCCCATCTACCGACTCGGTGACCTGACCCCCCGCATCGACCCTTTGGCGTTCGTCCACCCCGACGCGGTGGTCCTCGGCGACGTCACCATCGGAGCCGAGTCGACCGTCTGGCCGTGCGCCGTCCTCCGCGGCGACCACGGCGCCATCGTCGTCGGCGCCCGCACATCGGTGCAGGACGGGACGGTCATCCACGCCGGGCCCGGGTTCCCCACCGTGGTGGGCGATGGATGCGTGATCGGCCATCTGGCCCACCTCGAGGGCTGCACGCTCGAGGACGAGTCGCTGGTCGGCTCAGGATCGGTCGTCCTCCATCATGCGATCATCGGCACTGGCGCCACCGTCGGGGCCAACGCGGTCGTCCCCAATCGGATGGAGGTCCCGGCAGGGGCGCTCGCCGTCGGCGTGCCGGCCACCGTGCGCCCGGGCAAGTCGAGTCTGGCCGCCATCCGGATGGGGGCAGCCGGGTACGTCGCCAATGGCCGTCACTTCAAGGAGTCACTGGTGCGGATCGGCTGAACGCCCGGTCCATCTGCCCGGCGCCGCCTCCCGCCCGGGTCCCATCCGCACCGCGGCACCTCGACGGCGTCAGACTCGCGTCATGCACGGAATCATCACCGCCAACGGAACCACTTCCGAGGCCACCGCCGAGGCCATCGGACAGCTCATCGATGCCCATCAGTTCCTCTGGCTCGATCTCGACGGGGTCGACGCCCAGGCCCATGACCTCCTGCTGAACGTCTTCCACGTGCACCATCTGGCGGTCGACGATGCCCAGAACTTCGGGCAGCGCCCGAAGATCGAGGACTACGAGAACTTCACCTACATGGTCGTGCACGGCGCGTCGTCGGATGGAACGGCGACCGAAGAGGTGCACTTCATCTTCGCCGACCACTTCGTGATCACTGTCCACCACCGCCCCTGTGCAGCCATGGACTCGGTGCGTGCCCGCATCGCCCATCGTAAGCCCTCCGAGGCGGAATCGCCCCAGATCGCGCTGATCTACCTGGTGATCGACCAGCTGGTCGACAGCTTCTTCCCGATGCTGGACCAGTTCGACAACCAGATCGACGAGTTGGAGGATGCGATCCTGGTCAGGCCGACCGAGGAACAGCTGGGCACGCTCTTCGCCATGAAGCGTTCACTGATCACCGTGCGCAAGGCAATCACACCGCAGCGGGACATGTTCGCTGGGGTCACCTCAGGGGTGATCGTCCTGCCCGGGGTGACCGACGAGGGCCAGCGCTACATGAGGGACATCTACGACCACCTGATCCGGATCAGCGACCTGGTCGACGGCTACCGCGACCTCCTGAGCGGTGTGATGGACACCCATCTGTCGACAGTGTCCAACCGGTTGAACGTGGTGATGAAGCAGTTGACGATCATCGCCTCCGTGTTCCTCCCGTTGAGCTTCCTCACCGGCTTCTTCGGGCAGAACTTCTCGTACCTGGTCGTACACATCACCGGTCGGGCGCCGTTCTACATCTTCGCCATCGGCCTCGAGCTCGTGGCCGCGTTGGGGCTGCTCTACCTCTTCCGCAAGCGCGGCTGGTTGGGTGGTCCGACCGACTGAACCCGTCAGTTCCTCCTGCGGGCCCTGAGGACGCCGCGACGCGAGCGGAAGGACAGCACCGACAGGACGGACCCACAGGAGAGGATCGAGGCGACCCCGAGGAAGCTGCCGATCGAACCCAGGGATGCTGCCGACGCGATCGATCCCACCGAGAGGAACGATCCCACCGATCCGATCGACAGGATCGACCCCTCCGAGTCGACCGAAAGGATGGAGTTGGTCGAATTGATCGACCAACGCGAATTGACGCTCCGATCGGCCATGCGCTCCATCCTGCCATTCTCCGCGCCGGTCATGGGCTCGGAGTCTTGACCGGTGAGCCGGCCGGGTCGAGCACGTACCAGAGACCACCGGCATTGGTGAGCGCCTGGCCGGTGGCCTTTCCCGGGGACCGGTCGGGGGGCCACAGGTAGAGCGGCCACCCGTTGTAGGTGACCTGGGTCGTCCCGTCGGTCCGGGGAGCCGTGCCCAGCAACGAGGCCTCGATGCCCGGGCCTGCGATGGGTGCGGACACGCCTGGCGGCAGGGTCAGCGGTGGCCATTGCACGGCGCAGATGCCGTAGCAGCGGGACGGTGAGCCCTGCCGGTCCGTCTCGAACATGTACAGGGTGATCCCCTGGCCGTCCACCAGTACGGGGCCGAGCCCGTTGATGCCGATCACTTTCACCTCTTCGACGGGTCCGTGCTCGAGCACCGGCGGCGATGTGGAGAACGGCGACTTGACCGCGGTGCCCGAGTTCGAGCACGCACCGGCCGCACACAGCACCAGCAGTGCAACCGCCCATGCAGAGGATCGACGAGCGGCGCCGGCCCGGGGTGACTCGGAACGACGGCTGCTCATCGCTCCGGGGGTGATGCCTTGAAGTGCTCGAGTCGGGGAGCGGGGTACGGCCCGGCACCGGGACGCCAGCCGGCGGCGAGCTTCTGGTCGGCAATCCCGTCCTCGGCCCAGATGTGGCAGGTGTTCCGGGTCCAGGGGCTGCTCCCCCCGGTCAATAGGTCGGCGGATTCGCCCCTGCTGACCGACAGCGCTCGCCCCGACGTGACGGCCTGCACGACGGCGGGGCCCAGGGAACGCGCCAGCTGTTCGAGGTGGGTGCATCCCTTCGCCCCCCCGAATCTGTTCTGCACCTCACGGGTGAATCCTCTGGCCACGTTCAGCCCCACAAGTCCGGCGAAGGCGGGGGCGATGCCCGGGCACTCGGCGTGGGGGAAGGTGTGCATTTCGGCTGCGGACTCGGTGATGGTCATGTCGGCGATCCGCACGGTGACCCGGAGCTCGATGTCGTGCACGAGGGTGACGGCCTGTCCGTCCCGGGCCCACGGCCGGGTGTCCTGAAGACGTCCGACCATGCGCAGCGAGTCCCCTGCGTCGAAGGCTTCGTACTCGAGGGTGCGTCGATGGAGAGGGACCGGTCCGCCGGACGCCGTAGGCGCAGCACTCACCGCGGAGACGGGAGGTCGACGATCTCGTACGACCAAAGCTCGCTGTGTGTGCTCACGGGCGGTGGGCCTGTGGCCTCCCCCGGGCCGTCCCCGTGTCCCTGCTGCGAAGGGGACGAAGTTCCGGCCTGGCCGCGGTGACCATGGGCGAAGGCGGGCGAGGCGACCCATGCGTCAAAGGACTCTTCGTCCCTCCATCGGGTGGCCACCAACCAGACGTCGCGTCCATCACTGGGCCGCAGGAGCTCGAATCCCTCGAAGCCGTCGGCACCGTCGACGGCCCCGGAACGGTCGGCGAACCGCCGGGCCAGCTCGTCTCCCGAACCCTCCCTGACGGTGATGGCATTGATCTTCACAAGGGTCATACAGCGATCATTGCCGGATGCGGCCCGAGGACCAAATCGGGGGTCGTATCGGCCCTCCCCGGGGCCGGGATCGGTCACAAGCACGTAGTTACGGCCATGTGATACCGTGATCCTACAGGGTGACCGTGAGGTTTGGCTTCAGGGTCAACCTCTGATCGAGGTGGAGGACCGTCCATGGTCGAGGTGAATCAGGAAGCAGCCGCTGCCGAGGGTTTTCGTGGCCCGCAGGTCTGCTCTCTGGTCGGCATCACCTATCGGCAGTTGGACTACTGGGCACGCACCGGGCTGTTGCGCCCATCGATTGCCGATGCCACCGGAAGTGGGAGCCAGCGCCGCTACTCCTACAGCGACGTGCTCGAGCTCAAGGTCATCAAGCGGTTGCTCGACGCCGGCCTCAAGCTGCAGCAGGCGCGCCAGGCGGTGGGCTGCCTGCGCGGCGAACTCGGTGTCGATCTGGCTTCGGC
Source organism: Acidimicrobiaceae bacterium (assembly GCA_003138855.1). Classification (GTDB taxonomy): domain Bacteria; phylum Actinomycetota; class Acidimicrobiia; order Acidimicrobiales; family RAAP-2; genus Bog-756. Next base: position 125,817 of record PLHF01000011.1, on the reverse strand, counting down.
CCAGTTGGTGCTCGCCGACAGTCGTTCGATCCTTGCCCGGTCGGACGGCGAGCTCGTCGACCTGCTCGCCGGCGGCCAAGGTGTCTTCAACATCCTTCCGCTGTCCGGAGTCGTCTCCGAGCTCGATGCGGCGATCGTGGAGATCAACGCGACGAATGCTGGTCCACAGCCCCGGCACCACCCGGCCGCCGCCTACCTTGCATCCCAAGAGGCCGCCGAGCATTGACCGGAAGTTCTCCTGGATCCCAACGCGGAACGTCCGCCCCGGTGGCCCGCTTCGCCCACGAGTCGGAGCGACGGTTCGCCCGGATCCTCGACTTCTACGGTGTGGAGTGGGAGTACGAGCCGGTCGAGTTCGCTCTGGAGTGGGACCGGGACGGGCGCCCGACGACGGCATTCCGACCGGACTTCTGGCTTCCCCAGCCAGGGCTCTTCGTCGAGGTGACCACACTCAACCAACGCCTGGTGACGAAGAAGAACGGTAAGATCCGGCGCATGGCCCGGCTCTATCCCGAGGTCCGGGTGACCATCCTCTACCAGAGGGACACCTTGGCCCTGCTGGCCAAGTACGGGCTGGCCGGCGGCGGGCTCGGCCAGCCGCTGGCTGCTCGTTCCGCCTGAACCGCTGTCCGATATCCTTTCGGCGTGAGCGATACCCCCACGGTGCCCACCGACGCACCCGGCACCGAGGATGGCGACGCCCTCCGCCATACCGCCCTGATCGATGCCCATCGCCAGTTGGGGGCGAAGTTGGTCGGTTTCGGTGGCTGGGAGATGCCGCTCTCCTACGGCGAGGGGACCATCGCCGAGCACCGGGCCTGCCGCCAGGATGCGGTCATCTTCGACGTCAGCCACCTGGGCACCGTGCGGGTGGCTGGCCCCGGCTCACTCGAGCTCCTCCAGGGGGCACTGTCCAACGACCTTCGAAAGATCCGTCCGGGACGGGCTCAGTACACCCACCTGCTCGACGACCGGGATGGCTCGGTGGTCGACGACATCATCGCGTGGTGGCTGTCCGAGGACGTCTTCGACGTCATGCCCAACGCCTCCAACACCGAACGCGTGGTGGAGGCCATCGGTGGGCAGGACACCACCACCTCACGGTGCATCATCGCCGTACAGGGCCCCCATGCCCGGGCCCGACTGGCCACCTTGCTGCCGGACGCTGCCTCGGTGCCGCGCTTCGGCGTGCAGCCGTTCACCTTCGAAGGGGCGGAGTGCGTCGTAGCCGGGACCGGCTACACCGGCGAGGACGGCGTGGAATGCGCGATCCCCAATGAGGTCGCCCCCGCCCTGTGGGCCGCACTCCTTGCGGCCGGTGCGCAACCGGCCGGCCTCGGCGCTCGCGATACCCTCCGGCTCGAGGCAGCTCTTCCCCTGCACGGGCACGAGCTCGGCCCGGGCATCACCCCGTTGCAGGCCGGGTTGGGCTGGGTCGTCGGCTGGGACAAGGCGGAGTTCCGTGGACGTACCCCTCTTCTGGCCGAGCGGGAGCACGGTGTGCCCCGGCGCCTCGTGGGCCTGGCAACCGAAGGCCGCCAGCCCCCGCGCGAGGGCTCGACGGTGGCAAGGGACGGACAGCCGGTGGGCTCGGTGACCAGTGGGAACTTCTCACCGATGCTGGGCCATGGGATCGCGCTGGCATTCGTCGACGCCGCCGTCGACCCGATGCCGTCGACAGCCGTGGACATCGAACAGCGAGGTCGGGCCATCCCGGCGACCATAGTGAGCACCCCGTTCGTGCGCGCCGGTGCGTGGGCATCGCCACCGGCCGACTGACGACCTGACCACCCGAGGGGCACGTCCGGACGCAACGCCCGTCCGGACAGCACACATCGAGACCGCACCATCCACCGAGACATCCGACAAGTCAAGACGGAGTTTGAGGAGCACCCTGTGGGCAACTACATCCCGCACACCGACGACGAAGTGGCCGCCATGCTCGCCTTCCTCGGCCTGTCCTCCCTGGACGAGCTGTTCGACGCAGTGCCCGAGGCGCTCAAGCTGCAACGGGCGCTCGAGCTGGCCGACGGTGTCGGCGAACCCGACGTCCTGGCCCATATGGAGGCGTTCGGGGAGCAGAACCGCTCCCGCACGGACCGGCTGGTCTGCTTCGCCGGTGGCGGTGCCTACGACCACGAGATTCCCGCGGTGACCCGCGCCCTGGCGGGGCGGTCGGAGTTCGTCACCTCGTACACCCCGTACCAGCCCGAAGTGGCCCAGGGTGTCCTGCAGGCCATCTTCGAGTACCAGACCATGGTGGCCAGGCTGGCAGGGTTGCCGGTGGCCAACGCTTCCCTCTACGACGGGGGGAGCGCGGCGGTGGAGGCGGTCAACCTCGGAGCGGCGGCCTCGGGTCGCCATACCGTGTGGGTGTCGGCCGGGATCCATCCGCATTGGCGCCAGATGCTCGCCACCTTCGCCGCAGGCACCGGACACCGGTTGCAGACCATTCCGTTGGCCGGCGGGGTCACCGCCTGGCCGGACGTGGATGCCGAGTCGGGGGATCCGCCCGGTGTGGTGCTGGTCGGTTACCCCAACTACCTGGGGTGCATCGAGGACCTGGGCCCGGCCCGGGACGTCTGCGACCGTACCGGGGCGTTGCTGGTAGTCGGCACCGATCCGGTCGCCGCGGGCCTGCTCAAATCGGCAGGGGAGTGGGGAGCCGACGTCATGGTGGGGGAGGGCCAGGTGTTCGGTACCGCGCTCGGTTTCGGCGGCCCGTACCTCGGTCTCTTCGCCTGTGCCGCCTCCCACGTCCGGCGGCTCCCCGGCCGGCTGGTGGGGGAGACGGTCGATGTGGACGACCGGCGCGCCTACGTGACCACCCTGCGGGCCCGGGAACAGGACATCAGGCGCGAGAAGGCCACCTCCAACGTGTGCACCAATCAGACGTTGATGGCGGTGACCGCGGCCATCCAGCTCGGCTGGCTGGGCACCTCCGGCCTCGTCGAGGTGGCCCGGCGCTGTGCGCAGGCCACCAGGTACACCAGGGATGCGCTGCTCTCGCTGGACAGGGTGGTTCCGTTCGTCGACGCACCGGTCCTGCGGGAGTTTGCCGTCCGCCTCCCCGTCCCCGCGGAGACGGTCATCGACCGCATGGCCGATGCCGGCTTTCTGGCGGGGATCGCCCTGGATGGCGAGTTCGACGACGGTGAGCACGGGCTGCTGATCGCCGTGACCGAACGCAGGACGCGTGACGAGATCGACGCCTACGCCACGGCGCTGGCCAAGGCGGTGGCGTGATGAGTGAGCCGACGACCGTACCTCCGGGTGGGGCCCCGGGCGGCAAGGCCAGCAGTGCGCCCCTCCTGGGCCGCGACACCGAGCCGACCCTGTTCGAACTTTCCCACGCGGGCCGTCACTCGTGGTCGTTGCGCACCACGGGCATCCCCGAGGTGCCCATCGACCAACTGGTGCCCGCCGGCCATCGTCGGGAGAAGCCCGTTCGCCTGGCGGAGGTTTCCGAGCGCGACCTGGTCGCCCATTTCACCCGGCTGTCCCACCGCCAGTTCTCCGTCGACCTCGGGGCCTACCCCCTCGGATCGTGCACGATGAAGTACAACCCCAAGGTGTGCGACGCGGTGGCAGAGCTCCCGGGGTTGGCCGGCGTCCACCCGGCCGCTCCGGCGTCCCTGACCCAGGGGTGGCTCGGCCTGTTCGTAGAACTGGAGGAGGCCCTCTGTGAGATCACCGGCATGGCCGCAGCCACCCTGCAGCCGGCAGCCGGCGCTGCCGGCGAGCTGACCGGCCTGCTCCTCATGCGGGCGTGGCACGAGGCCCAGGGACAGGTCCGCCACAAGGTCATCATCCCCGACTCCGCCCACGGCACCAATCCGGCATCGGTGACACTGGGAGGGTTCGAGGTGGTGACGGTGCCGAGTGACGAGCGTGGGTGCGTCAACATGGCGGCACTGGCCGCGGTGCTCGACGAAGACGTTGCCGGCATCATGCTCACCAATCCCAACACCCTGGGTCTGTTCGAAGAGGACATCGCCTCCATCGCCGCCGCGGTGCACGGGGTCGGTGGGCTCCTTTACTACGACGGCGCCAACCTCAACGCCATCCTCGGGGTGGTGCGCCCCGGTGACATGGGTTTCGACATCGTCCACATGAACCTGCACAAGACCTTCGCCACACCCCATGGCGGAGGAGGGCCCGGCGCAGGGCCGGTGGCCGTCTCGGAGCGCCTCGTCCCGTACCTGCCCGGCCCTCGTCCAGCCCGGATGGACAAGGGCGGCACATCGCCGACCTACGAATGGGTGACGCCACCCAGGTCCATCGGGCGGGTGCACACCTGGCACGGCAACTCGTTGGTGCTGGCCCGTGCACTCGCCTACATCCTGGCCAATGGCGGTGACGGCCTGAAGCGCATCGCCGAGATCGCCGTCCTCAACGCGAACTGGATCCGCCAGAGGCTGACCGGCACCTACGACGTGCCCTTCGATCGGCCCTGCATGCACGAGGTGGTGCTGTCGGCGCGGACCATGAAGCACGAACACGGGGTGCGGGCCCTCGACGTCGCCAAACGCCTGTTGGAGGAGGGATTCCACGCCCCGACGGTCTATTTCCCGCTGATCGTCGAGGAGGCGCTCATGATCGAGCCGACCGAAACGGAGAGTCCCCAGACCCTCCAAGCGCTCGCAGAGTCCCTCGAGCGCATCGCCCTCGAGGCGAACACGGAGGACTCCGGGTGGATAGCCCAGTTCCCCCACTTCACCCCGGTACGACGGCTGGACGAAGCCAGGGCGGCCCGCACCCTGATCCCCACCTTCGACGCCCGGAACTGACCCAGGCCGGTCATGGACGGGATCTTCACCACCCGCTTCGTGGGGCCATACCTCCGGTTCCACAAGTACATCTACGAACAGTCCGATGGGCGGGTCGGCAAACACAGCAACCGGGTGCCCGCACTGTTGATCACCACCGTCGGACGGAAATCCGGGGAACCCCGCACCAACGGCCTGACCTACTGCCGCGACCGGGGGGACTTCATCGTCGTGGCCTCCAATGGGGGAAGCGACCGCCCTCCGGCCTGGCTGCTCAACCTCCAGGCCCACCCGGAGGTCACTCTCCGGGTGGGCCGCCGGGCGTTCAGGGCGTCAGCGCGAGTTGCCGACCCGGAGGAACGAGCGCAACTCTGGCCATTGGTCAATCGGACCAATCGGGGCATGGCGCGCCTCTTCCACCCCGGGGTCACCGGTCGCTACGACGTCTATCAGCGGCACACCAGCAGAGAGATCCCGGTGGTCATCCTCACCCCCGAGCGCCCGCCTTCACCGTCGCGCTCCACGTGACAACCTGCGGGCCTCCGCAGGGCCCTTAGGAGGGCCCGTGCAGCGGCCGGGTGGCCGTCCCGGGCCGTGGCCCCCCTCACTCCAGCAGGTCGGGCTGCTCCCTGACGATCCGTTCGAAGAGCGGCTGAAAGCTGAACCAGCCGGCCAGTTGGGATCCGACCTGGCCGTGGGTGAGCCGGGCCATGTCGGGGTCGATCAACACTGGCGTGCCCGCAGCCGAGGCGAGCAGTTGGGCCTGACACGAACGCTCCATGGTGATGAACCACCACGCCGCCTCGTCGACCGACTGTCCCACGGTCATCAGCCCATGGTTCCGGAGGATGGCCGCCTTGTTTCCACCGAGTGCATGGGCGATGCGCTTTCCATCTTCGACGTCGACCACCACGCCGGTGTAGTCGTCGAAGACGCTGTGGTCCTCGTAGAACGCGCACACATCCTGGGTGATGGGATCCAACAGGCGTCCCAGCGCCGACCACGACTTGCCGTGGACGGAGTGGGCGTGCGCCGCGGCCACCACGTCCGGGCGCGCCGCGTGTACCTGCGAGTGGATGGCGAAGGCGGCGATGTTCACGGGCTTGTCGCCCTCGACCACCTCCCCTCGGTGGTTCACGAGGATCAGGTCCGACACTGCGATGTGGCCGAAGTACATCCCGAAGGGGTTCACCCAGAAATGGTCCAGCCGTTCCGGGTCCCTGGCCGTGATGTGCCCAGCTACGCCCTCGTCGAACCCGAACCGCGAGAAGAGCCGGAACGCCGCGGCCAGCCGCTGCTTGCGATGGAGCCGCTCCTCCTCGGGCGAGTCGAACTTCATCTGCGGTGGCAGTCTCACGACGTCGGGCACGGTTTCCTCCTTGAGGACGATGTAGCGCCGCCCCCGAGGTCGGAACGGGCGGTTGCCCGCGATACTAAACCGCAAGGCGCTCTCCGGCCGGCGTGAGGCCCGGACGAGCGCCGGCGCACCTGCAGGGGTTCAGAGGGGGACGGAACCAGCCGGTGTGCCACGGCCGTGACGACGGCTCAGGGACACGACCGCACCCCCAGAACCTGCTGGTGCCCGAAGCCTGTCTCGACTCGGCGACCGGGACCGACGACCGGTGGCGATCGCCTCTTGGGGGCCGTGCCGGCCAAGCGCTGGGACTGCTGACGCCCGCATGCCGGCGTCGCACGTCCGAGCGCTGACCGGCTCGGCCTCACCAGGGCACTACCGGCTCGCTGCCGCCTTCTTAGCCGCCGGACGCTTGGCGGGTGCACGCTTTGCGGGCGCACGCTTTGCGGGCGCACGCTTCGTGGCCCTCGGGGCCCGTACCTTCTTGGCAGCGTCCTTGGCCGTCTTCGTCGCCGCCTTGGTGGTCTTCGTCGCCGCCTTGGTGGTCTTCTTGGCTGCCTTGGTCGTCTTCCGGGCTGCCTTCGTGGTCTCGTCGAACACCTGCTCGGCGAAGTCGCGCTGGATCTTCAGGAGGTCCTCGAGGAACTCGAGCACCTGCTTGGTCATCTCACGGGCCAAGGGTACCTCCGCCGGAACGAAGTCACTCAACGTCTCGGCCCACCTTCGTCCGACTTCCAGAACGGCCTCTTCGCTCTTGCGAACGAACTCGAACACATCCTCATTGGTTGACTTGGCATTGCTGGGCGCCATCACAATCCTTTCTTCCTTCCTAGACAGGCGAACGAACCCCCGGAATTGAAGGTCCGCCGGATGCCTGCTAACTCCTTGTTGCAATGGTGATGGTGTCTTCCTTAGCACACCAGGGCCGAAGGTCACGTCTCCACAGCGACAGCGACGGGTCCGCAGCGACCCGTAAGCCCTCCGGGCGGGGGAGCGCGCACATCGTTTCGGCACGACGCGCTCGGTGCCCGCGCCGTTCCGGCTCGGCATGATGCAGGCGCCGACGCTCGTGCCATATCCCTTGGTGTCACGGCTCCTGCCGCCGTAGAATTTCGACACCAACCGTTCAGGCTGTTCGGGAGCGGGCTACCCGAGGGGAACCGTTTCGGTGCCCATGCCGGTTGCACTCTCGTCGAGATCATGGTCGTACAGTTGATCCCGGTCATCCTGCTTGCCATCGCCATTCGAACATTCCTCGGCGAGACGAACCCGGCCATTCATCGGGCTACCCGGTCCGACCTCGACACCGCGTTGATCGCCGGCAGGTCCGTCTACAGCAGCCAGATCCTGACCTGACCCGGCCTTACCCGGCGTGATTCTGTACTTGACGTAATGCGCAACGCTGGCGTCCGATAACTGTCTTCCTCTGAGACGGCACGCCGCCTGCTTGCAGGCGGGGGAGCAGTAGATCGCCCGCGTGTCCGTCACCACCAGCTCATCGCACGATGGGCACTTGCGGGGCAGTCTGCGCCGCCGCTGAGTCTCTAGCCATGCCCCAAAACGGCACTGCGTTACGGATGGTTACGGTTGGCGTTACGCGTACGTTATGGGTTCAGCGGCCTCTGGAGGGCGCCAAAGTACGGCACTTTCAGAATGGCGGCTCCCATCTCATGGATAGGGTCTGAGCCGAAGTCACGTCGTCCAGCGTCAGATGGACGGGAATCCAGTCGTCTTCCACTGGTAGGAAGTGCCGTGGTACTGGGGAACCGCTGCGCTGCAGTCGCCGGGGGCGGAGTCACCCTTCACCTCGACGTAGACCGTGCCAGCCACCGTGGGGAACACCAGGTTACCGGCCGTGACGGTCGTGACGGGGAGCGCCATTGAGGTGGCACCTCCGCTGACGGTCCCGAGGAACGGTGCGGCAGCAGTCACGAAGGTACCCGACGGATTGTCGATCTGATACCAGCAGTTGTTGGACTTCGAAAACGCAGCCAACACGATGGCATGGCCGTCCGTGGCGTTGACCGAGATCACGCCCTGACCGGTCGAGTTAGTTGCAACGAAGCTCAGGCTCGGCTCTGCGCTGGTCAACGTCACCGTGGTGACACCGGCGTAGGTCTGGCTGTTCGACTGGTACGCAGCCTTGGCGTTCAACATGGCGGTGTTGAGGTTGGACTGCGCCGCCCGGTCATTTGCCGACTTCGTCACACCCAGGAACGTGGGAATGGCGATTGCCAGCAAGATGGCCAGAATCAACAGGACCACCATGAGCTCGATGAGGGTGAAACCGGCATCAGTGACGGTGTGGGCGGAGACGGCACGCAAGGCGTCGAGCCGATGCGTGCTCGACAGGACGGGCTGCAGTCGTTGCCAGGTCGTCATCGGGTCCTGAGCCTTCGATGCCTCGTTGGACGCAAGTCTGACGCTCATTTCGGAGTGTCCGGTTCCCATGGAAGTCATGTTGTTGCCATCGGCACCCATCCAGACCTGCTGAAGTAGAAGTCTGTGCCTAGTTCGCCCCTGGACGTGCCGGAGGGTGTGGCTCCCGTATCTCGGCCTGAGACACCGTTCTGCTGTACTTGACATAATATACATTATCGGCGGTTAAGCCCAGGCAGTGAGAGTGGTCAAGACGTGCCGGCGACCCACGATCCCCGGCCCGCCACGCCCCGGGCCGGGCCGCATCGACAGCATCGCGAGCTACCGGACGGAATGAACGGCGGCGAGCGGACGTCCGGCCGCCACGAGGAGCGAAATCGTTGCCAGGTCGAGGTCCCCGGACCGACGGACGCCTAGCCTTGGAGTCGAACCGACCGATGGCATCGACGCAGGAGGATCCCTTGACCAGCACCCAGATCTCGACCGTGACGGCGGACCCTCGAGGCCTGATCTTCATCGAGCCCTCCGCCTTCGCCGACATGGACGATTGGCACGCCGCCGTTGCCGAGCTCCGACAGGACTCCCCGGTCGTGCGGGTCGAGGCCGAGGGATGGACGCCTTTCTGGGCGATTCTCCGGCACGCCGACGTCACGGAGGTGTCGCGCCGGAGCGACGTGCTCTTGAACACCGAACGGTCCGCACCGGCGCCCGATGCGCAGTACGACATCCTGGCCGCGCTCGGCCTCGAGATGCCCGCCACCCTGGTCCACCTCCACGGCGAGGCACACTTCAAGTACCGGCAGGTCACCAGCGACTGGTTCAAGCCGGCCGCCGTCAAGGGACTCCAACCGGTGGTCGACGTGATCGCCGAGGAGTACGCCAACCGGCTCGTCGAGCTCGGTGGTCGGTGTGATTTCGCCTCCGATATAGCCATCCCTTTCACCACCCGGGTGATCATGAGCATCTTCGGCATCCCCCAGAGCGACGAACAGCTGATGCTGGAGCTCACCCAGGGGCTCTTCGGCGCCGGCGATCCCGAGTTCCTGGGGGAGTTCTCCGACCCCGGTGCCCTGGTGGCGGACACCATCGAGAAGTTCAGTGCCTACTTCGACGACCTCACCGCTGACCGCCGTGCCCACCCCACCGGTGACCTGGCCACCGTGATCGCCAACGGTGAGATCGACGGAGCGCCACTGGGCTCGGCCGAGCGCCTCTGGTACTACATCATCGTGGCCACCGCCGGCCACGACACCACGTCTTACGCCATCTCCGGCGGCCTAGAGGTCCTCCTGCGGAACCCCGAGCAGCTGCAGGACCTCCAGGAGGACCCGTCTCTCCGATTCAACGCCGCCGAGGAGATCATCCGATGGACAAGTCCGGTCCGGAGCTTCTTCCGCTGGGCCCAAGAGGACGTGGAGTTGAAGAGCGGCATCCAGATACCCGAGGGCGATGTCGTGCTGACCTGCTACCCGTCGGCCAACAGGGATGAGGCGGTCCCTCGCACTTCGTGAGCGGGGTCAAGCACCTCCCCATCACGTACCGGCTCCGGTAGGCATCCCCTGGGCGGCGGGGACGGACGACGCACACCGGCACCGGCCTCACCGGGCCGGCTCCACCACCGTCCCGACCAGATCCCTCGCCGACTCGTAGAGATGTTCGAACGCCTCCCGATAGTCCTTGGGCCCCGCCGACCTCCCGAGGTCGGCGGTGACGTCCTCGACGGCCGCTTCCAGCCGGTACAGGCGATCGTGCATGCGCCGGAGGTCCTCCTCGACGACGACCACCTGCCCCGCCGGGATCTTGAGTGAGTCGGCCCTGCGGCGGGCCTCGTACGCCCGTTGGCGATGGGAACGGCTGCAGAACCTCCGAGGCCGACCGGCACCCTCCGACTGCCCCACCGGACGGTGGCACCAGCCGCACCTTGGGGTGTCGGATGATTTCGTCACGGTGACGATATTACCCTTGTGAGCGGCGGCCCGGTCGGATGCCTGCCGGCTCGTCGCGCCGCCGGCTCCTACCGCCGGTCGAGCGCCACCACCGGGATGACCCGATCGGTCGCCTGCTGATACTCGCCGAACCCCGGGAACCGTTTGGCCTGTTCTGCGTAGACGCGGTCCCGTTCGCCTCCCTCGAGCACGGTGGCCACGGCATCGAACCTGTCGGAACCGACTTCGACGGCCACGACCGGATTGGCTACGGCGTTGTGGAACCAGTCGGGGTTGGTCGGCGCCCCTGCCTTCGAGGCGAAGACGAACAGGCGTTCCCCCTCGGCCAGGTACATCATGGGGTTGACCCGGGTCAGCTCCGACTTGGCTCCCACCGTGGTCAGGAGGAGCATGGGGGCTCCCTCGAACTGCCCGCCGATCTTCCCTCCGTTGGCCCGGAACTCCTCGATGATCTGCGTGTTGAAGTCGATCATCTCCGACATCGACCCACTCCCTTCGATCGTGACCGCCGTGACGGCGGATGGAGACGGCCTCCCCGACCCTGCCTCCCGATCATAGGGAGGAGGCCGACCGGCCCGGCCCCCCAGCGTGCCGGGTGGTCGCCGTCGCCGGTATCCTCGGGCCGGAGCGGCCACCATGGACTACGACCCCGACGAACTCGCCCTCGACGACCTGCGCGACGAAGATGTCTACTTCCGCACCTGCGGCAAGTGCGGGGCACGCACGGCGCCGCGCTGGTCGGAGTCCGCCTGCCTCGAGGAGGCCAGACGCTACGGGTGGCGGCGAGTGGCGGCGTCGGACCGGCCCGGTGCCCGACGCATGGACCTGTGCGGCGCCTGCGCACAAGAGGCCGGCATCGGGCCGCCGATGGCCCGCTGGGGATGATGAACCTGCCTGCCGGCGACGTCGACTACGCCACCTACGGCGCCGGGTACGCCGGTCGTCGGCGGACGGACCCGAGGATCGCGACCCTCGTCGACCAGGCGTTGGGAACGGCGCGGACCGTGCTCAACGTGGGGGCCGGAGCCGGTTCCTACGAGCCCGTGGACCGCGCCGTGGTGGCGGTGGAGCCCTCCGTGGCGATGCTCGTCCAACGACCACCGGGCACAGGCCCCGTGATCCGGGCCGTGGCCCAGGCCCTTCCCCTCGGCAGCGACGCCGTCGATGCGGCGATGGCCACGGTCACCATCCATCAGTGGCCCGACCCGCTCCTCGGGATCGCAGAGCTGTGCAGGGTGACGCGGGGCCCGGTCGCCATCTTGACCTTCGACCCGGATACCCTCGACCGACTGTGGCTCATGGAGTACGCGCCGAAACTCCTGGCCGCCGAGACCTCCCGCTATCCGACCGTCCGTGCCCTCGTCTCGGCCCTGGGCCCGACCGCCTCCGTCCACGAGGTACCGGTTCCCTTCGACTGCGTCGACGGATTCACCGAGGCCTACTACGGGCGCCCGGAGGCCTTCCTTGATCCGTCGGTACGCCGATCGCAGTCCGCGTGGAGCCTCCTCGACCCTGCGGTCGAGGAGGCGGCCGTCGGGGCACTCGCCGCCGACCTGGCCTCCGGCCGATGGGACGAGCGCCACGGTGCGCTCCGCCGCCAGCCCTCGTTCCTCGGTGCCCTCCGTCTCGTCGTGCGTCCGTGAGGGCGACAGGCCGCCACTCCCCTACTCCCGCGCCTGGCTGACCGGACGGGCGCCTACCGGTCGACCGGACCGCCGTGAACGCCGTCGTCGCCGATCACGGTGACCAGCGCATCGAGGTCCACCGGCGACTCCGGACGTGCAGCCTTCGGCCCGAAGGGGGCCGGCGAACCGAGATTCACCCAACCCTGCAACCGTTCGTCCGGGCGCAGATCGAACAGCGCTCGGACGGGGTCGGCCTCGAGGACCGCAGCGCTCTTCCACACCGCCCCCAACCCGAGTGCAGAGGCCGCCAGCACGATCGCGTATCCGGTGCACGACGCAGAGGCCACCTGCTCCCATACCGGCACGTTCGACGTGGGGTCCGGCGAGGCAATCAGGGCTACCGCGCAGGGGGCGGCGAATGCCTTCCCGCGTATCTTGGCCACGGCCGCGTCGGGCTGGTCGGGACCACGGAGCTGATGGAGCCCAGCCACCAGCGCGTCGGCGAACCGCTGGCGACCGGTCCCGCACACGACGACGAAGCGCCACGGCCGCAGTCCACCGTGATCGGGAACGCTCGTGGCGGCCTGGATCACCCTGGAGAGGGTCCGGTCATCGGGAGGAGAGCCGTCTCGGGCCGGTTCGGGCCGGGGCGCTCGAAGCCGCTCGATCCACTCCTCGCCGGCAGCCCCTTCGCCGCTCAGTCCCATGGGTCTGCGTCCCCGGTCATCACGGGCTCGTCACCGGAGGACATCCACCCACCGTAGGGGCACAGACGACCATCTGCGTCACTCGACGGGCCTGTGGACAGGAACAGCCCTCAGCCCCCGGCCGACTGCCCGTACTGGCTCGCCGACCCCAGGGTCGCCGTCACCGTCATCTGGGCCTGTCCCCGGTAGAGCCCGATGGTCACGATCTTTCCCGGATGCTCCGACTGGATGGCCGTAGCCAGCTGGTCGGCACTGGTGACGGTCTTCCCGTCGAAGGAGGTGATCACGTCCCCTTGCTGCAGCCCCGCCGCATCGGCCGGCGAGCCACTCTCCACCTGCAGCACCACGGCGCCCTGGTTGGGTACGAAGTTGTACTCGCTGCGCAGCTCGGAGGTCAATGTCTCGAGCGACACACCGAGGTAGCCCGCCCCCGACGTAGCCGGGTTGGGGATGGTCTTGTTGCGGAGCTCCGGCAGCTCTTGCTCGATCTTGTTCGACGGGATGGCGAAGCCGATGTTCTGAGCCTGGGAGGTGCCGTCGGCACTCGATGCCACTGCGGTGTTCATCCCGATCACCTTGCCCGAGCTGTCCACCAACGGTCCGCCCGAGTTGCCCGGGTTGATGGCCGCATCGGTCTGGAACATATTGGTCAGCGTCTCGGTGACGGCACCCGTCGAGTCGCTGGCCTGCACGGTCCTGCCCTTGGCGGAGATGATCCCCTGGGTGACCGTCGGCGTGCCGGCGGACAGCCCGAGTGCATTGCCGATGGCCACCACCGCGTCACCCACCTGCACGTTGTCGGAATCGCCGTAGCCGACCGTCGGGAGGTTCGAGGCGTTGGTGATCTGCAACAGCGCGATGTCGTTGGTCGGATCGGTATCGACCAAGGTGGCCGGCAGTGCCTTGAGGCTGCCGAAGAGCGTCACGGTGATGGTGGTCGCCCCGGAGATCACGTGGTTGTTCGTCACAACCTCACCGTTCGAGGTGATGATCATCCCGGTGCCCTGGTCCTCCTGTTCGCCGCCCGTCGAACCGCCGAAGACCGACGGGGAGGCCGGTGCCGGCGAGGTGGCGTCGATCGACACCACAGCGGGCAGCACCTTGTCGATCACCGCCTCGATGTTGGTGACCCCGTTGAGCAAGGCGGGCCCGGCCGAGATCTCCTTGACCGTGGTGGTGGCATTCTTGCTGTTGGACGCGGCCACGATGCCTCCTCCGACCAGGGCGCCGATGAGCGCTGCGGCCAGGCAGAGGACCGCCCAGCGCCACACCGGCACCCGGTTCCCCTTCGACCCCTCGGCGACAGGGGCCGGTGCCGTGAGGTCCGTCGACCAGCCGGACCCGGCCGGAGCGACGACCGGGACGAGTGCGGACCGGGCGCCCCAGGGGTGCGTCGGCTCCGACGCCTGGGCATCGGGCGACTCGGCCGTGGGCGCTGGCTCCCGCCACTCCGGGGGCAGGAAGGATGCTCCCGAGGGTGGTGCCACTGCGGGGATCTGATCGGTCTGTCCAGCACCGGGGACGGCAACCTCGCTGGTCGGCTCCGTCGCGGCCGGAGCCTCGGTGCCGGGCCGATCGGCCGGCGGTACCGGGGCCTCGGCCGGTGTGGCCCCCGGGCCGAACGGCATCGCGGCAGTCGCGGGCGGCGGGAAGGTCTGCGGCGGCGATGCAGGCACTGCGGGGCCCGGTGCGACCTGCCCGTCGGTTTCCGAATGCTCCATCGATTGCCTCCTCGAACGCACCGATGCCCCCCGGATGCCACCCGCCCTGCCGTCGGCCCCCCTGGCGGGCGGCGCATGGGGCGCCACGTGTGCCGTCATCGTACGGCGTGCGCAGGACGGCAAACCCGCATTTCAGAGGGTTCTTAGACCCTTCTTAGGCCCCCGGTTCCCCAGCTTGTTACCGCCATGGTCGGTGGCGGCAGTAGCCTGTCGCCCGGTATGGCCCATCGCATCGAAGTCGAACTGACCAGTCAGACCGGTGACTCCACGTGGACGTGGCGCGCTGCCGGTGCCAAGCAGCCCCGCGGAACGGTCGGTGCCGACCTGGTTCCCGCCGGTGCCGCTGTGGGAACCGTACTGCGCGCCGAGGTGGAGACGACCCTGGACGGGACGACGGTGACCGCGCTCCTCCCGGCGAGGGCGAAGGGCGATGCACGCGCCAAGGACCGGATCGAGGTGATCGGCACACCCCAGCGCGCACCCGACGTGAACGTGGTGCTGGCCTCCAAGGGCAGGCGCCGCCGGGACGACCGGCCGGACGGGCCTTCCCAAGAGGGTCGTCGACCGGCCGAGCGCAAGCCGCGTTCCGAGGACCGCTCACGCGGGCCGAGGAGCGGCTCCGGGCAACGCGACCGAGCCTCCACGGGAGCGCCGTCGGAGGGTGGCATACCGGCCCGCAAACGTAACGGGCCTGCCCGTCCGGGCGCCCGCGAATCGGGGGGCCGCGAGAACCCGCGCCGTCCGGCTGCGTCGACCACCTACCGCAATGCCGCCCTGGCCACGCTCAGGCCCGAGCAGATCCCGGTGGCCGAACAATTGCTGCGCGGCGGCATCCCTGCCGTCCGCCAGGCCATCGAGGAGCAGAACACCCGTGCCCGTGCCGAGGGTCGACCCGAGGTCACACCGGGTCCACTGCTGGCCCTGGCCGAGGAGCTGCGTCCGTTGATCACACTCGCCACCTGGAAGGACCGGGCGTCGGTGGCGCGCACGGCGGGCAAGGACATCCCACTTCGGGAGCTTCGCTCCATCGTCGCCTCGGCTTCCACCGTGACCCTGGACGAGGAGGGAACCGAGCTCGCGAGCGCCCTGCGCTCCGCGCTCGATCAGCGTGTCACCGCCCTGCGGGAGCGTTGGGTCGAGCGGATCACCTCGTCCCTCGACGAAGGGAGGGTGCTCGACGCGGTGCGAGCCTCCATCCGGCCCCCCGAACCTGCCACCCGCCTCTCCGCCGAACTTGCGGTCCGGCTGGCCGATGCGGCCGGCCACGCCATGTCGACCGAGACATCGCCCGAGGCGTGGCAGGCCCTGTTGGAGGTCGTGGTGGAATCGCCGGTACGCCGCACAGTGAAGCCCCAGGGCATACCTGCTGGAGCCGACGAGGCACTGCTGGGAGCGGCCCGCAAGGCCTCCGGCTACGTGCCCGAGTTGGCGAGGCTTCTCGGGATCCCCATTCCCCCACCCCCCGGGCCCCGGCGGCCGGTACCTGCCCGTGCCCGCTCGACCCCGGGGCGCCGGGCTTCCTGAACGCCGGGCGGCCGCCCCCGGGTCGCACACTCCGGCCTGATTCCGACCGAGCCCGTACCGGCCCGGTCGGCGCAGTCAGTCGAGGTCTCGGTGCATGACCAGTAGCCGTGCCTTGAACCCCGCCGACTCGAAGAAGCTCTTGGCCCCCCGGTCCCCGGGGAAGGCGAACCCGTCGATACCACGGCACTGGTGGTCGGTGCACCATGCCAGGACCTGGTCCATCAGCATCCGGCCGAGTCCGACCACCCGGGCCCCGGGCTCCACATAGCAGGCGTCGACCACGCCGCGCCGCCCGGTGGGCCCGGCCTCCTCGAGGTGGCACAGGGCGATGCTCACCACGTTCTCGTCAAGGGTGCCGACCAGGGCCAGGCGACCAGGATCGCCGACCGCCGCCGCATCGGCACCGTCGATCCGGGCCGGGCCGGGCCCACCGGGGTCGTTCAGCAGCGAAGCGCCCCGCCGTGACGCCATCTCCTGTGCGAACTCGTCGACCAACTCGGCGATGCGCCCGGCGTCCGTGGCTCGTGCCACCCGGACAGCCTCCATCGGCCCTCCCCCCTTCGCCGCACTGCTCGCGATCGGCCTACGACCGCTCGTCGAGCAGTTGATCCACCCGGTTGAGGATCGTCCGCCGGCCCCGGGTGGAAGATTCGTAGGCCCGGACCGACACCAGTTCCTGGCGATTCAACCCGTCGAGGCGTTGGACCACCTGGGACGCGGACAGCGAGTCGAATCCGGGGATGGCCAGGCTCGACACGGCCGGAGTGTGGCCATTCCCCGTTGCCGGAGCCGTTGCTGCTACCGGTGCCCCCGCCGGAGGCATGGCCGGCGTTGAAGGTCGCGTGGCCGCGGTCGGAGGCGTGGCCGCGGTCGGCGGGGTGCCCGGCGACGAGGGAGGCGTGGTCGTGATCGGCGCCGCCACCGACTCGGTGCCGGCCGAGCGATGCGCATCGGTGACCCGTGGTGTCTTCGGGGTCGGCCTGGGAACGTCTGCCACTTCCGGCTCCTCGTCCCCGAGGACCTCGGAGGCACCCTGGTCCCGGCGGCGCAATGCCGAGGATCGCCGCCGGAACTCACTTTGCCCGGCCTTCACCGCGAACTGCCCCACCGCCCGGGCCGACGACACGCGCACGCCCATTCGCTCCCTGCCGCGGGCCGCCAGCTTCGGTAACTCGTCCACGGCCGTGACCGCCAGCCCGGCGGGTATGAAGACCAGCAGATCGAGCAACCGCTCGCTCAGCGGCGTCTCCTCGGATTCATCGTCATTCGGTACTGGCATCGTCGGCCCCCGTCACACGCAGTCGCGACAGAGCATCTTCTTCCGGTCCGCCAGCTGATTGGGGTGCTTCACCAGGAAGCACGACCGACAGACGAACTCACCGGGCTGCTTGGGCAGCACCCGCTCCACGCCGTCCCCGCTCCGATCCTCGGGCTCGGGGGCGTCCTCGTCGTCCTCGACCTCCTCGACGACCAACCGCTCCTTCAGGATCGTGTCCAGGCTGGCTTCGACGTCCTCGTCGTCCGGCTCCTCTTCCTCTTCCTCTTCGGCCTCTTCGCCGGCTGCAGCGGCCTTGGTCGGTACCTTGGGGTCGATTTCGACGAGGTCCTCCTCCACGACGACGACGTCTGCGTCGTCGATTTCGACGAGGTCCTCCTCCACGACGACGACGTCTGCGTCGTCGTCGTCCGGTAGCACCAGTGCATCCTCTTCGGCAATCAGGTCGTCGTCGTCCGCCAACTCATCGAGGTCTCCCTCGATCAGTTCGTCCGGCCCTTCGACTTCGTCGAGTTCTTGTGGCATCTCGGTCTTTCCGTGGTGAGTTGGGCGGGAGCATAGACGGTCCGGCATACACACCGTTCACATGGGGCCGCCGGACCGATGCTGCGAGGTTGTCTCCTCCGGACGGGCACCGTGGCCGGTGCGTCCGCCCTGTCCGGAGGGAGGGTGCTTACGTGTTCCACCTGGAATCTAGTCGGGGCAGAGGCGGTCCGCAGGACGTCCGGGCCGCGGGCCGGCGCCTGCCAGGCGGTCGGACCCAGGGGGTCTTTGGCACCATCCCCCCGTTACCTCCGGCTTGCGCCGCCGGTCTCGGGGAGATGTTTTCTACTCGATCCCCTGGGTCTCCCTCCGCCTCTCACAGCGTCCCCCCCTCAGAGCGCACCATTGGATGAACGACCGCTTGGCACGTCCTGCGGGGCGGTTGGGACTGCGCGAACGATAGGCCAGGGACACCGTGTGTCGTCAAATGCGCAACATCCCGCTTCACCTGGGCGTTCCTCCAACTTCCCAGGTCAGGGAGTTGCAGGATTTCCGGCAGCTGACATGGACTTCCGTCGTCCCTCCGCACGCCGCTCCGCATCGAGCCGCTCGAGGTCCTCGGACCCGTACTCCACATGCGACATCGCATCGGCCAGGAGGTGGTGGCCGGCCCGATCGGCGATCTGGTGGTGCATCTCCTGGGCCACCCAGCGGTAGCTCGGATGGCCCTGGTGGCCCGAGCGCAGCTCGAGCAGGTGCATCGCCTCACGCGCATTCATCTGCATCGAGTACCGGATGCGGTAGGCCAGGGCGACGGCGTAGGCCGACTCCACCGGGAAGCGGGTGTCAAGGGCATCGCAAAGCTCGCGTGACCGCTCCAGCGACGCCACGTACCGATCCTCGAGGCCGGCTTCCTGCACCACCTCGGGCACGTCGTATCCGAGGGAGGTGCCGAGTGGCTGCCATTCGATGGTCAGCATGCGGTGGCGCTGGAGATCCCGGAAGGCGCCGTAGTCGCTCACCACGTCGAAGCGGTACCCGGTGCGCTCGAAGGCCCGACCCGGCCGGTGACGACGATTGGCCCGGTCCCCGACGTAGGCGGCCAGAAGCGCTCGCCTCTCCTCGGCTCCGAGGAGGTGGACCCGGGCCAGCACCTCCTCCTCCGAGCGATTGGTGAGGGGTGCGCAGATGGCGGCGATGACCTTCTCCTCGCCCTCGGGATCGAAGTCGACCAGGTTCACCGAGGGTCGGCCCCAGGGCCCGTCGGCCGACTCGCCCGCCGGTGCCACCAGGTCGGGGAAGAGCTCCCCGACCAGACGGTCCGTGTCCTCCCGCGTCCGGCGGAAGTACTCCGACCACGCCCCTCCCCGATCGGGGCGATCGACACGCTGCAGGAAGGAAGGGATCACCTTTCGGAGCTCCTCGAGCATCATGTCCGCGTACTGCCGGGCCTCGGGCAGCGGGTGCGACCGCATCCGGAGCAGCAGCATCTCGTAGGACTGCCCGGTGCCGTAGATGCCCACGTTGGACAGCGAGCCCGCAGGGAGCAGGCCCCGCAGGGCATCGAGGGCCTTGGCCCTCACCGCTTGGCGGTGGATGAAGTCGGAGTCCCCCTGCCGACGTGGATGTCGGACCGCCAACCACGCTTGTGCTTCCTCGAGGAGGTCGCCGTAGGTGTCGAACATCCGGTCCATGTCGCCGACGTAGCGGGCCCCCAACGGTGAGTCGAGCAGGCCCGGGTCGCGGTAGTAGCGGTAGTGGCCGGTGGTGAGCCGCTGATTGTAGGCGATGTAGCGGGTCGACTGCTCGAGGTAGGCCATGAGCCTCCCCCACTCGAGGATCTTGGTCAGAACGTTGGACGCCTGCTCGCACGCCAGGTGCACGCCACCCAACTGCGCCACCGAGTCGTCCCCGTACTCGAGGAAGACCTTTTCGTAGAGCTCGACTGCCCGCTTGAGCCCGACGGTGGCATCCACCGTGGCGTCGCCGCTGATGTCGAGCTCGCTCACGAATTCGTCGAGGAACAGCCGGCGCAGGCTCTTGGGGGACCGGGAGTACCGCGCGAACAGTGCGCCCTTGACCACCTCCGGCAGGTTGACCAGGGCGAACACCGGCTGATCGAGATTGGTGACGTAGCGGCGGAGGATGTCCTCCTCTTCAGCGCTGAACGTCTCCTCGGCGTAGGGGAACATGCCCAGATCACACTAGGACGGCAGTGGTGGGTCAGTGGCGGACCCCAGCGCGGCGGGGTCGTCCGCCCCCACCACACCCCGCTTGAGCAGGGCCACAGCCATCTGGGCCGACTCCCGCGTGCCGGTCTCGGCCGCCACCTGGGCCAGTTGGCGCACCAGGTCGATCAGTTGGCGGACATTGCGGACGAAGTCGCCGGGAGCGACGTCGGCATCCCTCAGCACCGTGTCGAGGGTGGCCCCCTTGGCCCAGCCGGTCACCGCCCGGACAAGGCCGGCATCGGGGCGCCGGGTACGACGCAGGCCGACCCGGCGCTCGTCGGCCCGGAGCTCGCCGGCCACTGCATCGAGCCGGGCCAGGCGGTCGATCACCTTCTTGCCGTGTGGCTCGGCGGCGTCCTCCGAACTCCGCCGGGCCTCGAACGTCAACGCCGAGGCCACACCGGCCAGCGACGCCGGATCGAGTCCGTCGAGCAGCCCACCCCGGAGGGCCTCGGCCACCAGCAGGTCCGACTCGTGGTAGATGCTGGCGAGGGCGTACCCGGCCTCGGTCAGCTCCCATCCGTCGACGAAGCCCCGCTTCTCGAGGATGGCCAGGCGCCGGTCGAGCAGGGCGGGCAACGACTCCGAGCCGGCAGGCGCCTGCCACTGCCCGTACGAGGCGGCAAGCAGGCCGTGGGCGTCCTCCCGCGACCAGCGCCGCACCAGGTTAACGGCCAGGTTGTACGTCGGATGGAACGACGACAACAGGTCCGGCGGCGGGGCCAGAGCGGTGCGGGCCACCAGGCTGAACGGGGACGCAGCCGACCACAGGACGAAGGCGTGGCCCACGGTGTCGATGCCACGCCGGCCGGCGCGGCCGGTCAGCTGTTGGTACTCGCCCGAGGTGAGGGCCGAGGTGTCGCTACCCCGGAACTTGGCGAACCGCTCGACCACGACGGTCCGGGCGGGCATGTTGATCCCGAGGGCCAGCGTCTCGGTGGCGAACACCACCTTCAGTAGGCCCTCGGAGAAGCACCGTTCGACCGCCTGGCGGAAGGCAGGGACCAACCCGGCATGGTGCGGGGCGATGCCCGACTCGAGAGCTGCCGACCACGGCCCGTACCCGAGGGTCCGCAGGTCGTCGTCGCCGAGCCGCTCGACGGAGGCCTCGGTGAGCATGCGGATGCGCGTCCGCTCCTCGGGTGTCGTCAGGCGGACGCCGTCCTGCAGGCACTGGCGGGTGGCGTCGTCACAGGCCGCCCTCGAGAAGATGAAGGTGATGGCCGGCAGCATCCCGGCCGACGCCAAGTACTCCACGACCTCGGTCCTCCGGGGTGCCCGGTACCGGTGCCGGGGATTGCGCCGGCGCCTGTCGTCCAGGGCGATGCCGTCCGGGTTGGGCTTTCCGTTCCGCAGCAGTGGGAGGACGATGAGTCCGTCGCGTCCCCGCTCGGACACGGCGAAATGGTGGTGCAGCGTCACCGGCCGGTGGGTCTCCACCACCACCCTGGTCCTGCCACGGATGGAGGTGAGCCACGCCCCGAAGTCGGCGGCGTTGCTGACCGTGGCCGACAGGCTGACGAAGGTGATCCCCGCCGGGGTGAGCACCAGCACCTCCTCCCACACCGAGCCTCGATACGGGTCCTGGAGGTAGTGCACCTCGTCGAGCACCACCACCTCCAGGTCGTCGAGGATCGACGAGCGGGCGAAGAGCATGTTGCGCAGGACCTCGGTGGTCATCACCACGATCGGCGCAAGGGGCTGGTGGGACACGTCCCCGGTCAGGAGACCGACCCGCTCCTCCCCGTATCGGGCCGACAGCTCGGCGAACTTCTGATTGGAGAGGGCCTTGATCGGAGTCGTGTAGAAGGCCTTCCCGCCCGACTCCAGCGCCCGGGCCGCCGCGTAGTCTGCGATGAGCGTCTTGCCTGATCCGGTGGGAGCCGACACCAGCACCGACTCGCCCCGGTCGAGGGCATCCATCGCCTGGCGTTGGAATCCGTCGAGACGGAGCCCGAGGCCCTGCTCGAAGCGCTCCCGGAATCCCTCTCCCACCCCTGCCGAGGCGTTCCGGGAGGGGCCCCGGGCACGCCCGGGGGTCATCGCCGGACGAGCTTCCCGACCACGATCGACAGCTCGTAGAAGAGGTAGAGCGGAATGGCCAAGGCCATCATCGAGAAGGGGTCCGAGCTCGGAGTCACCACCCCGGCCACCACGACGATCAACACGATGGCCCATCGCCTGAACGAGGAGAGCTGCTTGGGTGTGAGCACGCCAGCCAACTCGAGTGACACCAGCAGCACCGGGAACTCGAAGGTCAGGCCGAAGACCGTCATCAGCAACACGATGAGGCTGAGGTACTTGGTCGGATCGAGGATCTCGGTGAGGCTCGGGCCGCCGATGCTGTCGAGCCAGCCCAACGCATGGGGGAACGTCACGAACGCCACCAGCGATCCCAGGAGGAACAAGGCGATCGAGGCGACGATGAAGGGAATCGCGTACTTCTTCTCCTTGGGGTTCAATCCCGGCGTGATGAACCGCCAGAGCTCCCACAGGAGCACCGGGGAGGCGAGGACCAGCCCGCCGTAGGCGGCGATCTTGACCCGCAGTGCAAGTCCGTCCAGCGGGCCGGTGATGTAGAAGCCGCAGTGGTGGGGCGCCACCTGGCAGTAGGGATGCTTGAGAAAGGCCAAGATCCAGTTGTAGAGGAGGAAGGCCACCGTGGCGGTGATCATGAAGGCCACGGCGCACACCACTACCCGGCGGCGCAGCTCGGTCAGGTGCTCTACGAGCGTCATCGCATTGGGCTCCGGCCGCGCTTCGCCGGAGCGCTTCAGCGAGATGGCCATGGTCCCCGGCCTCGACAGGATCCGTGCACGTTGGGGTGAGCCGGTCGGATCAGTTCATTCCGGGGTCGTCGGGAACGGCCCGACCGTTGGAGCGCACCTGGTGGACAATGCCCCCGGGGTCGGTGACGGATACCCCCGGGATGGACGGCTGCTCGGCGGCCCGGACCGTGCCTGCCGGTCGGTTGGTGCCGCCCGAGGGCCGTACCGCGTCACCCCGGACGTCGGGAGCCTCCTGGCCGCCCGCCGCCGAGGGGGTTGCACCGTTCTCCGCGCTGTGGGTGTCGGCCAGGTTGTCCAGGAACGAGAGTGGCGAGCGCACCGCCTGGGAGATTGCCTCGGTGGAGGGAAGGTCGGGGAAGGTGCCACGCACCTCGCTCTCGAGGCGCTCGCGGAACTTGCGGAAGTCCCCCCACAGAGCGCCGACCTGCCTGGCCACCTTGGGCAGCTTGTCCGGGCCGAGCACGACCAGGGCCACCACCAGGATGACCAACAGCTTCGCCGGGCTGAGAAATGGCACGTCAACGAGTGTACCGGCGCAGTGACCGGCGGGCGCCCCATACCCCGGACCACGACCGGCCGCCTCGATGCGGTCTGCTCCGGTCTAGCTGGAGCCGGCAGGCCCTTCGTGGCGCCGGCCCTCTGACGACGGGCCCGCCTCACGGGGACCGCGCAGCACCAGCAGCAACAGTGCCAGCACGACGACGACCACCGTCGACAGGATGACCAGCCACACCGAATCGTCGATCGGCCAGGCCCTGAAGGCCATCTTCCCCACGATGAGACTCTGCGGGATGGGGCCGAAGTAGCGGCTGTCCTCCGAATCGGTGCGATTGTCACCCATCACGAAATAGGTGCCGGGCGGAACCTTGTAAGGGTGATTGAGGCTGAACGCATCCGGGAGCTGGCTGGGCGCCGTCACCGGTTCGGGGTGCGGCAGCCACGGCTCGGCCAGGGGCTTGCCGTCGATGTACACGCGCCCCCCGACGGACGAGACGGTGTCACCGGGGAGCCCGATCACCCGTTTGACCAGATCTGCGTAGTCGGCCTGCTCCAGAGGGGGCCGGGCGAACACCACGATGTCCCCGCGACGGACGCCGTGGAATCGGTAGGCGAGCTTGTCGACCGCGATCCGGTCGCCGATCTGGAGGGTCGGGAGCATGGAGCCCGATGGGATGTAGAACATCTGGCCCACATAGGCCCGAACGCAGACGGCAAGTACCAGGGCGACGCCCAGCACGGCCATCCATTCGAGGACCCACCTCCCCGACCGGGCCCTGGGTCCCGGACCGATGGCCGGGCTACTCCCGGCCACGGGCGCCACCGGCACCTCGGAGATCATCGTGGAGCCACCGGGTCCTGTCCCCTCGCCTGGGTCATGCGGGAGGTCGGGGGTCACAAGTCAGCGAGGCTACCGCACGGGATGCCGATGGATCCCTACAGGCCCTTCGCATGGCTGAGCGGCCACACCACGGCGACCGCACGACCCACGATCAACGATTTGGGAATGGGACCGAAGAACCTGCTGTCCTCGGAGTCCGTCCGATTATCCCCCATCACGTAGTAGTCGCCTGCGGGTATCTTGACCGGCCCGGGCATGTTGAACTGCTGGTTGGCATCACTGGGGAGTGCCCCCGTGTAGCTGTCCGGTCCGAGGGGGAGCCACGGTTCGGCCAGCCTTTGGCCGTTGATGTAGATGTGCCCGTCCTCGGAGGAGATCGTCTCACCGGGGAGCCCGATCACCCGCTTGACCAGGTCGGCATAGGCCTGGTCCTCGAGCGGGGGCCGTTCGAACACCACGATGTCCCCGCGATGGATCGAATGGAGGTCGTAGCTGAGCTTGTCGACGATGATCCGGTCGCCCACCTGGAGCGTGGGCACCATCGACGGCGACGGGATGTAGAAGGACTGGACGACGTAGGTGCGGAGCACGACGGTGCACAGCAGTACCGCCATCAGGATGACGGCCCACTCGATGACGGCCCGGTAGCCGCCGCTCTTCGACCGCTCGCCGCTCAGCGCCGTGTCGCCCTCGTCGGACGGCGGGTCGGCACCTGCGGACAGTGACGACGACGCGGCGGGGGGTTCCTCGGGCACAATCACGGGACGCTACCGCACCGGGAAGTCGAATCGAGTGCAGGGCCGCTACTGCCCCGTTCCCTCCGTCTCCTTGTTCACAGCCCGGCGATCAGTTTCTCGACCCTCTCGTCCTTCGACTTGAAGGGATCCTTCAGCAGCACGGTGCGCTGCGCCTGGTCGTTGAGCTTGAGATGGACCCAATCGACGGTGAAATCGCGTCGGCGCTCCTTGGCCCGCTTCACGAACTCACCACGGAGCCGCGCCCGTGTGGTCTGCGGCGGCGTCGACATGGCGGTGATGATGTCCGCGTCCTCGCAGATCCGGTCCAGTTGATCGTGGCGCTGCAACCGGTAGTAGAGGCCCCGGGTGCGATCCACGTCGTGGTACTGCAGGTCGAGGAGGGCCACGGTGGGACTGTGGAGGGGGAGGTCGTGGCGGTCCCGGTAGCGGTCGATCAAGCGGTACTTGGCCACCCAGTCGCACTCCCGGTGCAGCGAGAGCGGATCGGACTCCAGCCCTTTGAGGCAGTGCTGCCACATGTCGAGGGCCAGGTCCTCCTGGGGGGAGAGCCCTTGCCGGTCGCGGTAGCGGATTGCCCGCTGGAGATACTCCCCCTGGATGTCCAGTGCGCTCATCTCGCGCCCGTTGGCCAGGCGGACAGGGCGCCGGCAGGTGATGTCGTGACTGATCTCGCGGATGGCCCGGATCGGGTTCTCCAGGGTCAGGTCACGCATGACGGCCGAAGGATCCTCCAGCATCCGCAGGACGATGCTGGTGGCACCCACCTTGAGGAAGGTGGCGTACTCGCTCATGTTGGAATCGCCCACGATGACGTGGAGACGACGGTACTTCTCCGCATCGGCATGGGGCTCGTCCCGGGTGTTGATGATGGGGCGGCTCCTGGTGGTGGCCGAGGACACCCCCTCCCAGATGTGCTCGGCCCTCTGGCTGAGGCAGAACACCGCGCCCCGGGCGGTCTGGAGCACCTTGCCCGCCCCGGCGTACACCTGCCGGCTGACCAGAAAGGGAATGAGGACCTCGGTGTAGTGGGCGAAATCGTCGCGCCGGCTGGTCAGGTAGTTCTCGTGGCACCCGTAGGAGTTGCCCGCCGAATCGGTGTTGTTCTTGAACAGATAGATGTCCCCGCGTATGCCCTCTTCCCGCAGCCGGGCCTCGGCCCCTTCCACCAACGAGGAGAGGATCCACTCCCCCGCCTTGTCGTGGGCGACCAGCTCGGCCACGTCGTCGCATTCGGGCGTGGCGTACTCGGGGTGGCTGCCTACGTCGAGATAGAGCCGTGCCCCGTTCTCGAGGAAGACGTTGGAGGACCGGCCCCAGCTCACCACCCGGCGGAAGAGGTATCGGGCCACCTCGTCGGGGCTCAACCGCCTCTGCCCGCGCAGCGTACAGGTGACCCCGTACTCGTTCTCCAAGCCGTAGATACGTTTGTCCATCACCCTCACGGTACCGTGAGGACGGCCGGCTGCTACGAACCGGTCCGATCGCTGCCGGCCGGCTCAGCCGAGCAGGTCATCCAACTCGCCGTTGACCAGGCGCCGGAATGCCCGGCGGCCATTGCCCTCGGCCAGGATCGCAACCTCGAGATCCTGGCCCCGCAGCGTCCGATCGGGGCCGGCTAGGGCGCCCACCGCCGAGCGGAGGGCATCGGTCAGCGACCAGCCACTGGCCCACTCCTCGTCCAGGCGCTGAGCGATGGCCTCGGTCTCGCCTCCGAGCACCGCGTACCGGTCCTCATCGGTGATCGTCCCCTCGTAGGCGATGTGGTACAGCTGCGGCGGGCGCAGTTCGGTCCCGAGCTCCGCCACCAGGATCTCGACCTCGAGAGGCTTCATCTCGTGGGTGAAGACCTGCCCCAGGTACTGCGCATAGAGGTTGGCCAACGACCGCGCCTCGACGTCCTCGCGGCTGTAGGCATAGCCCTTGGTGTCGGCATGCCGTATCCCCGACACCCGCAGCTGGTCGAACTCGTTGTACTTCCCCACACCGGCAAAGGCGATCCGGTCGTAGATCTCGCTGATCTTGTGGAGCGAACGCGACGGGTTGTCCGCCACGATGGCGATGCCGAGGTCGTAGGTGGTCGCCACCAGGGATCGGCCCCGGGCGATGCCCTTTTGGGCATACTCGGCTCGATCCTTCATCACCTGCTCGGGTGCCACGTAGTAGGGCATCGTCATGGCTGGCGACCCTCTGCTCGACGTCGTTCGATGAGTGCGGCGAACCGCTCGGCCACCTCGTCCTCGGGCACGGCCAGGAAGCCCTCGGCGGTGACGGTGGCCACCAGAGGGTAGATGCCCCTGATCAGATCGGGCCCCCCGGTGGCCGAGTCCTCGTCGGCGGCCTCGTAGAGTGCCTCGATCGACAGTTCCACCGCTTCGTCCCGAGCCATCCCCACCCGGTAGCCGAGTTTGATGGTGGTCCGGGCGTCGCGCCCACCCGACCCGGTGGCGTTGTACTCGGTCTCCTCGAAGTGCCCACCGGTCACGTCGTAGGTGAAGATCCGGCCGGTGCCCCTCGTCAGGTCGTAGCCGGCGAAGAGCGGCACCACCGCCAGGCCCTGCATGGCCATGGGCAGGTGCTCCCGCACCATCTGGCTCAGCTGGTTTGCCTTGCCCTCGAGGCTGAGCACCACCCCTTCGACCTTTTCGTAATGTTCGAGCTGGGTCTGGAACAGGCGCACCATCTCCACCGCCGGGCCGGCGGCGCCCGCAATGGCCACTGCCGAGTACCGGTCGGCGGGGAACACCTTCTCCATGGACCGGTGGGCGATGGCATGGCCCTCGGTGGCCCGCCGGTCACCGGCCATCACCACGCCGTCGGCGAAGCGGAGCGCGGCCACGGTGGTGCCGTGGCGGAACCGGTCGCTCCCCGAGGCTTCCCCGGGCGCGGCGCCGGCGGACATCGCCGGGGTGGGGACCTTGAGCCGGCGGATCAATCCGGCGAAATCGGGTCCGGGGTCGTCGGTGGTCGAAAAGAGCGGCAGGGTCACCGGTGCTACTCGCCGCCCTTTTGTACGTAGTTGCGCACGAACTCCTCGGCGTTGTCCTCGAGAACCTCGTCGATCTCGTCGAGCAGATCATCGAGCTCGGCCTTGAGCTTGTCGCCGGCGGCCGATGCTGCCGGCACCTCCTCGACGACCTCATCGGCGCGTTCGGGCGAGGCCCTCTTCTTCTGCTCTCGTTCTGCCATCTCTGCTCTCCCTAGCCGCTCAGTCGGTCCAACAGCTCGGACGGACTCGCACATGCGTTCAATAGTTCTTCGACGTGTTCCGCCGTACCCTTCAGGGGATCCATCATAGGGACGCGCCGCAGGGGGTCGGCGCCGAGGTCGAACACCAGCGAATCCCAGTTGGCGGTGACCACCGCCGTGGGCCATTTCTTGAGGCACTGGCCCCGGAACCAGGCGCGGGTGCCCCGAGGCGGCTCCACGACGGCAGCGACCACGGACGCCTCGGCGACGATCCGCTCGGTGTCCAATCGGGCGAACAGCGACCGCGACGGCCGCAGATCGTGGTACTGGAGGTCCAGTGCCGCCAGCCGGGGGTCGTCCCAGGCACAGCCGTGGCGCTGCCGGTAGGCCTCGATGAGCTGCAGCTTGGCCACCCAGTCGAGCTGGCCGGCCAGGGACATCGGATCGGTCTCCAGGCCGTTGAGCACGTTCTCCCACCGACTGAGCACCTCCTCGCCGATGCCCTCGGCGCCCATGCATTCGAGTCCCCGGTCGTCGGCGTACTTCCGGGCCAGCGAGTAGAGCTCCCACTGGATGGCCAGCGCCGTCGCCGTGGAACCGTCTGCCATCCGCAGCGGTCGGGAGAAGGTCCGATCGAGGGCCACCTCGTGCATGGCGGTCACCGGGTCGGCCAGGGCCAGGCTCCGGCTCCCCGAGACATCGTCCTCGATCATGGCCAGGACCAGCGAGGTGGTCCCCACCTTCAAGAAGGTGGCCACCTCGGCCAGGTTGGCGTCGCCCACGATGACGTGCAGCCTCCGGTAGCGGTGCGGATCGGCGTGCGGCTCGTCCCGTGTGTTGACGATGGGCCGCTTCAACGTCGTCTCGAGGCCCACCTGCTCCTCGAAGAACTCCGCTCGCTGGGAGAGCTGGAAGTCCACCCGCTGACCGTCGTGGACCGAGGTCTCGGCGCCGACCTTCCCGGCGCCGGCGAAGATCTGCCGGGTGACGAAGTGTGGCGTGACCCCGGCCACGATGCGGGTGAACGGCGCGGCGCGGTCCATCAGGTAGTTCTCGTGGGTGCCGTAGGAATTCCCCTTGCCGTCCGAGTTGTTCTTGTAGATGACCAGATGGGAGCCGTCCCGAACAGTGAGGTCGGCGGCCTCCATGGCGCGGATCAGGACCACCTCGCCGGCACGGTCGTACCGGACGCATTCGAGGGCATCGCTGCACTCGGGCGTGGAGAACTCGGGGTGGGCGTGGTCCACGTAGAAACGGGCCCCGTTGGTGAGCACCGTGTTCACGAGATGGGTCTCGACCTGCGGCGGCATCGATCCCTCCCGGGCGAACCCACGGGCGTCGTTGCCCGGGGCCTCGTCCTCGAAGTCCCACTCGGTCTGCTGGCGGGCCACGTCGTGGGCATAGGCGTTGATAAGCAAGGACGAGGCGGCAATCGGGTTGGGGTCGCCGCCCACCACCTGGATGCCGTACTCCGTCTCGATTCCACAGACCTTGGGGATGGCCATGCGGTCGACCCTATACCGGGGGTTGCTCAGAGATACTGACCGGTTCCCACGCGCTCGATGGAACGTCCGCCCTTGGTCTCGTCGTGGTCGCTGATCAGTGTGCGGATGTAGACGATACGCTCGCCCTTCTTGCCCGAGATCTTCGCCCAGTCGTCGGGGTTGGTGGTGTTGGGAAGATCCTCGTTCTCCTTGTACTCCTGTCGGATCGACTCGAGGAGGTCGTCGGTCCGGATCCCCCGACTCTCCCCCGCGATGGCCCGCTTGATCGCCAGTTTCTTGGCCCGGCGGACGATGTTCTCGATCATCGCCCCCGAGGAGAAGTCGCGGTAGTAGAGCACCTCCTTGTCGCCGTTCTGATAGGTGACCTCGAGGAAGCGGTTCTCCTCGTCGTTCCGGTACATCTCGGCGACGGTCGCCTCGATCATGGCCTGGGTGGCCTTGGCCCGGTCCCCCCCGCCCAGGGTGCGCACCTCCTCGGCATCGAGGGGAAGGTCGGGGGTCAGGTAGCGCGAGAAGATCTGGGTGGCCGCCACTTCGTTGGGCCGCTCGATGCGGATCTTCACGTCGAGTCGGCCCGGGCGCAGGATCGCCGGGTCGATCAGGTCCTCGCGGTTGGAGGCCCCGATGACGATGACGTCCTTCAAGGTCTCCACCCCGTCGATCTCCGCCAACAGCTGGGGCACGATGGTCGACTCCATGTCCGAGCTGATGCCGGTGCCCCTGGTCCGGAACAGCGAGTCCATCTCGTCGAAGAACACGATCACCGGGACGCCCTCCTCCGACTTCTCCCGGGCCCGCTGGAAGACCAGCCGGATCTGGCGCTCGGTCTCACCCACGTACTTGTTGAGCAGCTCGGGACCCTTGATGTTGAGGAAGTAGCTCCGGGCGTTGGTATTGCCTGTCACCTCGGCCACCTTCTTGGCCAGGGAGTTGGCCACCGCCTTGGCGATCAGGGTCTTGCCGCACCCGGGCGGACCGTAGAGGAGGATGCCCTTCGGCGCCGGGAGCTTGTGCTCGCTGTAGAGCTCCCGGTAGAGGTAGGGAAGCTCCACCGCGTCGGTGATGGCCTCGATCTGGTCGTCGAGCCCCCCGACGTCGGCGTAGGTCACGTCGGGGACCTCCTCGAGGACGAGCTCCTCCACCTCGGGGCGCTCGAGCTTCTCCACCAGGAGGCCGGTCCGGGACTCCATCAGCAAGGTGTCGCCGGCCCGCAGCTTGACCCCCACCAGTGCGTCGGACAGCTCGGCCACCCGTTCCTCGTCGGCCCGGCCGAAGACCAGGGCCCGCATGCGGTCGTCGAGCACCTCCTTGAGCACTACCACTTCACCGGATCCCTCCCCCTCCCTGGCCAGGATCACGTTGAGCGACTCGTTGAGCACCACCTCGTTGCCGCGTTGCAGGTCGTCGACGTCGATGTCGGGATGGAGTGACACCCGCATCTTCCTGCCGCCGGAGAACACATCGACCGTCCCGTCATCGTTCGCGCCGAGGTAGGTCCCGTAGGCGGCAGGTGGCTGGGTCAGCTTCTCCACCTCGTCGCGCAGGTTGGCTACGTGCTCCTTGGCCGTCTGCAAGGTGAAGGTGAGCTTCTCGTTCTGGGAGATGGCTTGCGCCAGCTGCCCCTTGGTCTCGAGCAGTTTCTCCTCGAGGGTCTGGACCCGCCGTGGGCTCTCCTGGAGCCGGCGGCGGAGGATGGTCACCTCTTCCTCGGACGCCTGTGCGCGAATCCTCCAAGCCTCGAGGTCGTCGTCGTCGTCCATGGCGTCCGCCGGCCGGCGATCGTCTTTCGTGTCATCGAAGTCCACCGTTGCCATCACCCCATTCGCGAGTGCACCCTAGGTGGCGACCCTACACCGGCACCCTCCGCCGGGATGCACCACGGCCCAGGGCAGCGCCGGGCGGATCCGGGGTATCTGACAGACCGTCAGCAATCCTCCTCGCCGTTGCGGATAGCATTGTGGTCGGCAGTCGGACCTCCGATCCGGCCGAGCGCGACGGTGCGCCGATACCTGTTCGCCGGCCGAGTGCAGCCGACCGGTCGAGCTCGCCCGGATCGAACGGGAGAAACGTAGGAGTGACGTAACTGATGAAGGTCTGGATCGACCAAGATCTGTGCACGGGGGACGGCCTCTGCGAGGAGATCGCGCCCGCCGTCTTCACTCTGCTCGACGACGGGCTGGCCTACGTGAAGGAAGGCACGGACGTGAGGGACCAGCCGGGCGGCTCGGCCGGCATGGCCGCGGTACCCGGGGAACTCGAGGATGCGGTGGTCGAGGCGTCCGAGGAGTGCCCGGGCGAGTGCATCTTCATCGAGCAGGGCTGAGTCACCCCTGCGGGGACCGGCCCTCCCCTCCGTCGGGGTGCAGCAGGCGCGCCGTGGTGAGGAACCCGGTGTGGCCGACCATCCGGTGGTCCGGGCGCACCGATCGGGCTTCGATGTGCCAGGTCCGATGCAGGACCTCGAGTGTCGAGGCCAGCCCGAAGGCACTGTGCTCCATCGCCTGGCGGAGCTGGGAGGTCTGATTGATGGTGGGCAGGTAGGCGCAGAGGATCCCACCGGGGCGCATGGCCTGCTCGGCATGCGGGAGCACCCGCCAGGGCTCCGGCAAGTCCAGGACGACCCGGTCGAACCCACCCTCCTCGATGCCCTCGTAGACGTCCCGCAGCTCCACCCGGTAGCGGGCGCCCTCCCCGAGCAGCGCGGCCACATTCATGCGGGCAACCTGGGCGAAGTCCTCGCGCACCTCGTACCCGACCACCTCGGCCCCGGCACGCAAGAGGGCCATCGACAGTGCCCCGGAGCCCACCCCTGCTTCGAGCACCGTGACCCCTGGGGCGATGTCGACCTCCATCAGCATGGCCGCCAGGTCCTTGGGATAGATGACCTGGGCCCCCCTCGGCATCTTCAGCACGACGTCGGACAGAGTGGGACGGACCACCAGGAAGCGGCGCCCCGTGCTTCCCGGGATCGTCGAGCCCTCCGGGGCGCCGATCATGTCGTCGTGGGCCACGATGCCCACATGGGTGTGGAACGCCGCGCCTGCACGGAGGGTGATCAGGTAGCGACGCTCCTTGACGTCGACCAGTAGCACCCGGTCTCCGTCCCTCAGGAGGCTCCGGTCCTCATCGGGACCCACCGTGCTCAGTTGCCGGACGACTTGGACGACGTGGAGGGGCTGGCCTTGATGATCAGCTGCTCGCCCGGCTTGAGCTTCGTCCGATAGACCACGTCGCCTTGATTGCGGGCCCGGTGGATCATCCACGTCGCCACCGCCACCACGAACCACGCGGAGTGGTAACCCCTCAGGCCCCGCCCGAACGCCTTCAGCCGGACATAGTTCAAGAAGGCCTCCATCGGATCAGATCCGCCGGACCTCGACGACCGCGGACCGGCGCCGCCCGTTCCGGCGTCCGATCAGGAAGACCACGGCCACCAGTGCCACCCCCACCGCCAGCCCCACCGTGATCGCCTGCGACCGGGTCGACGCGACCTCCTGGGACACCTCGCCGGTCAGTTCGCGGAACTTCGCCTCGATGTCGTCCCGGGTGATCTTCTGTCCGGCCGGGCTCATGGCTTCTCCTTCTCGATGTCGGCGGCAGTCCGCCCCTGCCCCCTGCTGACGGCTTTGACCGCAATGGCCGCCACGATGACCACGGCCACCGCGCAGATCAGGTACGGGGCCCACGACCAGTTTCCGGTGAACGTGCTCCCGGTCTCACCCTGGAGCACCCTCAGGAAGGCCACGGCCAGGATGACCAGTCCGATGGAGAGCACCACGGATCCGGCCACCCCGAACAGGATGTACCTCCCGAGCCCCTTGAGCGGGTCGAGCGTCTCCTGCTTGACGTAGTCGACGACCAGTTGGAGCGTCTCGCTCCCCGTGGACCTGATAGCACCCAGCCCTTTGCCTCTGGCGTTCCTACCTGGGGCCACGATCCTCCTCGGAGTCTGTCGGCTGCACCGCCGGCGGGTGCGCTCGTTGTCGATTCGATTGATCCGTGCGGCGAGAGACGCCACCGGCGACTCACGGCGCCCCCCGGCACCTTCGGCCGGTCCGAGCCATCACCTGCGGGTTGACGGCCCCAACTATAGGCAGGGTGGGTCCGGTCGATGCTCATGACCGCCGGGGGACGCCTCACTCGCGAGCGGCGGCGCCTCACTCGCGAGCGGCGGCGCCTCACTCGCGAGCGGTGAAGAGATAGGTGGAACTCGCCCGGGCCACCGTCCTCCCCTCCTCGTCCACCACCTCCGCCTCGGCGAACGCCACCCGGGACCCGCCCGAGATCACCGTGGCGGTGCACTCGAGCGTGCTTCCCACCCGGGCTCCGGCCAGAAAGCTGGTCTTCATCTCCACATTCGAGGCGAACACCTTGCGGCCGGAGGCCCTGGCGAAGGTCACGGCGGCAGAACCCATGGCCGAGTCGGCCATGGCACCCAGGAACCCCCCCTGGATGATGCCGGCCGGATTGGCGAACCGTTCGTCGGCCCGCATCCGCCACACCGTGCGACCGGGTTGGGACTTCTCCACGCAGGTCATCCCGAGGGTCAGCTCGCAGTTGGGAGGGACTTGGATCCGCTGGTCGGCCACGACGTGACGCTACCTCCGTCCCGCTCGTCGATACTGGAGGGATGGCCAATCGAATCGATGACACCGCAGCTCCCACCGTCGCGGTCGGGGAGGCCGTCGAGGACTGGACCGGCGATGCGACGTTCTACGAGTACTCGGCAGCCGCAGACCCCATCGGGTCCGGCGCCATCTCCGGGGTGCCGATCCGGAGGTTCTCCCCGCGGATGCATGACGGAGGGTCCTCCCGCATCATCCCCCTCGATCTCTCGGGCGAGCTCGGCGTCAGCTACCCGGCCACCAGCCCGGGACTGTTGGCCTCCTTCGTGATCCTCCGCCCGGGCGAGGACGTGTCCACCGAGCCCGACGCCACCAGCGAGCTCTACTACTGCCTCCGCGGCCGGGGCTCCAGCGAGTTCCAACGGGTCGGTGCCTTCGAGGCACCGAGGGCCGGGCGCATCGACTGGCGCCGCGGGGACTTCGTCACCTTGCCGGCCGGGTGTACCACCGTGCACGCCGCCGCCACCGACCCTGCCCCCGGCGAGCCCGCGGAAGCGCTGCTCTACCGGGTCACCGACGCCCCCCTTCTCCACTACCTCGGTGTCAAGCCCTGGGGGGCCCGTTTCGCCCCCACCCGGTTCGACGGCGAGGTGGCACTGGCCCGGCTGGCCGAGGTCGAGCGCCATCCCGACGCGTCCACCCGCAACCGGATCAGCATCCTGCTCGGGAACACTGCCGCGCCGCGGACGATGACCGTCACCCACACCCTGTGGGCCATGCTGGGCGTGCTCCCGACCGGCCGAGTCCAGCGCCCGCACCGACACCAGAGCGTGGCCCTCGATCTCATCACCTCGTGCGAGCCGGGCTGCTACTCCCTGATCGGCTCGCGCCTGGACCCGGAGGGCGCCATCGTCGACCCGGTCCGGATCGACTGGGAGGCAGAAGGCGCCTTCGTCACCCCCCCGGGCCTGTGGCACAGCCACCACAACGAGTCGGGCCGGCCGGCCCATCTCGTCCCCATCCAAGACGCGGGGTTGCACTCGTACCTCCGCTCCCTCGATATCCGGTTCGCATCGGCACCCGACTGAGCAGACGTGCCCTTCGCCAGCGCCATATCCCAGCACCCAATCGCCTCCCAGGCCATCGGGGAGGTCTCGGGGGCAGTCCTCGAATCCATCGGTGACCGGCCCGACCTGGTGCTGGTGACCGTCACCCGGCCCCATGCCGGGGCGCTCGAGGACATCGTGACCACGGTATCGGCCGTCCTCCACCCCCTGGCCATCCTCGGATGCGCGGCGGAGTCGGTGATCGGCACAGGGACCGAGGTGGAGGAGGCGCCGGCCATCAGCCTCTGGGCCGGACGGGTGGGGCCCCTGGCCGGCATGGCGCTGCGGGCCACCCGCCTGGCCGATGACTCGTGGCACTTCGCCGGATGGCCGGACCGCACCGGGTTCGAACCGAGCGCCCTCCTGCTGATCGCCGATCCGTTCACCTTTCCCGCCGCGGACTTCCTGGCATGGCTCCACGAACGCCGGCCCGGACTCCCCGTCATCGGCGGCAACGCGTCAGGGGGACGCGGCCCCGGCGGATCCCGCCTCGTCGTCGACGAGCAGGTGGTGAACGAGGGTGCCGTCGGCGTGCTCATCGGCTCTGGCATCGACATCGAGATCGTGGTGTCCCAGGGGTGTCGACCCTATGGGCAGCCCCTCACCGTCACCGGATCCGACCGCAACGTCATCTATGGAGTGGCGGGGGTGCCGGCCATGGAGTGCATGGTCGACCAGATCAAGGCCGGCCTCCAGCCGCTCGACATCGCCGGCATCGAGGACAACGGCCTGTTCGTGGGCCGCCTGATCGACGAGCGCGTCGCCGACCCCGGTCCGGGGGATTTCCTGGTTCGCGCCGTGGTCGGCGTGGATCGCGCCAACGGCGCGGTGGCCGTTGACGACCAAGTTCCCCTGGGCAGCACGGTCCGGTTCCACGTGCGGGACGCCGTCACCGCCGACCAGGAGCTCGGAACGCTCCTACGGGGTCGCCGCGCCACGGCCGCGTTGATGTTCACGTGCAACGGCCGGGGTTCGCGGCTCTTCGACGGTGTCGATCACGACGCCGGGGTGCTCGGCCAGGCGGTCGGCCCGGTCCCCCTCGGCGGGTTCTTCGCCGGCGGTGAGTTCGGCCCGATCGGCGGCACCAACTTCGTCCACAGCTTCACCGCCTCGATCGCCCTGTTCCGCGACCGGTAGCTGGCGGACGTGCCGACCGGAACCATTGCCGCGCTCTGCACCTGTGGCCGATAGGGTTTCCCCCAATGACCGAAGACCTGTCGTCTGCTCCCGACCTGGCGCCCAGCGAGGCTCTCGAGCAGCTCGGGATCAACGTCATCCGAGGACTGGCCATGGATGCCCCGAGGGCCGCCAACTCCGGCCACCCCGGGACCGCCATGGCACTGGCTCCGCTGGCCCACGTGCTCTTCACCCGGGTCATGCGCCACGATCCCTCCGATCCCCTCTGGCCCGACCGGGATCGGTTCGTGCTCTCCAACGGGCACGCCTCGATCCTGTTGTACTCGATGCTCTACCTGACGGGCTACGGGCTGGAGCGGGACGACCTGCGCGCCTTCCGCGAGTGGGGCAGCCGCACGCCGGGCCACCCGGAGCTCCACCACACTGCCGGCGTGGAGGTCACCACCGGTCCGCTGGGCCAGGGAGTCGCCAACGGGGTGGGCATGGGAATCGCCGAGCGATGGCTCCGTTCGCACTTCTCGCCCGAGGTGTGCGACCACCACACCTACGTCGTGGCCGGCGACGGGTGTTTCGAGGAGGGCATCTCCCACGAGGCCGCCTCGCTGGCCGGCCACCTCGGCCTGGGCCGACTCGTCTACGTCTACGACGACAACCACATCACCATCGACGGCCCCACCGAGCTCTCCTACTCCGACGACGTGGCCGAGCGGTTCGGTGCCTACGGATGGGGGGTCGACGACATCCGTGACGTGGCCAACGATCTCGGTTCCCTCGAAGCCGCCCTGCTGCGGGCCAAGGCCGACGACGAGCGCCCGTCGCTGATCATCCTGCGGAGCCACATCGGCTATCCCTCTCCCCACCTCACCGACACGGCCAAGGCGCACGGGGACCCGTTCTCTCCGGAGGAGATCCGCCTCACCAAGGAGATCCTCGGCCTGCCCGCCGACGAGTCCTTCTGGGTTCCCGAGAACGTCCTCGGGATGTACCGCCGGTGCATCCCGAGGGGGCAGGCGTGGCGGGCGACCTGGGCGGAGCGCTTTGCCGCGTGGGACGGGGACAAGGCCCGATGGGAGGCGGCCCAGGCCGGGCACGGGATGCCCGGTTGGGAGGCGACCCTCCCCTCCTTCGCCCCCGGCGACGGGCCCATCGCCACCCGAAAGGCGATCAAGGCCTGCATCGACGTCACCGGAGCCTCCATTCCGGGGTTGATACCGGGCAGCGCCGACCTGACCGGGAACACCGGGATGGCCATGGCCGACGCCGTGGCCCAGTCGGCCGAGGAGCCGGGGGGGAGCCTGATCCACTACGGCATCCGCGAGCACGGGATGGGGGCGGTGATGACCGGCATGGCCGCCCACGGGGGCATCGTCCCGGTCGGGGGCACCTTCTTCGTCTTCAGTGACTACATGCGGGGCGCCGTCCGGGTGGCGGCGGTGTCCAACGCCCACGTGATCTACTCGTGGACCCACGACTCGATCGGCCTGGGCCAGGACGGTCCCACCCACCAGCCCGTCGAGCAGTTGGCGGCCATACGGGCCATGCCCGACCTGCGGGTCATCCGGCCCGCCGACGCCAACGAGACGGCCCAGGCGTGGCGCATCGCCGTCGACAGCGAAGGGCCGACCGCCCTCATCCTCTCCCGCCAGGATCTGCCGGTGCTGGCCGAGACCGTCGACCGCGCCGCTCATGGCGTTCCCCGAGGGGCCTACGTGCTGCGGGACGCGGAGGGCGGGAGCCCGGACCTGGTGCTGATCGGGACCGGCAGCGAGGTCCAGCTCTGCCTGGCTGCCGCCGACCTGCTGCGGGCGAACGGTGTATCGGCCCGGGTGGTCTCCTTCCCGTCGTGGGAGCTCTTCGCCACGCAGCCCGACGAGTACCGGGCCGAGGTCCTGCCCGACGGTGTGGCCCGGTTGGCCGTCGAGGCCGCCAGCTCGTTCGGCTGGGAGCGCTACGCGGACGCCACCGTTTGCCTCGACCATTTCGGGGCGTCGGCACCGGGCGAACAGGTCCTCGCGGAGTTCGGGTTCACGGCGGCCAACGTCGCCGAGCGGGCCTCCGCACTGGTCGCAACACGCCGAGCCCCCTGACAACGGCGTGACCCAAGCACCAATCCCGCCCGACCGAAAGGAAACCCGTGACCACTCTCCACGACCTCTACGACCAGCAGGGGCAGAGCCCGTGGCTCGACAACCTGCGGCGTGACTGGCTCCAGGACGGCACCCTCGCCGGGCTGGTGGCGAAGGGCATCCGTGGGGTGACTTCGAACCCGACCATCTTCGCCAAGGCCATCAGTGGTCAGGACACCTACGACCACGAGTTCGGCTCCCTCATCTCCACCAAATCCGTAGAGGACGCCTACTGGGACCTGGTCGTCGGCGACATCAACGGGGCCCTGACCATTCTCCGACCCGTCTACGACTCGTCACAGGGCGGGGACGGATTCGTCTCGGTGGAGGTGGCCCCCTCGTTGGCCCACGACACCGAAGGCACCATCGCCGCCGCCCGTGACCTGCATACCCGGATCGACCGGCCCAACGTGCTGGTCAAGATCCCGGCCACCCCGGAGGGCGTCCCGTCGATACAGCAGATGATCAGCGAGGGCCACAGCATCAACGTGACCCTGATCTTCAGCATCACCCGCTACGACGAGGTCATCGAGGCGTACCTGTCTGGACTCGAGGCACTGGCGGCCTCGGGTGTCACCGACCTGTCCTCCGTGGCCAGCGTGGCTTCCTTCTTCATCAGCCGGGTCGACACCGAGGTGGACCACCGGATCGAGGCCGCGGCCGGACGGGCCGCCGACGGTGAGAAGCTGCTGGCCCTCCGGGGCGGGGCCGCGGTGGCCCAGGCCCGACTCGCCTACAAGCTCTTCACCGAGCGGTTCTCCGGGCCACGCTGGGACACGCTGGCGGCCAAGGGCGCTCGGGTCCAGCGGCCGCTGTGGGCCTCGACGTCGACCAAGAACCCCGACTACCCCGACCTCGCCTACGTCGACACCCTGATCGGCCCCGACACCGTCAACACCATGCCGGACGGGACGGTGGCCGACTTCCTCGACCATGGGACCGTTGCCCGGACCATTGACTCGGGGATCGACGAGGCCGAAGGGCTCATCGCCGCGTTGGCCGGCGCCGGCATCGACATGGAGGACGTTGCCGGCACTCTGGAGACCGAGGGGGTGGCCTCGTTCGCCAAGTCGTTCGACGAGCTGATGCAGTCGCTCACCGACAAAGCCAATGCGTTGGCCGATGGCTGAGCCAATGCGTTGGCCGATGGCTGAGCCAATGCGTTGGCCGATGGCTGAGCCAATGCGTTGGCCAATGGCTGAGCCGGCGCGTCGGCCGATGGCTGAGCCCGCGCGCCACGGGCGGGACAGCGCGGCAACGAAGGGCAGCTACCGACAAGAGGCACTCGACGACACGAGGAGAGCACGATGAGGATCGCAATGGTGGGACTGGGCAAGATGGGGGCCAACATGACCCAGCGGCTCATCGAGCACGGCCACCAGGTCGTCGCCTTCGACCTGTCCGAGCAGGCGCGCTCGACCGTTGCCGCGTTCGGCGCCGACCCCGCCACCACGCTCGAGGAGTTGGCGTCCAAACTCGAGGCTCCACGGGTGGCATGGGTCATGGTTCCTGCCGGCGAGCCCACCAGCTCCACGATCACCACGCTGGCCGGGCTGTTCGAGCCCGGTGACGTGATCATCGACGGCGGCAACTCCAACTACAAGGAGACCGCCCCGCTGGTGGAAACGCTGGCGGCCAAGGGCATCGCCCTGGTCGACGCCGGGACCTCCGGGGGAATCTGGGGGTTGAAGGAGGGGTACTGCCTGATGGTCGGGGGGACGGACGAGGCGGTAGCCATCGCCGAGCCCGCCTTCCTCGCCCTGGCACCGGAGGGCGGCTACGCCCACGTGGGGCCACCGGGGGCGGGGCACTTCGTGAAGATGGTCCACAACGGCATCGAGTACGGGCTCATGCAGGCCTATGCCGAGGGGTTCGAGATCATGGCGGAGGCGCCCGAGTTCGACCTGGACCTCCACCAGATCTCCGCCATCTGGCGGTACGGCTCGGTGGTGCGCAGCTGGCTCCTCGAGCTGGCCGAGCGCGCCCTGCGGCCCGAATCGGGCTTCGACCAGATCGAGGCGGTGGTGGTCGACTCCGGCGAGGGGCGCTGGACCGTAGAGGAGGCCATCAACCGCGGGGTCTCGGCACCGGTCATCTCGTCGGCACTGTTCGCCCGGTTCGCCTCGCAGAAGAAGGACGCCTTCGGCCTCCGCCTGGTGTCGGCCCTGCGCAACCAGTT
The DNA here is from genome assembly GCA_003138855.1 of Acidimicrobiaceae bacterium. Lineage (GTDB taxonomy): Bacteria > Actinomycetota > Acidimicrobiia > Acidimicrobiales > RAAP-2 > Bog-756. Next base: position 85,112 of record PLHF01000011.1, on the reverse strand, counting down.
CGGGGGGCACGCCTTTACCACGGCGGACGGGACCCAGGGTGGGGAGACGTTCACCCCCAAATGAGCGCCGACCCCATCTCTGTCGCCGCCGAGGACAGCGCGGCCGGCCCGGACGGCAGCAGCGAGACACCGGGCGCCGCCGGTGGCAAGCGCCGCACCCTCCCCCCGGTGCTGTCGAAGGCGCCGCCGGTGGCAATGGTCATCTTCGGCGCGTCGGGCGACCTCACCGGTCGCAAGATCCTGCCGGCCCTGGCTCGCCTGGCCGACCGCGGCGTGCTCGACGACGGATTCACCGTCATCGGCGTCGCCCGCACCGAGTGGACCGACGACGAGTTCCGGACCCACGTCGCCGAGTCGACCCCGGAGGGCGGTCCCAAGTGGACGGCGTTGACCGAGCGGTTCAAGTACATCGCCGGGGAGTACGACCACCCGGACACCTTCGACCAGCTCAAGACCTGCCTCGACGAGGCCGACCGGCTCGACGGCACCGACGGCAACCGCCTGTACTACCTGGCCACCATCCCGAGTGTGTTCGGATTGGTGGCCCAGGCCCTGGCGAAACACGCCTGCACCGGGCCCGGGGAGGGCGGCAGCTTCGCCCGGGTGGTGGTCGAGAAGCCCTTCGGCCGGGACCTGGCCAGCGCCCTGGAGCTCAACGACCACATGCATGCCGCCTTCGACGAGAGCCAGATCTACCGGATCGACCACTACATGGGGAAGGAGACCGTCCAGAACGTCCTGGCCCTGCGGTTCGCCAACGCCATCTTCGAGCCCATCTGGAACCGTCGCTACGTCGACCAGGTCCAGGTGACCGTGGCCGAGAGCCTGGGCGTCGAGCACCGGGGCGGCTTCTACGAGACGGCCGGCGCCCTCCGTGACATCGTCCAGAACCACGTGATGCAGGTGCTGGCCCTGACCCTGATGGAGTCACCGACGAGCACCGACGCCGACCGGATCCGTGACGAGAAGGTCAAGCTCCTCCAGGCCATCGACATCCCCACACCCGACGAGGCAGTGGACAAGTCGGTACGGGGCCAATACACGGCCGGCTCCATCGATGGGCAACCGGTGCTCGCCTACCGCCAGGAGGACGACGTCGCTCCAGACAGCCAGACCGAGACGTACCTGGCGCTGCGGCTCCGCGTCGAGAACTGGCGGTGGGCCGGGGTGCCGATCTTCGTGCGGACCGGCAAGCGCCTCCCGGCCAGGGTCACCGAGGTGGCCCTGACCTTCCGGCAGGTCCCGTTCCTGCTGTTCGACCACCGCACCAGCCGGGACCTGCGTCCCAACACGCTCATCCTCCGGATCCAGCCCGACGAGGGGATCACTCTCGAGTTCGGGGCCAAGGTGCCCGGCGAGAGGTTCCACATCCGATCGGTGGCCATGGACTTCTCCTACGCCGAGGCGTTCGCCGGGGCCGAGGCCGCCGATGGCTACGAGCGCCTCATCCACGACGCCATGGTCGGGGATGCCACCTTGTTCATCCGGTCCGACGAGGTGGAGCAGGCGTGGAAGATCGTCGACCCGTACCTCCAGGCGTGGTCCGAGCCTGGCGGCGGCCTGCACCCCTACGCTGCCGGGACCTGGGGGCCCCACATGGCCGACCTGCTGGTGGAGCGGTCGGGGGACGAGTGGCGCAACCCGGTGATCGACCTGGAGATGAGCGGCGGCCGCCTCACCGACTTCCCCCAATGAGGGAATCGAGCCGATGAACGGCGACGTGCAGTTGGTGGCGTCGGTCCCCGACGCCTTCGCCGACCTGGTGGAAGGAACGACGGCCGGGCACACGGGCGGCCCGTTCTCCCTCTTCCTCTCGGGTGGGCCAACGGCGGAGAAGTGCTACCGCCGGCTGGCCGGGCGCACGGGGCCGGGCCGGGCCGGGGACTCGGGGGCCGGGGTCGACTGGCGGACCGTCGATGTCTACCTCGGTGACGAGCGCTGCGTGCCCCTCGACGACGCCGACTCCAACCACCGGATGATCACCGCGGCCCTGCTGGGCGACGTGGGCCCGGTCCACGGCGACCACCCGATGTACCGGTCCGGGCCCCCGGAGCGGGCGGCGGCCGAGTACCAGGCCCTGGTCGAACCGTTGGGGCACCTGGACCTGGTCCACCTCGGGCTCGGGCCCGACGGGCACTGCGCCTCGCTCTTCCCCGGCTCCGCGGCCTTGGAGCTCGCCGATCCCGACGTGTTGGTGGCGGCCAGCCGCGACCCGAACGCCGCCAATCCCCACGACCGGATCACCCTCACCCTGGCCGCCATCGCCCGGGCCCGCCTGGTCGTCTTCACCGTCTCGGGGACGTCCAAGCACCAGGCGTTCGCACGCATCGCGGCCGGTGAGGACCTCCCGGCGGCGCGGGTCACGGCCGACCGGGTGCTCTGGCTGGTGGACACTGCGGCTGCCGACGACATCGACCTGTCCCAACCTCGATCGGTAGCGCAGCCGGTCCACGGATGAGCCCCCTGCCACGCTGTCCGGGTCGGTCCACCGGGCCGCTCCGGTAAGGTGTCGCCGATGCCCGCCGAACCCGGCTCCCCTGCACTGCACGCCGACGCCGGACCAGGCCCGGAGAACGCCGACGCACTGATCGGTGCCCCGCTGGACGCAATGCAGGAGTGGGCCCGCCAGGTACGCGACTCGACCCACGGCAACCGCATCACCTTCTCGCCCAAGGTGTTCATCCCCCTGACCATGCTGTGCCGCGATCGCTGCGGCTACTGCACCTTCGCCAAGGCCCCGGCCCGGGTCGACGCGCCCTACCTGACCGTCGAGCAGGTGCTCGACATCGCGCGGGCCGGGCGGGCCGCCGGATGTCACGAGGCGCTGTTCACCCTGGGAGAGGGCCCCGAGGACCGCTACCCGGAGGCCCGCCGCTGGCTCGACGACCACGGGTACTCCTCGACGGTCGACTACCTGGTGGCCGCCTGCCGGGTGGTCCTCGAGGAGACCGGGCTGCTGCCCCACGCCAATGCCGGGGCCCTCGAGTTCGAGGACCTGGTCCGCCTCCGAGAGGTCACGGCCAGCCAGGGGATGATGATCGAGTCGGTCAACCCCGACCTGGGGGCCCACCGCTCGGCCCCTGACAAGGACCCTGCCCGGCGCCTCGCCACCCTGGAGGCCGCGGGCCGTGCCCAGGTGCCCTTCACCACCGGGCTCCTGGTCGGCATCGGCGAGTCCCGTGCCGATCGCCTGGCCACCCTGGAGGCCATAGCGGCCGGCCATCGACGCCACGGCCACGTGCAGGAGGTGATCGTCCAGAACTTCCTGCCCAAGCCGGGCACCTCGATGCACCGGTCGCCACCCTGCCCCACCGATGAGTTCCTGTGGACGATCGCCGCGGCCCGGCTGGTGCTGCCCCCCGACATCCACCTCCAGGCACCCCCCAACCTCTCCGACCACCTCGCCCCGCTGCTGCACTCGGGGATCGACGACTGGGGTGGCGTGTCACCGGTCACCGCCGACCACGTCAATCCCGAGCGGGCCTGGCCGTCCCTCGGGATCCTGCGGGCGGCCACCGAGGCAGCGGGCCACACGCTCGCCCCCCGGCTGACGCTGTACCCCGGGTTCGCCCTCGAACCCGACCGATGGCTCCACGACGCCATGCGGTTCCCGGTGCTCGACGCCTCGGACGCAGAAGGGCTCGGCCGCGACCATCCCTGGTGCTCGGGCGGCGAGTTCCCCCCACCGGACCTCCTCGGATCCTCGGACGTCGATCGGGGGGCGATCGGCGCTCCCCCGGTTGCCACCGTGGCCACCACACGCGGGGCGGTGGGCGACGTGCTGGTCGGCGTCCTCGACGGCGACGCTGTGGGAGAGGACGAGATCGTCACCCTGTTCGGCGCACGCGGACCCGAGGTGCGGGTCGTGGCCGAGGTGGCCGACCGGCTCCGCCAGGAGGCCGTCGGCGACGAGGTCACCTACGTGGCCAACCGCAACATCAACTACACCAACGTGTGCACCTTCAAGTGCCGGTTCTGTGCGTTCTCCAAGGGGCCGTTGTCACTCAATCTGCGTGGGAGCCCGTACTTGCTCGAGCTGAGCGAGATCTCCGACCGGGTGCGGGAGGCCGAGGAGATCGGGGCCACCGAAGTGTGTCTCCAGGGTGGGATCCACCCCAAGTTCGACGGCGACTACTACCTGGAGGTGCTCAAAGCCGTACGCCAGGCGTCGGACACCATCCACATCCATGGGTTCACCGCGTTGGAGGTCACCGAGGGTGCCCGGCGGTCGGGTATGCGGCTGGCCGACTACCTGATCCTCCTGCGTGACGCCGGGCTCCGGACACTGCCCGGCACGGCGGCGGAGATCCTCGACGACCCGGTGCGGGCCGTGCTGTGCCCCGACAAGATCTCCACCGACGAGTGGCTCTTCGCCCACCGGACCGCCCACGAGGTGGGGCTGAATTCCAATGTCACCATCATGTTCGGGGCCGTCGAGCAGCCCCGATCGTGGGCCCGCCATCTGATCCGGACCCGCGACCTCCAGCGCGAGACCGGGGGGTTCACCGAGTTCGTCCCCCTCCCCTTCGTGCACATGGCCACGCCCATCTACCTGCAGCGCCGGTCCCGGCGAGGCCCCACCTTCCGCGAGACCCTGCTCATGCATGCCGTCGGGCGCATCGCCTACCGGGGCGCCATCGACAACATCCAGATCAGCTGGGTCAAGTTGGGTGCCGCGGGAGTCCGCCAGATCCTCCGGGCCGGTGTCAACGACCTCGGCGGCACGCTGATCGACGAGAACATCTCGAGGGCGGCGGGGGCCAGCCACGGCCAGATGATGGACGCAGACGGCTTCCGGTCGATCGTCACCCCGCTCGGGCGGACGCTGGCCCAACGGACCACGCTGTACGGTCGGGTCGCCGATACGGGTCGCCAGGCCGACGCACTCGCCGCCGCCCGGTGACATGACCGATCCCGGCGGAGGGACCAAGTCCGGGGCTGGCGGGCCCGGCCGGCACGTGCCGCCCGGACCTGCCGCCGACAGCGGCGCCGAACGGGTGGCACTGGAGGCCATGGCCTCCCGCCTGGTGGACGAACTGGTGTCCGGCACCGCGTCGTCGACCCAACGTCGCCTCTACCGTTCGATGCTCGGGACGGTGGGGGGCATGGCCGCTGAGGGCACCGACGTGATCGACCTCAAACTGGCCGACTCGGCCCTGGCCGAGATGGCCGCGGCCTTCCGGATCTTCCGGCCGTACCGGCGGGCCAGGAAGGTGACCATCTTCGGATCGGCCCGCACCGAGCCGGACCATCCCGCCTACTTCCAGGCCCGCGACCTGGCCGCCACCCTGGCTGCCGCCGGCTGGATGGTGGTCACCGGGGCGGGGCCCGGCATCATGGCGGCCGGCATGGAGGGAGCGGGACGGGACCTCTCCATCGGCGTGAACATCCGGCTGCCCCTCGAGCAGGAGGCCAACCCGTTCATCGCCCAGGACCCCAAGCTGGTCGAGATGCGCTACTTCTTCACCCGCAAGCTGATGCTGGTCAAAGAGTCCGACGGCTACGTCGTCCTGCCCGGCGGGTTCGGCACCCTCGACGAGGGGTTCGAGCTCCTCACCCTCCTCCAGACCGGCCGGTCGGAGCCGGCGCCGGTGGTCATGCTGGACATCCCGGGGGGCGGCTACTGGGACGGGTGGAGCAGGTTCATTGCCGAGCAGGTAGAGCCGCGGGGGCTGGTGTCCGCCAACGACCGCGCCCTGTTCATGATCACCGACGACGTGACCACCGCTGCCGAGGAGCTGACGCGCTTCTACCGCAACTACCAGTCGTGCCGATGGGTGGGTGACCTCCTGGTGCTCCGGATGGCCGTGGCCCCCGACGAGGACCAGCTCGCCGACCTCAACCGTCGATTCGGCGACATCGTGGCCACCGGGGTCATCCGCCAGGCAAAGCCGTTCCCGCCCGAGCGGGCAGACCACGACCACCTCGACCTGGCCCGCCTGGCCTTCCGCTTCGACAAGGCCCACTACGCCCGCCTGCGCCAGTTGATCGACGTCCTCAACGAGCTCGACTGACGCTGGCGTGGCCCCGGTCAGACCACCTGCTCAGGGTCCGCCGCCCGTCTGCCGATACAGGAGAGATGACGGCCCCGACCGGCACCGACGTGGAGCGACGCGTCCGCTGGATGGCGGCCGGCACGATCCCCGCGGTCGCCGCCTTCCTCCTGCTCGTCACCGTGCAGCCGGGTGGCCCCCTCATCGCGCGCAATCTCGACGATCTGGCCCAGGCGTCAGCGCCCCTCCTGGTCGCACTGCCGGCGTGCTGGTGGGCGGCGGCCAGGGCGACCGGCCGACTGCGGCGGGCATGGGTGTTCTTCGCGCTCTTCGCCGCATCGTGGGGCATCGGCCAGGTCGTGTGGTGCTACCTGGAGATCGTGCGGCACCATCCCGAATCGGGAAGCTCGTGGGCGGATGTCGGGTACCTGCTCGCCCTCCCGTTCGCAGCAGCCGCAATCGCCAGCTATCCGGGGCCCCGCCTGCACTGGGCGGGCCGGTTCCGAACGTTGGTCGACGGCCTCCTCGTCGTGACCACGCTGCTCTTCGTCAGCTGGACCATCGCCGTGGATGCCGGCGGGCTCACGCGCTCGCGGGAGACGGTCCTCCAGCAGGTCACCCTGCTCATCTTCCCCAGCGCCGACATCATCCTGCTGGCCATGCTCCTCGCCGCCATCGTCCGGGGCACGCGCAAGTGGAGGGACCCCCTCCTGGTGATCGTCGCCTCCATCTTCCTCCTCTTCCTCGGCGATTCGTCCAGCATCTACGTGGGCCTGTCCAGCGGCTACCAGACGGGCAACGTCGTCGACGTCTTCTGGTTCGCGTCATTCCTCCTCCTGGCCGTAGCTGCCGTCATGCCCGTGCCGGCGCTCCCCGACATTGTGCGAAGCGAGGGCCAGGAGCCACGGTGGATCGAGTTCATCCCCTACATCCCCCTCGCGCTCGCGCTCCTCATGGGGGTCGTCCAGCTCTCGCGGGGGAACGGGTTCGGAGCAGGAGAGGAATGGCTCGTTCTCGCCACCGCCGTGCTTCTGGTCGTGCGCCAGTACCTGTTCGTGGTGGAGAACCGAGCGCTCACGTCGCGCCTGCAGGAAATGGTGGGCGATCTCGAGTGGCTCGCCCTCCACGATCCGTTGACCGGGCTGGCGAACCGGACGTTGTTCAACGATCGACTCGGCCAGTCCCTCGCCGAACAACGCCGTGACCACCGGAACATCTCCGTCGTCTACCTCGACCTCGACGACTTCAAGGCAGTCAACGACCGGTTCGGCCATGCCACCGGCGACGAGCTGCTCCGCGCCGTGGCGGGTCGCCTGTCGGGTGAGGTGCGGGACGGGGACACCCTGGCCCGGCTCGGTGGCGACGAGTTCGCCATTCTGATGCCCAGCTCCGGCGGACCGGCAACCACTGAGGCGATCCTCGAACGACTTCTGGCCGAGCTCGACGAGCCGTTCCGGGTCCACGACTACCGGCTCGCCATGAGGGCAAGTGTCGGTTTCGCCTCCTCGGAGGGCGGGACGAGCGCCAAGGTCCTGATCCAGAATGCCGACGACGCCATGTACACGGCGAAGGCCGAGGGCAAGCATCGGGTGTGCGCCTACGACCGGGCCATGCACCGGACGCGTGCCCATGGCCCACCGGCGTCGCCGAAGGTCCCCGAACGCCTGGGCTGACCGTTGGGTCACTGCGGTCGGCGTCGAGACAGTGGCGTGCCTTGGTCGACCGTGGCCGTGCCGTCATCAGCCATGGTCGGGCGTCTGACCAGACCGTGCCTCGCTACTTCGGTGCTGCATCTGGCACTCTGATGGTTGACGGCAACCAGGTCACCGCGGAAGGACGAGCCCGCGTGCTCGCACAAGATGACCCTCTCAGGCCAAGGACTCGGGCCTCCCCAGCAGGAAGCCCTGGCCGAGGTGGACGCCCAGCCTGCGAACCGTGTCCAGCTCGACCTCCGTCTCGATGCCCTCGGCGATCAGGGTGGTACCTGTCTCAGCAGCGAAGTGGCACAGGCCGGCGGCGAGCGCTTGGCGAGCCGGGTCGGCGTCGATGTTGCGCACCAGCCCGATGTCGAGCTTGACGAAGTCGGGCCGGAGCTCGGCGATGTGGCGGAGGCTGGCATATCCGGCGCCGGCGTCGTCAACCGAGAGACGGACCGATCCACATCCCTCGATGGCCCGTCGCAGGGCTGGGTAGCTCTCGATCTGCTCGTGCTCGGTGATCTCGATGACGATGGGACGGTCGGAGCGGGCGATCGTCTCGGCAGCATGACCGTCGATGACCGCTGCCGGAGAGAAGTTGACGCCGAGCCACGCCTCCGGTGGAAGGCGTCGAGCCACCTCGATGGCGGCGGCGACAGCGGCCGACTCGAGCTCGGAGCCGAGGCCCACGGCGCGGGCATCGGAGAAGTGCTGGTCGGGGGCCAGCCCGTCCTCGAACCGGGTCAGCGCCTCGTAGCCACGAACCTGGTGTGATGTCAGATCGACCACTGGCTGGAAGACCGGCCGGAATCGCTTCTGGTCGATGATCTCCATCGACAGGGAACGCTGTCGCTCGCGACGTGCGCGTTCTTCGACCTTGGCCCCGATCAACGAGCCGGCGAACGAGCCCAGCTCCTCGAGTACCCGCAGTCTCGCCTCCGTCCAGACGGTCGTCCCCTCGTTGCGAGACGCCACCAGCAGGATGCCGACCATCCGGCCCTCCCATCGCATCGGGGCAAGCGCCGCGGCTTCCAAACCGGCCTTGGACGCGGCGGCGGTCATCGCAGGATTGAGGCCGGCGATGCCGGTCCGGTCGCTGAGGTCGAACCACCACGGCCCGCCATTCGTCTTCGCGATGAACTGATCACGCTGCTCGACCACGATGGGAACGTTGTCCACCCAGTCGAGGATCGGCGGGTCACTCTGCCCCAACGATATGGCCTCCCCGGTCGGGTCGAGGACCAGCACTCTGGCAACATCGATTCCCTCGAGGTGGGTCACCTCCTGGCAGAACGTCGCCACCGTCCCTTCGAGGGTCGAGGCCACGCGTACCGCCTTCATGGCCTTGACGACGATGTCCTGGTCGTCCTGCTGGCGTGTCAGGTCTGCTTGGAGTCGCCGCTCGTGGGTCACGTCGTGCTTGACCGCCACGTAGGCGATGAGGGACCCATCGACCTCATGAACCGGGGTGACGGTCGTGTCCTCTTCGTAAAGCTCCCCGTCCTTCCTGCGATTGACCAGCGTCCCGTGCCAGGACTGTCCACCGGCGAGCCGGGACCACATTGACCGGTAGAACTCCCCGCTCTGCAACCCGCTCTGGAAGATCCGCGGGTTCTGACCCAGGACCTCGTCGAGTGTGCGGCCGCTCGAACGGACGGTCGCCGGGTTGGCGTAGAGGATCGCCGGCGTCGTGTCGGTCACCACGATGGCCTCGACGGCCTGCTCGATCGCGGTGTGCAGCAGTGTCCAGTCGGCCAACGTCTTGGCCAATGCCTCGCTATTGCGTATCCGGCCCAACCCGACACCGATCTGCGAAGCGAGCTCCTCGAGCACCGCGGTGGACCGCCGGTCGAACGCGTCCTGTTCTGCGGCGTACACCGCCAGCACACCGTCGATGGTGCCGTTGACGAAGACCGGCAGGCAGATCTCGGAACCGAACCCGTGGGAGACCGCCTCGTCCGCCCAGGGAGCGAAGGCCGTCTGGCCGGTCAACTCGTTCGTGACGGTCGTCCTGCCGGCGCGCAGGGCCACCCCGAACGGGCCCTCCGCGAGTGGACCTTCTCCCCACGAAACCTCGATCGATTCGAGGTAGTCGCGGTGCGCCACGCTCGAGGCCACTTTGGCCACGGTCCTCCGGGCATCCCCGAGAGGCTGGCCGTACCAGCTGAAGAGGTAGCCGCCTTCCTGAACTGCGGTCTCACACATGTCGTACAACAACGCTGCCTCGTGCTCCGAGCGCGCCAGTACGGCGTTGCCGGCCGACAACGTAGCCAGTGCCCGCCGCATCACGACCTTCGACTGGATATCCTGCAGGCCGACCACCGCTGCGATGAGCCCGCCTGCATCGTCGTAGATCGGTTGGGCGTGGATCTCCATCCACCGCAGTTCTCCGGTGACCGTGCGGAAGCGGCATTCGAAGTGCCGGATCCGTTCGCCATGGTAGACGCGGGCCCGTTCAGCCTCTGCCTGTGGGAGATCCTCGGGTGCGATCAGGTCCGTCGCACGCGTGCCGACGAGGTCTGCGGCCCTCCAGCCGAGGATCCGCTCGATCGACGGTGACACCCACTGCAGCATGCCGTCGTCATCAGTCTGGTAGACGACGTCGGACGCGTTCTCCGCGAGCAGTCGATAGCGCGCCTCGGACTCGGCCAGAGCCTGCCGTGCCAGGACGGCGTCGTTGTCGTCACGCAGCGACACAACCCGGCCCGACGTGTTGCCGTCGGCATCGACGACCTCGCGGGCACGGCCCGACACCCACAGGTACGATCCATCGGGCCGCCGGAAACGGAAGGCCGCGATCTTCGACACCCGGTCGACCGTTGTCTCTCGTGCCCGCAGAATCCGGCCCAGGTCATCGGGATGAACGAACTCGACCAGCGTGACGCCGATCAGCTCGTCGGGCTCCCAACCCAGGACCTCGCGGACCGAGGGCGATGCCCACCGGTAGGTGTTGTCCGGCGCCACCTCGATCACGGCGTCGGAGGCGTTCTCGGCCAGCAGGCGGTAGCGCCGTTCGGAGGCCGCCAACGACTCGGTGGCTTGGTGGCGGTCCGTCACGTCCCGCCAGGTGAATCCCAGGTAGTCGTCCACTCGTACGGCCCGCAGGTCGTAGCGCCGCTCCGGATGCAGGATCTCATTTGAGTACGAGTAGTCATCGAGCACCAGTGGCTCGCCGGTCTCGATCACCCGGGCGTACATCGCCGCGAGCCCGCTAGGACCTTGTCCCGGGAACAGGTCCAGGAGACGCGAACCGATCAACTGTGGACGCGACATTCCATTTTGTAGACAGGCGGCCTCGTTGGCATCCACGAAGACAAAGTCCACGATGCGGCCGGTCTCGTCGCGGACCGCCTCGACGAGGGCATGGGGGTCGAGCAGCGAGTCCAGCGTCGCCCTCAAGCGCCGCTGATTGAACTGGTCAGCTTCGGCTGACTCGCGTGCCCGGACGAAGTCGTCCGCATCGCGGAGGCTCCAGATGGCCGAGACGATCTCACCGGTCTCGCCCCTGATCGGCATCGCGCTGACGGACATCCACCGGGGGGCGCCTTCGTACCTGCGGAACAGGACGTCCGATGGTCCGATGGGCGTCCCCCCACTGAGGCGCACCCGGTCGACCGTGCTGATTCCGGGATGACCCTCGTCGAACAAGCCTGACACCGGCGTCCCGATCAGGTCAACGGGACTCCACCCGAGTACCGGTTGCATCGACGGTGACACCCAGAGGAGGACCCCGGTGGCGTCGGTTTCATAGACCACGTCGGACGCGTTCTCCGCCAGGGTCCGGAACCGCCGTTCGGAGGCCTCGAGGTCCCTGCGGGCCTCGATCTCCGACGTTACGTTTCTCATGCAGGCAACGGCAAAGTTCAACGAACCGTCGTGGCGCCAGACGAAACGACACCGGACGTCCATCCAGCGCGGCGAACCGTCAGCACACTCAATCCGAGCCAGGCTCCGGCCTTCTCCGCGGTGCTCTTCCCTCGCAACGACGTAGGGGGCGCTCGTCGTCTCGCGATCCTCCGGGGCACTCATCCTGAACTTGGTGCCCGTGACATCGTCCGGGTTCCAGCCGAGCTCGGTCTCGAGCGAAGGCGACGCCCAGAGCACCGTGCCGTCCGGAGCGTACTGGATCACCACGTCGGCAGTGTTCTCCAGCACCAGGTCCATCCGCTCCTGGACTGCGCGTCGGCGATGACCCTTCCTTCGTCGGGCACCTGCCTTTTCCGTGTTGAGGCCCGATTCGTGGACCGGGAGCTCCGGCGCTGCCGGTGGAGCCGGGCCTCTACCCGGTGGCAGCGCTGACACTCATCCGCCGATCACCGTTCCACGCCCTGAACAGAGAGTCCTGTCGATCACAGCCGCCAACCTCCGTATTCCACGGTAGTGCGTTGTGGGTGGCGGCGAAAGGATATGTGGATCATCCGGGGAATGACCGGCGGCGTCTTCAGGGCTATGAATGACGCCGGTGTCTGTGTCGGAGTTGCCGGGTACCTATGCGTCGACCTCGATCGCCCGAACACGACTAGGGGCCCTCTCCGATCCCCGAGGCGGCAGCCGGCGGGCCCGTCAGCAGCAGCACTGCCTTGTCCACGGCGCGTCGGGCGCGGGTGATCCGCTTCTCCTCGGCCGTCACCTGCGGATCGGGCTCCCCGCCGCTCCGGACCGCGTCAGCCGACTGGCGCAGCCGGTCGAGGGCCAGGTCGGCCAGCTCCTCGCTGATGCCCGAGAGGCGCTCGGCGATGTCGGTCGGATCGGCGACCACCCGATCAGCGCCCCCCCGAGATCTCGATCTCGAGCACCTCGAGGGAGCCCGCGGCGTACTGGGACCGGAGGACCTTCTTGTCGAACTTGCCCACGCTGGTCTTCGGGACCTCCTCGATGAACGCCCACCGCTCCGGCAGCCACCACCGGCTGACCCGCTCGGTCAGAAAGACCAAGAGCTCGTCGGGGGTGGCCGACGACCCCTCCTCGAGGACCACCGCCACCATTGGCCGCTCGCTCCACCGCTCGTCGGGCACGGCGATGACCGCGGCCTCGACCACCTCGGGATGGGCCATCACCTCGTTCTCCAGTTCCACCGAGGAGATCCACTCCCCGCCGGACTTGATGACGTCCTTGGTCCGGTCGCTGATCTGCATGAACCCCTTGCGGTCGAGCGATCCGATGTCCCCGGTCCGCAGCCAGCCGTCGTGGAAGCGCTCCGGTGCGGGTTCGCCGTAGTAGGAGCCGGTGACCCAGGGACCCCGCACCTCGAACTCGCCGATGGCGACGCCGTCGTTGGGCAGGATCGAGCCGTCCTCGGCGGCGACCCGCACCTCGACCCCCGGCACGACGCGCCCGGTCTTGGCCCGCCAGTCCATCTCCTCTTCCGGTGGGATGCCGCGAGGGGGCAGCGCCAGCGAGCACAACGGGCTGGTCTCGGTCATCCCCCACCCCTGGACCATCTCGATCCCCAACTCGGACTCGAACCGCTCGAGGAGTTGCCGGGGCACCGCGGCACCGCCGGCGGTGATCATGCGCAGGGAGGAGAGGTCGACCTCGTGGGACTGCGCGTACCGGAGCAGGTCGCTCCAGATGGTGGGCACCCCGGCCGAGACGGTCGGTCGGTGGAGGGCGATGATGTTCGACAGCGGCTCGGCCTGCAGGAACTGCTGGGGCATGATCATGTCGGCACCGGTCAGGAAGCAGCCGTACGGGGTGCCCCACGCGTTGGCATGGAACATGGGCACGATGGAGAGCACCGAGTCCCGCTCATTGATTCCGAGCGACGACCCCGAGGTGATGGCGAACGTATGCAGGAAGGTCGACCGGTGACTGTAGGCCACGCCTTTCGGGTTGCCCGTCGTTCCCGACGTGTAACACATGGCCGCCGCCTGGCGCTCGTCGAAGGTGGGCCAGTCGTACCCCGGCTCTTCGGCGGCCAGCAGGTCCTCGTAGGAGAGGGTGTCCCCCAGCGCGCTCGCATCCCCTGCGCCGTTCACGATGATGTGCTTGACCGTGGTCAGCTGGTCGCGGACACGAGCCAGCAGCGGGGCGATCGAGGCGTCGACGATGATGACCTGGTCCTCGGCATGGTTGATGACGTAGGCCAGCTGCTCGGGGAACAGGCGGAGGTTGAGGGTGTGGAGCACCGCCCCCATGGCCGGGATGCCCAGGTAGGCCTCCAGATGGGACTGGTTGTTCCACAGGAAGGTCCCCACCCGGTCGCTGTCCCCCACCCCAAGGCGTCCGAGTGCCTTGGCCAGGCGCTCCGACCGTTCCGCCACCTCGGTGAATGTCGCCGCGGTGGACTCGCCGGCGGACCCGGTGACCGTGATCACCCGGCTGTCCCCGTAGATGTTCTGTCCGTGGCGCAGAATGCCGCTCACCAACAATGGTGCGTCCTGCATGGTGCTGAGCACTGTCGATCCTCCCCTGTCCCCGTCCGGAACCCCGGATGAACGAGCATACCGATCGCGGCCCGCCCGGGGGTTGCGTCCGGGCCGGACCGGTGGTGGACTTGATCGACGCGCGGCGTCCGGCGCCGTTCCGCCCCTCCCGGGCGGAGGGGTCCCCGGACCGGCTCGTCGTCCTCTGAGCGCGCGGCTCATTCTGTCCCCCTCCCCCGGAGCGGAGGTGCGGTCCCATGGGAAGAGTGCTCGGAGCCGTGGTGCTCGGAATCGTGACCCTCGTCAGCTGCGTCGTCCTGGTGGCGGTCGTCCTCGGGACGGGCTCCGCCGGTTCGGTCCCCCCCGCCTCGACGGCGAGTGCCGCGGGCGGCGCTCCCGCATCCGGCGGCAGCCGAACCCGCACCGCCATCCCCTCTGCGTGGGTGACCCTCTACGAGGAGGCGGCCACCACCTGTCCGGGCCTGTCGTGGTCGCTCCTCGGGGCCGTCGGGACCGTCGAGTCGGACAGCGGCCAGTCCACGGCACCCGGCGTGTGGTCCGGAACGAACAGCGCGGGCGCCGAGGGCCCCTTCCAGTTCGAGCCGGCCACGTTCGCCGCCTATGCCACGGTGGGGCCCGGAGGCGCCCGGCCCCCGACGCCCTACGACCCGGTCGACGCCGTCTACTCCGCTTCCCGCCTGCTCTGCGCCGACGGAGGCGGCAACCCCTCCACCCTCCGTGGTGCCGTCGCCTCGTACAACCACTCCGAGACCTACGTGAACACGGTGCTGACCCTGGCGATCGCCCTGGGCGAGGACCCGGGCCTCTCGGGCACCGTCGCCACCGCGCTCTCCTTCGCCGCCGCACAGCTGGGCACGCCCTATCTGTGGGGCGGCACCGGCAGCGGCGGATTCGACTGCTCGGGTCTGACCCAGGCGGCCTACCGGCAGGCCGGGATCGTGCTGCCCCGCGTGGCCCAGGGCCAGTTCGACGCCGGACCCGTCCTGGCCGGCGGAGCGACGGTGGAGCCGGGCGACCTGATCTTCTTCGGCACAGGGCCCTCCGCCGTGGACCACGTCGGCCTCTACGTGGGGGCCGGGGAGATGATCGACGCTCCCCACACCGGCGCCCTGGTCCGCTACGACGACGCTGACTGGTCGGGTCTGGTGGGGGCCACCCGACCCGGGTAGCCAGGTCGCGGCGGTAGCCTCGGCCCCGATGTGGCCCGCCACCTGTCCCGGACGACGATGACCTACGTGCTGGTGCACGGCGGGGGCAGCACCGGCCGCTTCTGGGACCGCCTGCTCCCACATCTCGATCGGCCGGCGCTCGCCGTCGATCTGCCCGGTCGTGCCGGGAAGCCGGCGGACCTCGCCACGCTCTCGGTCGAGGAGGAGTCGGCATCGGTCGTGGCCGACATCGAGGCAGCGGCCATCGACGGGCCGATCGTCCTGGTGGCGCACTCCTCGGGCGGCCTGGTCGCACCCGGCGTCGTCGTCGCCCTCGGCGGCCGGTGCACCTCCGTCGTGCTGAATGCCGCCCTGGTCCCGACCGAGGGCGGATGCGGTGCCGACTGCATGAAGGAGCGCCACCGCGAGGGCCTGGTCCTGGCCCTCGAGGCGGCCGCACGTGACGGCAGGGCGATCACCCTCCCCGGCCCACCCGACGATCCCGAGACGTTCCGCCACGCCTACGGCGGCGAGCCGCTCGATGATGACACGCTGGCGTTCGTCGTCGATCCCGTGCGCTGCGCCGAGGACACGGTGCACCACTACTTCCAGCCGGTCCACTGGGCCGGCGTGGCCGGCACCCCGATCACTTACGTGGTCAACAGGCAGGACCGTCCCGTGTCACCGACCACCCAGGAGGCGATGGCGAAGCGACTTCCTCAGCCGGTCAGCGTGGTCCGGGTCGACTTGGGCCATCTCCTGCCGGTGACGGATCCCTCCGCCTTCGCGGCCATCCTCGCCGGCGTCTCCGACTGAATCGCCGGCCGGGACCCGGGTCGTCCCTGCGACCCAGGGCGGCCCGGCCTACTGCAGGGCGAGCTGGCCCGGCACGATCGGTGCCGGCAGGGCCGTCTCACCCATCAGGTACCGGTCGACCGCGGAGGCAGCGGAGCGGCCCTCGGTGATGGCCCACACGATCAGGCTCTGGCCGCGGGTCATGTCGCCGCAGACGAAGACGCCCTCCACGTTGGTCGACCAGTTGGGGTCGGCGACCACGCTTCCCCGTGCGTCGAGTCGGAGGTCCAGCTCGGCGACCACGCCGGTACGCTCGGCACCGAGGAACCCCATCGCCAACAGGACCAGCTCACAGGGCAGCTCGAACTCGGAGCCCTCCACGGCGAGGAACTGCGGCCTGCCGCCGTCACCGGGTGCCAGCTCCACCTGCTGTCCACGCAGCGCCCGGACGCGACCGGACCCGTCATCGAGGAACTCGGCGGTGGTCGCCGAGAAGATGCGCTCGCCTCCCTCCTCGAGGGCCGAGGAGGTCCGGAGGATCAGCGGCCAGGTCGGCCAGGGATTGTCGCCCGTGCGCTCGAGGGGCGGCTCCGGCATGATCTCGAGCTGGTGGACGCTGAGTGCCCCCTGGCGGTGCACGGTACCCAGGCAGTCGGCGCCGGTGTCACCACCCCCGATGATCACCACGTGCTT
The DNA here is from genome assembly GCA_003138855.1 of Acidimicrobiaceae bacterium. Classification (GTDB taxonomy): domain Bacteria; phylum Actinomycetota; class Acidimicrobiia; order Acidimicrobiales; family RAAP-2; genus Bog-756. Next base: position 68,400 of record PLHF01000011.1, on the reverse strand, counting down.
CCCGTGTGCGGAGATCGGCGAGTTGGTGAGTGTCCCCTCCTGGACCATGTTCGACGGCTTCAGGTAGTCCATGGCGCGATGGATGCCCGCCAGGTCGCGACCCGGCACCGCCAGGTCGCGCGGCAGTGTCGCACCCCCGGCCAGCACCACGGCGTCGAACTCCTCGACCAGCGAGCGTGCGCCGACTACGGTGGCGTCGGCGGCCACTGCCCGGCTCACCTCGGGAGCGCTCTCCCCCACCGAGACCCCGCACCGGAACTCGACGCCCTCGGCCTCCAGCTGGGCGAGGCGCCGGTCGAGGACGGCCTTTTCCATCTTGAACTCGGGGATCCCGTAGCGGAGGAGCCCGCCAGGCCGCTCGGCCCGTTCGAAGACGACCACGCCGTGGCCGGCCCGGGACAGCTGCTGGGCCGCGGCCAGGCCTGACGGGCCCGAGCCGACGACGGCGACCCGCCTACCGCTCGGCGTTCTCGCCGGTACCGGTCGGACCCACCCCTCCGACCATGCCCGCTCGATGATCTCGTACTCGATCCGCTCGATGGTCACCGGATCGTCGTTGATGCCCAGCACGCAGGCCCCCTCGCAGGGGGCCGGGCAGAGGCGACCGGTGAACTCGGGGAAGTTGTTGGTGGCGTGCAGGCGTTCGACGGCCTCCGACCAGTCCTCCCGGTACACCAGGTCGTTCCACTCGGGGATCAGGTTGCCCAGCGGGCAGCCCTCGTGGCAGAAGGGGATCCCGCAGTCCATGCACCGTGCTCCCTGCTGCCTGGCCGCCTCTGCCGGGAACGGCTCGTAGACCTCCTTCCAGTCGCGCAGCCGGACCGGAACGGGTCGGCGGTGCGGCAATTGGCGCGGGAACTTCAAGAACCCGGAGATGTCACCCATGGGAGGCCTCCATGACCGCCTCGTCCACCGAGCGGCCCTCGGCGACGGCGCGCTCGGTGGCCTCGAGCACCCGCCGGTAGTCGCGCGGCATCACCGTGACGAACTGCTCGGAGGCGCTGACCCAGTCGGCCAGGATCTCCCGGGCCACCGCCGAGCCGGTCTCCTCGTGGTGGAGGACGACCCGGTCCCTCAGCCAGGCCCGGTCCGTCGGCGACAGGGGTTCGAGGTCGACCATCTCGCTGTTGTACACCCCGGCGAGGCGCCCCTCGGGGTCGTGGACGTAGGCCACACCGCCCGACATCCCGGCGCCGAAGTTGCGGCCGGTCGGCCCGAGGACCACCACCCGGCCCCCGGTCATGTACTCACACGCGTGGTCGCCCACACCCTCGACCACCGCTATGGCCCCCGAGTTCCGCACGCAGAACCGCTCGCCGACCTGGCCGCGCAGGAAGACCTCCCCGGCGGTGGCGCCGTAGAGGATCACATTGCCGGCCACGATGTTCTCCTCGGCGGCGAAGGGGGACTCCTCCGGCGGCCGCACGATGATCCGTCCGCCGGACAGGCCCTTGCCCAGGTAGTCGTTGGTGTCCCCGAGCAGGCGCATCGTCACGCCCCTGGGGACGAAGGCACCGAAGCTCTGCCCGGCCGACCCCCGGAAGGTCAGGTCGATGGTGCCGTCGGGCAGGCCCGCACTCCCGTGCCGGCGGGTGATCTCGTACCCGAGCAGGGTGCCCACCGTCCGGTCGACGTTGGTCACCTCCACCTCGGCCCGCACCGGGGTGCCATGCTCGATGGCCGGTCGGCAGGCCTCGAGGAAGGCGTGGTCCAGGGCCCGATCGAGGCCGTGGTCCTGCTGGTTGACACAGTGTCGCACCGCCCCCTCGGGCTGTTCCGGCTGCATCAGGATCGGCGTGAGGTCGAGGCCGCGGGCCTTCCAATGGGTGACCGCCTCGTCGGCGTCGATGAGGTCGACCCTGCCGACGGCCTCCTCCAGTGAGCGCAGCCCCAGGGCGGCGAGGTACTCCCGGACCTCTTCGGCGATGTACTCGAAGAAGGTCTCCACGAACTCCGGCGTGCCGCTGTAGCGGGCCCGGAGGGTGGGGTTCTGGGTGGCGATGCCGACCGGGCAGGTGTCGAGGTGGCAGACCCGCATCATGATGCAGCCCGACACCACCAGCGGTGCGGTGGCGAAGCCGAACTCCTCGGCCCCGAGGAGGGCCCCGACGATCACGTCGCGGCCGGTCTTCATCTGGCCGTCGACCTGGACGACGATGCGGTCCCGCAGGTCGTTGGCCATCAGGGTCTGCTGGGTCTCGGCCAGGCCGAGCTCCCAGGGGATGCCTGCATGCTTCTGGGAGGTCAGTGGTGTCGCGCCCGTCCCGCCGTCGTGTCCCGAGATGAGCACGACGTCCGAGTGGGCCTTGGCCACCCCGGCGGCCACCGTGCCCACGCCCACCTCGGCCACCAGCTTCACGTGCACGCGGGCCTCGGGGTTGGCCGACTTGAGGTCGTGAATGAGCTGGGCGATGTCCTCGATGGAGTAGATGTCGTGGTGCGGGGGCGGCGAGATCAGGCCGACGCCGGGGGTCGAGAACCTCGTCTTGGCGATCCACGGATAGACCTTGTACCCCGGGAGCTGGCCCCCTTCGCCCGGCTTGGCCCCCTGGGCGATCTTGATCTGGATGTCGTCCGCATTCACCAGGTACTCGGAGGTCACCCCGAAGCGGCCGGAGGCCACCTGCTTGATGGCGCTCCGTCGGAGGTCGCCGTTGGCGTCCGGCGTGAACCGCTCGGGGTCCTCCCCGCCCTCGCCGGTATTGGACCGCCCCCCCAGGCGGTTCATGGCGATGGCCAGCGTCTCGTGGGCCTCGGCCGAGATCGAGCCATACGACATGGCGCCGGTCGAGAAGCGGGCCAGGATGGCCGATGCCGGCTCCACCTCCTCGAGGGGGACCGGCGGGAGTTCGCCCACCTTGAGGCGCATGAGGCCGCGCAGCGTGGCCAGGTGCGCCGACTGGTCGTCCACGGCACGGGTGTACTCCTTGAACACGTCGTAGCGCTTGGAACGTGCGGCGTGTTGCAGCTTGAACACCGTCCGGGGGTTGAAGAGGTGGTACTCCCCCTCGCGGCGCCACTGGTACTCCCCGCCCACCTCGCGCTCGCGGTGGGCCAGCTCGGTCGGGCGTTCGAGGTGGGCGGTCCGGTGTCGCTGGGCCACCTCCGATGCCAGCACATCGAGGCCCACCCCTCCGATGCGGGAGACCGTTCCGGTGAAGTACTCGTCGATGACGTCGGAGGCGAGTCCCACCGCCTCGAACACCTGGGCACCTGTGTAGGAGGCCACCGTGGAGATGCCCATCTTGGACATCACCTTGACGATGCCCTTGGACGCCGCCTTGATGTAGTTCTTCTGCGCCTGCCGCGGGGTGACGCCGGTCAGGAGGCCCGATGCGATCATGTCGTCGATGCTCTCGAACGCCAGGTACGGATTGACGGCGGCGGCGCCGAATCCCTTGAGGAGTGCCATGTGGTGCACCTCACGGGCGTCCCCGGACTCCACGACCAGGCCGACCTGGGTCCGGGTCTTCTCCCGCACCAGGTGGTGATGGACGGCGGACACCAGCAGCAGCGAGGGGATGGGAGCCCACTCCGCCGTCGAGTTGCGGTCCGACAGCACGATCACGTCTGCGCCGTCCCGGATGGCAGCGCTCACCCGGCTCCGGACGTCCTCGATCGCGGCGGCCAACGCCCGGCCGCCGCCGTCCACCTCGAACAGGCCGTCGATTGCGAAGGCGCGGAACCCCGGGGTCGAGCCGTCCTCGTTGACGTAGACCAGCTTGGCCAGGTCGTCGTTGTCGATGACGGGCATGGGCAACACGATCTGCCGGCACGATGCCGCCGTCGGCTCGAGGAGGTTCGCCTCCGGCCCCACGGCAGACAGCAGCGAGGTCACCAATTCCTCGCGGATGGCATCCAGTGGTGGGTTGGTCACCTGAGCGAACAACTGGGTGAAGTAGTCGTAGAGCAGGCGGGGATTGTCGGAGAGCACGGCGATGGCGGTGTCGCTGCCCATCGAGCCGATCGGCTCGGCTCCTGCCTTGGCCATGGGCTGGAGGATCAGGCGCAGCTCCTCGTTCGTGTAGCCGAAGAGCCGCTGGCGCCCGATGACCGAGGCGTGCTGGGGGGTGAGCATCGTGCGGGGGGGCAGGTCGTCGAGCTGGACCTGCCCGGCTTCGAGCCACTCGGCGTAGGGGTGCTCGCGGGCCAGGGTGTCCTTGATCTCGTCGTCGTCGACGATCCTGCCCGCGGCCGTGTCGACCAGGAACATCCGGCCTGGCTGGAGGCGTCCCTTGCGCACCACCCTCTCGGGCGGCACGTCGAGGACGCCGACCTCGCTGGCCAGCACCACCAGGCCGTCGTCGGTGACCCAGTACCGGGCCGGGCGCAGCCCGTTCCGGTCGAGGACTGCGCCGATCACCGTGCCGTCGGTGAAGGCCACGGCGGCCGGCCCATCCCACGGCTCCATCAGCGCTGAGTGGTAGCTGTAGAACGCCCGGCGGGCCGGGTCCATCGTGCGGTGGTTCTCCCACGCCTCGGGGATCATCATCAAGACGGCGTGGTGCAGGGGCCGTCCGCCGAGGTGGAGGAGCTCGAGCACCTCGTCGAACGAGGCCGAGTCACTGGCCCCCGGGGTCACGACGGGGAATGCCCTCTCGAGCCCGGGGATGAGGTCCGAGGCGCAGAGGGATTCGCGGGCCCGCATCCAATTGCGGTTGCCGGCCAGAGTGTTGATCTCGCCGTTGTGCGCCATGTACCGGTAGGGATGGGCCAGCGGCCACGAGGGAAAGGTGTTGGTGGAGAAGCGCGAGTGCACGAGCGCCAACCCGCTGGTCACCCGCTGGTCGGACAGGTCGGGGAAGAACTCCGCGAGCTGGCGGGAGGTGAGCATGCCCTTGTAGATGATGGTGCGAGCCGACAAGGACGCGAGGTAGCAGTTGTCGATCTGGTGCTCGGCCCTCTTCCGCAGCACGAACGCCAGGCGGTCGACGGCCAGCGCCGGATCCCCGGGGCTGAGCACGGTGTCCGCGGACGGGACCACGAAGAGCTGGTGCATCGAGGGCCGGGCGGCGTCGGAGATCGACCCCAGCGTGGCATCGTCGATCGGGACATCGCGCCAGCCGATGACATCGAATCCCTCGTCCTGGGCCAGCTTCCCGATGGCGGCCCGGGCCGCTGCGGCCTCGGCGCCGTCCCGGGAGAGGAAGGCGATCCCGGTGGCATAGCGACCCGGGGCCGGCAGTTCGAAGTCGACCTCGTCCGCATAGAAGTCGTGCGGGACCTGGATCAGGATGCCCGCCCCGTCCCCGCTGTCATCCTCGCTGCCGGTCGCCCCCCGGTGGGCAAGGTGCTCGAGTGCGGAGATGGCCTGGCGGACGAGGCCGTGGGAGCGGCGCCCGTGGAGATCGGCCACCAGGGCCACCCCACAGGCATCGTGTTCGAACCTCGGGTCATAGAGCCCACCACGCGGGGCACGGTTCGCAGCGGCGCCGGCAGACACCGCCGGCTGGCGCCGGTCCACCGGGGTGGACGTACGGGCGCCGTCGTCCATGCCTTGGAATGTCGTCATCGGGTCGCTCCAACGAGGGAAGTGGATCTACCCGCCCGGGACGACGCTGGCCCATGCGCGGTCCGTAGATGGTACACGCCCCGGACCCGCTTCCCCTCGTGTGGCGACGCACCTGTGCCGGCCCCGGATGCCTCGGGGCGGCCGTAGCATGTGTGCATGGCCACCGACCCGCCCGGCGATGCGATTCCGGTGGGGGTCGACAGCAGCAGACTCGGACTCCCCGGCCCACACCGCGCCGCTCTCACCGGATGGTGACCGCCGCCGGCGATCCCCCGGTGGCCCTGACCATCGCCGGATCGGACTCGGGCGCCGGGGCGGGCATCCAGACCGACCTCAAGACGATGAGCGCTCTCGGCATCTTCGCCACCACGGCCATTACCGCAGTCACCGCCCAGAACACCGCCGAGGTGGTTCTCGTGCACCACGTTCCCGTTGAGGTGGTCGAGGCCGAGATCACCGCCGTGCTGTCCGACCTCCCGGTGGCTGCGGTCAAGACCGGGATGCTCGGGACCACGGAGGTGGTCAGGGCCGTGGCCCGGCGCGCCGCCGCCGGTGATCTGCCCCTGCTCGTGGTGGACCCGGTCATGGTGGCCTCGAACGGCCGTGTCTTCCTGCCGGAGGAGGCCGTGGACGCCTACCGGGTCGAACTCCTGCCCCACGCCCTGATCACCACGCCCAACCTGTGGGAGGCCGCGCTGCTGGCCGGGGTCGACCCCTCCTCCGTGGGCAATGTCGACGCCATGGCCGACGCGGCCAGGCGCATCCACCGGCTCGGACCGGCCTGGGTGCTGGTCAAGGGCGGCCATCTCCCCGGCGTCGAGTCCCCCGTCGGGGCCGGGACCCCGAAACTGGTCCCCGACGTCCTCTTCGACGGCGAACACCTCACGGTCCTGGAGGGGGAACGGATCGACACCCCCAACACCCACGGGACCGGCTGCACGCTGTCAGCGGCCATCGCCGCCCTCTTGGCCTCCGGGTCAGACGTGCCCGTGGCCGTGGCCACCGCCAAGGAGTTCGTACGCGCGGCCCTCGTCGGCGGCCGCACGTGGCGACTGGGCCGAGGCCATGGTCCGCTCGATCACTTCGGATGGTCGGTCCGGCCCCGGACCGGCACCGCCGCCCACCCCGGTGCCGGGACATGACAGTGGCCGGGCCCAGAGGACCCGGCCACTCCCCCCCCATCTCCACAGGATCCTGTCGCCACTTGGATCAGTTGCCCCTCCTCATGACAGGCCCCGGGGGCCTGTCGATGCTGCACGTATTGTGAGGGATCGGTTGTCAATTGTAAACATCTGATTAACCACTTTCACTCTGAGTGACACATTCGACTCCCAATGTGGCGCTGACAACAACCGTCACTCGTCCTAAGTTGGGGGTATGGTCACCGTCCGGTCACACGCACTCGCCCGGCTGGTCGCCTGGGGACGCGTCGGCATCGGCGTCACCGCCCTGGCCGCCCCGACCCTGATGACCCGGCCATGGGTCGGCGATGCCGCCGAGGACCCGTCGGTCCGGCTCCTGGCCCGCACCATGGGCGGGCGGGACCTCGCCCTCGGGGCCGGCGCGCTGAGGGCACTGGCGGGCACCGCGCCGGAGGCCCGTCCGTGGGTGGCGCTCGGCGGCTTGGCCGATGCAGTGGATGCCGTGGTGACCCTGATGGCCTTCCGCACCCTCCCCCGCCTCGGCCGGTGGGGCATCCTTGCCTCGACCGTGGGTGCCGCCGCCATTTCGCTCGGCGTGGCCGCCTCGCTCGACCCCCTGCCGACCGACCGCTGAACCGGGCCGTTCCGCCATCATCGGTGGAATCGGGGGCGCGTTCAGTGGCCTGCGATCACCGCCGTGGCCGGCGGAATGGCTCCTGGTCCTGTGGCGAGGCAGGACGACCGCACCGCCGGGTCGGCGGCGGCGTGCAGCACCGGGGGTCGGAGGAAGGCCGGTGGCCGGGTGAAGTCGACCATGTCCAAGAGGTCGTTGGCCGCGGCGTCCCTCCTGGTCAGCGCGGGCAGGTTCCACTTGGTCTCGACCAGGCGGAGGACCGAGGTGTGGTCGTACACGGAGTGGGAGACATGGCCCTTCCGGGCGTAGGGGCTGACCAGCCCGGCCGGCACCCGGAACCCGAGGCGGTCGAAGGCGCCGGGGACATCGGTCGGGGACGTCATCGGGGGGACGTCATCGGGGGTCACCGCCGCAGGGGGAGGCACATGGTCGTAGTAACCGCCGTGCTCGTCGTAGGTCCAGACGAGGAGCGACCTGGCCCACTTCGGCCCGGACAGCACCGCGTTGACCACCTGGGCCAGAAAGGCATCTCCGTACTGGATGTCCTGGGGGTCCTCCTCCGACTGCTTGTCGAAGTCGGGGTCGACGAGGGAGAAGCTCGGGAGGTCGCCCGAGGCGCAGTCGGCGTAGAACCCGGTGATAGGGGCCAACCCCGAGGCGATCGACGGGTTGGAGAGTGAGGAGATGAACACCCCGGCGGTCGGCAAGGTGGAGTAGTAGTTCCTCCACGAGATCCCGTGCCTGTTCAGCAGGTCGAAGACCGTCCCGTTGGGTGGAAGGGCGGTCGGCAAGGTGTCGTCGATCAGACCGAGCGACGTGCCGGCCACCAGGTAACGGCGATTGGGGTACGTCTGGGACAGCACCGACGAGAAGTATCGGTCTGCTACGGGGAACGTCGCAGCCAGCGAATTGGTGAACGGCAGGTCGGCGGGCGTCCAGTACCCCATGGCGACCGGGCCCGAGTCGCTGATCACGAACCCCTGGTTGGTGCCGCCCGAGAACTGGATGTGCGAGGCGTTCCAGCTCTGGGACGGTTTGCCATCGAGCTGGCACGGGGTGGGCATGTGGAACGACCGGATCCGGTTGCCCCGGCCGTTCGGGTTGGTCGCGTCGGGCAGTCCGTCGGAGCCCCTGGCCAGCACGTCACCGCGGCCCAAGGCGCCCAGGACGTTGTCGAAGGAGTGGTTCTCCATCATGACCACCACGATGTGGTCGACGTCGGGGAGCTGGTCGCTCCCCACCGGCACCCTCGGATCGGGGGGCATTCCCACCCGACGGGCGGACCGTACCGGCCCCGCAGCGGTCGTCGACGACGGAGCGGGCGAGGGACCCCCGCCGCAGGCTGCCAGAGCGGCCCCGGCAACGCCGAGCGCGGCAGTGCCGAGCAGGGCCCGGCGGCTCACGACCGGGCCATCGCCTTCCGGCGACACCGGCCGAGGATCCGGATCATGCCGTGCCACCGTTCCACCCCTTTCGTCCGAACCGGCTCCCCGGGCCGGTCTTCCGGAGTGTATCCACAGCCACCCGAACGAAGGTGACCGAGCTCCCGCCGGTAGGATGCGGGGGTCATGGTCAGCACCACCCCGGACGTCTCGTCGCCGCCGTCTCCGCCAACCGACACGGTCGACCCGGCCCGACGCACCTACCAGCAGGCGTCCCTGCGGGGCCCGGCGCTGCTCGTGCTCGGCATCGCCGTCTTCATCGTCGTCGTCGGCGTCGTGGGCTCGGCGCTCACCTCCGGGAACACCACGACCCTGTCCGTCCAGCGGATCACCATTCCCGGCGGCAACGTCGTCCAGCTGACCCCTGCCACCTCCGCTCTGCACTCGATCGTCGGCGCCGGCGACCCCCCCTCCGACATCCTCGGCGATCTCGCGGTCCCTGCCGGCAGCCGGGTCACGGGCACGGTCGACTCCGACCAGGGCGCGGCCCAGTTCGACCGGACGGTCACCTTCACTGTCGGCCTCTCTGCCGATCAGGTGGTCGCCCTCTACCGGAAGCTGCTCCCGCACCTCGGTTGGCAGGTGATCTACTTCGGTACCGGAGCCCAGCGGGATGGGCAGGGTACCGAGGTGCTGGCCAAACACGGGAGCGGCGACGGGTACTACTGGGAGGTTGGTGCAGTCGTCTCACCGACCACCTCGACCAGCACCACGCCGTTCTCCCTCGAGCTGTTCCAACTTCCCGACGGCAACTGATCGGCCCCGGGGCCGGTGGCCTCGGGCCGAACCACCCCATCGGTGGGCGATGGGCCAACGTGCTCGTCCGCCGGGTCGTCGGCCTGCCCCAGCATCCAGGCCCAGAGGAACAGATTGATGGGGTACAGGAGATAGCCCACCCGGGTCGCCGGGGCCAGGAGGATGGCGATCAACATGACCCATCCGGTGAGGGCGGCGACCCCAGCGGCATCCCGGGGCGGCTTCCTCAGCAGATGCCGGATCAGGACGGCGACCCCCACGACCACCACCACCACCACATACGGTCGGTGGATCCCGGGGAAGGCAGAGACCAGCATGTGGCCGGGAAGCGCGCTGCCGGCCGGGGACGACACGCCGGCCAGGCCCAAGGGGAAGCGGATCACGTTGTCGACGAACGCCGAAGGGTTCCGCAGGGCCACCGGGACGATCACCGGCACCACGACGATGACGACGCCCACCACGTACCGGACGACGGCCCGGTGCCTTCGCTGGTCGTAGGCGCCCCACAGGGCGAGGAGGACCAGGGGCCACGCCGTGAACTTGAGTGACGACGCCGCCCCCAGCGCCAGTCCGGCCAGGAGTGGTCTTCGGCGCTGGAGCGCCACCAGGCCCAGCAGCATCAGCGCGACCACCGGCATGTCGTCACCCCCGGTGGACAGAGGGAGCGCTGCGGTGGGCAGGACGCTGAGGGCCTGGAGGGCGCGGTAGCGGGCGTCCGAGGGGGGCCGGATCCGGCTCAGGGCGACGAGTGTGACGACCGCCGTGAACACCAGGAACTGGATCCGGGCGTCGGTGAGCCGTGCTTCGTCCTTGCTCACACTGGAGAAACCGAAGATGACCATCCCGGGGAGATAGGGGTAGTAGAGCTCGTAGACCGGCTCCTTGGTCTGGTGGATGAGGATATGGCCGTTGCGATCGATCACCTGGTAGGGATCCTTGCCGTGGGCGGCCCGCACTCCCGCCTGTTCGACGACCAGGACCTCGGGCTGGACGTGCAGAGCGGCATTCCCCTCGGAGCGCCAGATCACCTCCATGGTCAGCGGAACGATCGTGGCCCCGAACAGGACCATCAAGAAAGCGACCACGCGGGCGGCCCTCCGCCACCGCACTCCCGACCGGGACGGTCGTGCGTCCTCGGACGTCTCACCGCTGCCGGGCCGACCGGCCTCCCCTGTCCGCCGGTCGGCGACGGTGGACCGCCACCCGGCCAGCGCCGTCACTCCCGCCGCCACCAGATAGGGGCCCACGGCCATCTGACCCCACTGCCGATAGAGCGGGATGCCCACCGCCAGCGCGGTCACCCCGGCGAACAGCGCCGAACAGCCGTAGAGCAGCGCGTCCCGCCACTCGGGCGAGAGGCGCCTGAGGCCGAACAGGGTCCGGCGCACCGGAACGGGGTAGGCCGCCCACCGCTCGTCGCCGGCCGCCGACACAGCACTCGGGTGCGACCACGGGCCATCGCTCGGCACGGTCGAGGGTATCACCGGACCCACCGCCGGACGGAGTGATCAGCCACCGGTTGCCGGCGCATCGTCTTCCCCCTCGGTGCGGAAGAGTGAGCGATAGAAGGACAGTTCCGCCTCGAGGCACGCCTCGATGGTCGCCGCCCGTCGGAACCCGTGCGATTCGCCCTCGAAGACGATCAGCCGGCAGGGGACCCGATGGGCCGCCAACTCCGCGGCGAAGCGCTCGGACTGGGCTGCAGGCACCACCGGGTCATCGGCCCCCTGGAGGAGCAGCACCTCGCCGGAGACCTGATCCGCATGGTGGATCGGCGAACGGGAGCGGTACTGCTCCGCCGCCTCGGGCCACGGCCCGACCAACGAGTCGACATAGCGGGACTCGAAGTCGTGGGTGTCGGTCGCCAGGGCCTCGAGATCGGTCACCCCGTACCAGGCCACCGCCCCGGCGAACCGTCGCGAGCGGATCAGCGCCCCGAGGGCGGTGAGCCCACCGGCACTCCCTCCCCGGATGGCCATGCGGCTCCCGTCGACCCACCCCTCCCGGTCCAACGCCACCGCAACGTCGGCGCAGTCGTCGATGTCGGCGACACCCCACTCGCCGTCGAGGCGCTTCCGGTAGGAGCGCCCGTAGCCGCTGCTGCCGCGGTAGTCGACGGCCGCCACCGCCAGGCCGCGGCTGGTGAAGAACTGCACCACCGGGTCGAACCCGGACTCTGCCGCGCCTGTCGGCCCGCCGTGGCAGAACACGACCAGTGGCGGGCGCGCTCGGGCCGGCCCTTCCGCCGTCGCACTGGCAGGGGCGAAGAAGAGACCCGGCACCGGCCCGTGGTCGGTGTCCACCCGGAACGGCCGCGCCACGGAGACGTCTGCTCGTGCCAACCCGACGACCGGCGGCGCCGAAAGCCGCTGGGGTGGGAACCGACCCCCCGGCGAGATCTCGAAGACGCCCTGTGCCTCGGTCGGGGTCGACCCGAGGATGCAGACCCGTTGGCGGCCCGTACCGGCCGCGGCCGGCGAGGCGGCCACGCCCGAAAGGGTCACGCACGGCTGGTCGATCTCGGTCATGAGCCAGTGGGGCGCCTGCGGCCCATCCGTCCCCGGCTGCAGGTGGACCAGTCGATCGCGACCGTCCCTGCGCATTCGGCAGGCGATCGACCCGTCGGACAGTTCGGCCATGGTCGCCTGTCCCAGCACCCAGTCAGGAGCATGGAACTCGCCCTCGACGTCGACCAGTGGTCCGGCGACCTCGGTGCCGACGTTCCGCCCGTTACCGGGCGCCAGCCGGTAGGGCAGCCACCAACCGCTTCGGTCGTCGACGAACAGGAGGCTCCCGTCGCGGCACCATTGCGGCTGTCCGACCGCAACCCCGTCGCCGCCTGCCACCCGGTGCGGCCTGCCGATCCCGACGGTCCCGTCCGCCTCGTGGAGGCGGGCGACCCGCACCTCGGAGCTGTCCCAGGGCATGGACGGGTGATCCCAGGTCACCCAGGCGAGCCACTGCCCGTCCGGAGAGAGACGGGGCGAGCTCACGAAGTCCCCGCCGTCCACCAGGGACACGACCTGTTGGGAGCCGTCGACGGCCACCGCCACCAGGCGGTGCTCGGCCGCTCCGTCGGCGAGTCGCTCCTCGACCGACACCAGCCACGTTCCTTGACGGGTGACCCGACCGTCGGCGTAGCGGACGGTCGGTCCCCCGTACGGCGGTTCGGGAGTGAGCGGGAGGAGGTCGGCGCCGTCTCCGACCGTGGTCCGATACCAGCGCTGATCGCCCTGGTCGACGAAGTACAGCCGGCCGTCCGCCATCGTTGCAGCCGCTCCGCCGTACTCGTGTACGCGGCTGCGCACGCTCACCGCTCCTGGGGAGACATCGGCCACCGGCGCCCCCGGCACCGAGCGGACGACCACCTGGCGGCCTCCCTCGCCCGGCCGGCTCTCCGACCAGTAGACCGCGTCCCCGTCGCTCTGCAACCCGCTGCGGGACACCTTGCCGGCGGCCACATCCGACGCCGACCACGGCGACGGCCACCAGCCGAACGCCGACTCCGAGGGCAGTACGGACGCTCTCGATGGGTCCGTGGCCTCCTCGTCGCTCATGGACTCAGTACGGTACCCGGTATGACCCCCTCCCCACCGTTCGGCACAGGACCGGCTCCTGCCGATGGGTGCCAGGAGCCCGGCGCCTACTCGGCCTTCGTGGTGACCCGCAACGGAGATGCGGTGGATGCCGGGGTCAGCACCCGGGCCTTCGGCGACCTGCCCGGGGGCGACGTGGTCATCCGTGTCGACTGGTCGTCCGTCAACCACAAGGACGGCATGGTCCTCCGACCCGGCAACCGGGTGGCAAGGATCTCCCCGCTCGTGCCCGGCGTCGACCTGGCCGGCACGGTCCTGTCCTCGCAGGATCCCTCGATCGAGATCGGAATGCAGGTGCTCGTCCACGGCTACGACCTCGGCGTGGCCCATGACGGCGGCTTCGCAGAATTGGCACGGGTCCCAGCGGAGTGGGTCGTCCCGTTGCCGACCGGCCTCAGCACCCGCCACGCCGCCATCGTCGGGACCGCTGGGTTCACCGCGGCACTCTCGCTCCATCGGCTCGAACAGAACGGGCTCGCCCCCGGGGAGGGGCCGGTGGTGGTGACCGGCGCCTCGGGAGGGGTAGGCAGCATGGCGGTCCTCCTCTTTGCCGCTCGCGGATACGAGGTGGTGGCCAGCACCGGCAAGACGGCGGAGCACGCCTACCTGGTCGGTCTGGGCGCCTCGGAGGTCGTCAGCCGCGAAGCACTGGTGGCCGCGCCCGAGCGGACGTTGGCCCCCGAGCGGTGGGTCGGGGCGGTGGACTGCGTGGGCGGCCCCACCCTCACCGCCGTGCTGCGGTCATTGCGCTACGGCGCCGCCGTGGCCGCCAGCGGGCTGACCGGGGGCAACTCCTTCGAGTCGTCCGTCTTCCCCTTCATCGTGCGCGACGCCTCCCTCATCGGCATCGACACCGTGCGCACTCCGATCGCCCAGCGGCGCCGGGTGTGGGCGGAGATCGCCACCCGATTTCCGATCCCTGGCCTCGAGGCCATCGTCGCCTCCGAAGTGGGCCTCGAGGGAGTGGCACCGGCCCTGGACGCCATCCAGGCCGGCACGGTCCGGGGAAGAATTCTGGTGGCGCCGCACAGATGACCCGTCAGGGCCCAGGGGCCCCGGGGCCCCGGGGGGGGTCCGGGCAGGTCGGGCCGGATCAGGCGCCGGGTGCCGTCGACTGGCTGTTCGATCCGGCGGCCAGGAACACCGGGGACACCACCAGGGTCCCCCCACCGCACGGGGACAGCGTGGCGGTGATGACCAGTTGGTCGGTGGCGTTGGGAGGCGTGACCTCGAGCGAGGCAGAGGTCGGGCACGACGTCTCGTTGCCCACCGGAACATCGGAGTACCCGATGTTGAAGTAGGCCGACTGACCACTGGAAAGGGTCACCGTCGTCGGGGCCATCGACGTGAAGCTGTAGTTCCCCTTGCGGACCACGTTGGTCGGCACTGTCGCCCCTCCCGGCCCGAGCATCTGGAGGCCCGGGTAGCCGCCGAGGATGCAGCGCGTCGTGGCCGTGCTCCGCAGGCCCACGGTGGTCTCGATGGTCCCGGCCGCGCCGCTGCTCCCGACGATCGATCCGACAAGGCCGGCCGTCGTGCACCGCGTCGGGCCGGTCGAGGTGGTGGACGGAGCCGGGCTCGAGGTGGTGGACGGAGCCGGCGTCGTGGACGAGGTCGACGGGATCCCGCTGCTCGACGTGGGACCTGCGGTGGTCGACGATGATGACGACCCCGAAGAGCACGCCCCGAGTGCTGCACCTCCGATCGCCAGTCCGGCCACCAGACCGATGCCGCGTACTCCCTGGGTGAGCTTCATCACCCCGCCGCCTCCCTCATCTTCGTCAGTCGCCGAACGTGTTCAGGGAGAGAAGTCCTCCGGTCGGATGGTGTCGAGGAAGCTCCGGAATTCGCCGACCAACTCGTCGGGGTTGGCATTCTCTTCCTCTGCATCGGGCTCCTCGTCCTCCTCCTCGTCCACGGCGAGCATGATGCCCTCGGCGTCCATGAGGTCGTCGGCCACGAAGAGCGGGGTCCCGGTGCGGACCGCCACTGCCACGGCGTCCGAGGGACGGGACGACACCGGGATCTCCCGATCCCCGTGCCGGAGCACGATTTCGGCGTAGTAGGTGGCCGTCCGCAACTCGGTGATCACGATCCGAACGACGTCAGTGCCCAGGGCGTCCAGCAGGTCCCGGATCAGATCGTGGGTCATGGGGCGGGGCGTGTCCATGCCCTGGAGGGCAAAGGCAATGGCCGTGGCCTCCGGTGCGCCGATGAAGATCGGCAGCGTCCTACCCAACCCGTCGGACTCCTGGAGAAGGAGCACGGGCGTGTTCGACTGGAGGTCCACCCGCACCGCCCGAAGCCGCACTTCGACCATGGACCAAACCTACTCGCCACTGCGGTCGCTTGTGTCGGAATTCGACCGACTGCGAGGCTGGTCCGAGGCCACCGCCGTCGTTCGGAGCCCTCGACGGCGGGTCGGTCAGCCGTTGAGCAGGTCTCCGAGGGCGGTGCGTAGCAGGGAGCCGCGCAACTCCTGGCCCAGGCGGGCGAGTTCGTCCGCCGTTTCGTGGGCCCGGGCCCTCGCGTCGGGATTCCTCTGCCGGACCAGCGGGATCACGATCTGCTCGACGAATCCGGCCTCGCGATCGGCGGCGTTCTTGTAGAGCCGCAGATGGCGGGGTTCGATGCCGAACCGGGCGAAGCGCGCCGCGACGTTGGCGACGGCCATCGCCTCCTCGTCGAAGAACTGCTGGCCCGCCACCGTGTTCGCGGTCAGCAGCCCGTACTCCTGCAGTTCACGCAGGGTGTCGACGGAGAGGCCGCACGCCGTCGACAGATCTTCGACGGACAGGCTGGCCCCGTTGAGCTCGACCGCGCTCGTGCCCGCACCGGAGGTCGCAGGCGCACCCGGCGACTCCAGCGCCGGAGGGGTCGGTGCGGCCACCGGCGCACCTGGCGAGACTGGCTGGGTGATGGCCGGCGCAGTCGATGCGGTCGGCGCGGCAGGAGTGGGAGTGGGTGGCGTCGCCGATGCTTCGCTCCCACCCGCACGCGCCGTCGGTGCCGTCGCCTGTTCCGTCTTTGCCGCACCCGGCCTGGAGGGCGACTTTCGCCTGGCTGTGGCCCCGGCGGCGGCGTCCCGAGCGGAGGAGTGCCCCGGGGCGGGGGCAGGTGCGGCCGGGGCGGTGCCGGATGCACTGGAGCCCGACGACGAGAGCGCCGCGCCGCCAACGGTGGTGAGGTCCGGGACCGCCGGGGTGGCGGCGGCATGGGAGATGGGTTCGATCCCGGGGAGCGTGGGTCCGTCCGCGACCAGCGAAGTGGGGGTATCGACGGCCGGCTCTGCTTCGCCTGCGCCGCGTGAATGTCCCGCAGCCGACGTCCTGTGGCCGACCAGAACCGGCTCATCGGCGTGGTGGGTTCCGGCTCCCGGGCCGGCGTGGGCCTCACCGGAGTGTTCTCGAACGGGAGCGGCCTGCTCCTCGCCATGGTCCGGTACCGAACCGTTGGCATCGTCGTCGAGCCGATCCTTGATCACCTTGAGCGGCAGGAAGTTCTCCCGTTGCTGGCGCAGCACCCAACGCAGTCGCTCGACGTCGTGCTCGTAGAACTTGCGGTAGCCAGAGGGCGTCCGTTCGGGGTTGACCAGCCCCTGGCTCTCGAGAAAGCGGATCTTGGAGATGGTGACGTCGGGGAACTCCTGGCGGAGCAGAGTCAGGACGTCACCGATCGACAGGTACGATCTCGAACTCACTGTTGTCCCCCATTGCGAGGTGCTGTGTGCTCTGTCACTCTCACTCGCCCGTCGCCACCAGATACAACAACTTGAACTTCCCGATCTGCACTTCGTCGCCGCTGGACAGCCTCGCTTCCTCGATCCGCTCGCGGTTCACATAGGTGCCGTTGAGCGAGCCCACGTCCCGGACGGATGTCACCTGGTCTCTCGTCTCGAACTCCGCGTGCCGACGGGACACGGTGATGTCATCGAGGAAGATGTCGCTCTCGGGATGCCGACCGGCCCGGGTGAGGTCGGATTCGAGCACGAATCGGACGCCTTCGTCCGAACCGCGCTTGACCACGAGCATTCGCACACCGCGGGGCAGCTCCAGCAGCCCGGCAGGAGTCTCGATGTCGCCGGCGTCCGCCTGATCCTCCACCGGCTGGACGGACACCGAGGTATCCGGGGCGGAGGTGACCATGGATGCCCCACACGAGGAGCAGAAGTTGACGCCGGCCGGATTGCGGTGGCCGCAGCTGTGGCAGAACACGCCAACTACGGTAGCCGCTCTCAACTGTGTGCTCCCCTGGTCCGACGGCCTGCTCGGGGGATCAACCGTCGGTCAGTTGCCGGTAGGCGCCTGAATCGAGCAATGCGTCCAGCGAGGAGGGATCGGCGACGACGATCTCGCAGATCCACCCTTCGCCATACGGGTCGGCGTTCAGCTTCTCGGGAGCGTCGGACAGGGCGGAGTTGGCGGCCACCACCTCACCGGCGACCGGGGCGTAGATCTCCGACACCGACTTGGTCGACTCGACCTCGCCAAGCAGCCCTCCGGCCTCCACCGTGGTGCCCGGGGAGGGAAGGTCGACGAAGACCACGTCCCCGAGCGCGTCCTGGGCGTAGTCGGTGATCCCCACGGTGATCCGATCCCCGTTGGGACGGGCCCATTCGTGATCGGTGGAGTAGCGCAGTTCGTCCGGCACGTTCATAGGTGCGGACGATACCCGACCCTCGGCTGCCGCGCCGATGAGCTGGTCAGGTGGGCGATGTGCACGGAGTCCCGGGCCGGTCAGCGCAGCAGCTGCTCGAGGCGGACCGCATACTCCTGCACCCTGGCCTCGGACTGGGCGTCGCTCGGGGCCTCCGCCCAGACATGGGTCACCGGCTCCTCCGGGTCGGGCAGCACCAGTGCCCATCCGTCCTCCTCGATCACTTTCACCCCGTCCACCAGGACCAGGTCGCGGCCCTGGGACCGCTCCACCAGCGTGCGCATGACCATTCCCTTCTGGTCCCATGGGGTGTGCACGGCCTGGTGGGTGATGTGGACCGGGGGCAGTTGCGCGACCAGATCGGACAGCTTCCCCCCGGCGGTGGTGAGGAGGGCGATCAGGTTGACCAGAGTGGCAGCCCCGTCGAAGGCAGGCAGGAAGCGGGGGAAGATGAATCCGCCTGACTGACTGGCCGCCAGGGCCACCTTCTCCGAATTTGCCACCTCCATCAGGTGGGAGGCGGAGAGCTTGGTCCACACGATCTCGGCCCCCGACTTCCGGCAGATCTCCTCCGCGGCCCCGCTGGCGGCCACCGGCAACGCCACCCGGGCGCCGGGCTGGGCCTCGGTCACCAGGGTCAACAGTGCGAGGAGGGCCTCGTCGTGGGTCAGGGTATGGCCGAGGTCGTCCACGATGGTCACGAACTCTCCTCCAGGGTCGAGGATCGCCCCGAGGTTGGCGCCGGATGCCCGCACCAGCTCGGAGACCCGGGCGGCGCTGGCCTGCTGGTCGAAGGTGAGCACGCTGGCCGTGTTGGCGTAGGGATTGACGACCAGCACCTCCGCCTCCAGTTTGGCCAGGAGGTTGGGCATGACGAAGCTGGCGGTCCCGAACGAGTAGTCCAGCACCAGCTTCAGATCGGTCGACCGGGCTGCCGTGAGGTCGACCGAGTTGATCAGCGCCGCCGTGTAGTACTCGAGCGAACGGGGCGGAAACCCGATGTCGCCGATCTCGCGGGCCAGCACCCGACGGAAGTCCTCGCGGTAGTAGAGCCGCTCGATCTTGCGCTGGGTGCTTTCGTCGACGTCGATCCCGTCCTTGTCGAAGAACCGGAGGACGACCGACTGCGGGTCGTCGGGTACAAGGCGAACGGTGATGCCGGCCATGCTCGACGATGACGTGATCTGGAATCTGGTCACCGGGACGGTCGCCGCCTCGAGGTCGTCGACGTTGATGCCGGCAGCGTTGCAGCCCACCATGATCGCCCGCTTCAACACCCGTGCCGCCCTGCTGGTGTCCCTCGACGAGGTGACCCTCGCCCCCTTCTCGAAGGTCGATGCCCAGGCCATGGACAGGCGGACGGCCAGCTCGGGGCTGATGTCCACGTTGGCCAGTCCCTGCACCCCGTCCCGGCCGAACAGGGACCGCGCCCCTCGTGACTCCCAGACGATTGACGAGTTGACGATGGCACCCGCCTCGACCGTCTTGAAGGGGTAGATCTTGACCCCCGCCCTGATCTCGGCGTGGGCGCCCACGAAGCACTCGTCCCCGAGGACGACCCCCTCCTCGCACCGGACCCCCTGGCGCAGGTCCGATCCACGGCCGAGCACGCTTCCGTCGATCCGGACCCCTGAACCGAGATAGGTGTTGTCATGCACCACCGACCGCTGGAGGACGGCGTTGTCCCCGATCCGGATGTTGCGCCCCAGGGTGCAGTGGGAACCGAGCCTGGCACCCGGGCCGATCACGCAGTTGTCACCGATGACCGCAGGGCCCTCGATCGCCACGCTGGGGTCGATCTCCGCCCCTTTGCCCAACCAGACGCCGGGCAGGAGCTGGAACCCGTTGATGTCCACCTGCACTTTCTGGTCGAGGATGTCCTGGTGCGCCTTGAGATATGCCTCGAGGGTGCCCACGTCCTCCCAGTAGCCGTCGGCCACGTAGCCGTAGAGCGCCTTGCCCGCCGCAAGGGCCGCGGGGAACGACTCGCCCGAGAAGTCGACCGGCTGGCCCTCGGGGATGAAGTCGAAGATCTCGGGCTCGAGGACGTAGATACCGGTGTTGATGGTGTCGCTGAACACCTGTCCCCAGGTCGGCTTCTCGAGGAACCGCTCGATGGATCCGTCCTCACGGGTGATGACGATGCCGAACTCGAGTGGATTGTCGACCGCCTTCAGGGCCAGGGTGGCCAGACCGCCCCGGCGATCGTGGAAGTCGACCACCTGGGTCAGGTCGATGTCGGTGAGCACGTCTCCGGAGATGACCAGGAACCGCTCGTCGAGCTCGTCGCGGGCGTTCCGGACCGAGCCGGCGGTGCCCAGGGGGGTGGACTCGGTGGCATAGACCATGCGGACGCCGAACTCCGATCCGTCCCCGAAGTAGGTGCGGATGGAATTGGCCATGAAGGCCACCGTTACCACGATGTCCTCGAAGCCGTGCTGGCGGAGCAGATTGACGACGTGCTCCATCATGGGGATGTTGACCATGGGGAGCATGGGCTTGGGTTGATTGGAGGTCAGGGGGCGGAGCCGTGTGCCCTCGCCGCCGGCCATGATGACTGCTTTCACGATGTCGCTCCTTCTGTCCTGGCCTTCCGGCCGGCCGCCAACGCCTTCCTCGCCACCGGCAGGTAGGTGCCGGCCGCCACCCACGCCAGGGTCAGTCCGATGATCCCGGTGACCCAGGCGAGGACGAGGAAGGGGCGCTGCCAACGGGCGTCTCCGTCACCAAGAAGAAAGGCCGGGTAGGAGAACATCAACGCGAACGTACCCGCCTTCCCCACCCACAGGACGTCAATCCGCTTGGCCCCCAGCGAGGCCAGCAGCAGGACGGCCACCGAGACGACCACCTCACGGGCCAGGGTTGCCGCACCGAACCATACCGGTACCGCGCCGTGGATGGTGATGGTGATCACCGCAGTGGCCACCAGCACCCGGTCCGCCACCGGGTCGAGCACCTTGCCCAAGGTGGAGACCTGGTGGTAGCGGCGGGCCACGAAGCCGTCCACCCAGTCGGTGGCTCCGAGGGCGCCCAACAGCAACGCCGCCGCGATCTGGCGGTCGGCACCGAACAACAGCCACACGAACAACGGGATGCAGGCCAGCCGGACCAGGGTGATGGCATTGGGCACCGTGACGATCCGGTCGAGGCCCGGGTCCTCTGGCGCGGCGCCGTGTCCCACCGTCGAAGTCGCACCGCCCCTGGTTCCCGAGCCCACGCCGTTGGCACCATCCACGCCCCGAGTCTACGAGCAGGGTTGCCTCCGGCCGAACCGGGGTAACAGATCGGTCGCCGGCGGTCACCCCTAGGGTGTCTGCACGCCTCCGTCGGTGCCACCTTCCCGTCACCACCCTCCATGAAAGCCGCTTCCCCCCGATGATCCCACCGGACGCACGGTCCACCATGACACCGGGCATGGTGGCCCTGTTCGCCGTGGCGTGTGGCGTCTCGGCAGCCAACCTCTACTACGCCCAACCGCTCCTCCCGCAGATCGCCCGCGACCTGCACGCCGGATCCGGCCGCACGGCCCTGGTGGTCACGTCCGCCCAAATCGGTTACGGGATCGGGCTGGCCCTGATCGTCCCGCTCGGCGACATCCTGATCCGGCGGCGCCTGGTACCGGTGATCCTGCTGGTGGCAGCGGTGGCGCTGCTGGCGGCCTCGGTCGCGCCGGACATCACCGTCCTCATCGTCGCCGTGGCCGTGGCCGGCCTGTGCTCGGTGGCAGCTCAGATCCTGGTCCCCTTCGCCGCGTCATTGGCCAGCGACCGGCAACGCGGGCGGGTGGTGGGCACGGTGATGAGCGGCCTGTTGCTCGGGATCCTGTTGGCCCGCACGTTCTCGGGGCTGATCGCGCAGGTCGCCGGCTGGCGCACCGTCTACGTGGTGGCCGCCGTCGTCGTCCTCGTCCTGTCCGGCCTGCTCCACCTTCGCCTGCCGGACGAGCATACGCGCCCGCGCATCCTCTACGGGGAGCTGCTCGGCTCGGTCGTCCTGCTGATGCGGACAGAGCCCGTGCTCCGCCTGAGGTCGGCACTGGGCGGTCTGTCCTTCGCCACGTTCAACGTGATCTGGACCAGCCTGGCCTTCCTGCTGATCGGTCCGCCCTACCACTACAGCGAGGCGGTCATCGGGTCGTTCGGCCTGCTCGGCGCGGCCGGGGCCCTGGCCGCCTCGTTCAGCGGGCGCCTCGCCGACCGCGGCCTCGAGCGCCCGGTCACCGGCGGGTCGCTGGTGGTGATGGTCGGCTCGATGGCCCTGCTGGCCGCGGGGGCGCACCAGCTCTGGGCACTGGTGGCCGGCATCGTGGTCGGCGACCTCGCCATCCAGGCGGTGCACATCCAGAACCAGCAGTTGATCTTCGCCCTCGAGCCCTCGGCGCGCTCCCGGCTCAACACTGGGTACATGGTCATCTACTTCGTGGGTGGGGCGATCGGATCGGCCACCACCGGGCTGGCCTACGGCACGGGCGGCTGGCCCGCGGTCATCGTGCTCGGGGCCGGTTACTCGGGAGCCGCCCTGGTCCTGTGGATCGTCAGCGAGGTCACCGGCATCGGCCATCGGAGAGGTGCCGTTACCACCGGGACACTCCCCCACGCCTCGGCACCGGGCTGAGCGGCCCGGATTGGCAGGCGTGTCCGAGATCGGCCGGGCCGGCGAGCGTACTCCGTTGTCGGGCAGCTTGAGGTAGGCCCATACCGTCCCGAACAGCCCGAACGGAACGCTGACCAGGAAGACGAGGCGCCAGTTGATGCCGGCCAGGAGACCACCGGCGGCGAGACCGAGGAACGTCGCCGATGCGCCCGAAGGTGACGACCAGCACCGCGGTGACGAACATGTATCCCTGCAGCAACCACAGGAGGTAGCCGATGTCGGACGGCTGCAAGTGATCGAGGTGGATGTCCCGGTGACGGTCACCCCACAGTTTACGTCAATGTCCATTTCACCTGACGGGCCACGTCCTCCGGCACCGTACCGGCCGGTCGAACCGGCCTCGCGGGGCGCAGGGCCCGGTACGGCGATGTGCTAACCAGTGGCCATGCCTCGATTCGAACCGTTCACCGGACTCCGGTACGACGCCTCACGGGTCGATCCCTCGATGGTCGTCGCACCGCCCTACGACGTGATCGACCCCGAGGAGCGGGCCCTCCTGGCGGCAAGGCACAGCGCGAACGCCGTACGGGTGGAGCTCCCGGAACCCGACCACCGGGCCGGCCTCGACCGGTATGCCAACGCGGCCAGGCTGATGGAGGAGTGGCAGAAGCAGGGCATCCTGCTCCGCGACCCTTCGCCCGCCCTCTACGCCTACCGCATGACCTCGCCCGACGGACACTCCACCAACGGTGTGATCGGCGCCGTGGGCATCGACGACCAGAGCGCCGAATCGATCCTCCCCCACGAGCAGACCCTGCCCAAGGCGAAGACCGACCGGCTCGAGCTGCTCCGGTCGACGAGGGCCAACCTCTCCCCCATCTGGGGCCTGTCCCTGAGCGCCGGGCTCACCAGGCACTTCGTGCAGAGCGCGCCGCCCGATATGGAGGCCGTCGACGACGACGGGGTGCGCCACGAGCTGTGGGTGCTCGACGATTCCGAGACCATCGACGCCGTCCGCGAGTCGGTGGCGACCTCCCCACTGGTGGTGGCCGACGGCCACCACCGGTACGAGACGGCCCTCACCTACCGTCGCGAGCCGGTCCGACCGGAGAGCTCGTCAGCCGGCAACGGGCAGACGGGGGCCGACCTGCTCATGGCCCTGGTGGTCGAGCTTTCCGAGGAGCAACTCGATGTGGGTCCTATCCACCGGGTGCTCTCGGGGCTCCCCGACGGGCTCGACCTGGTCGACGCGTTTGCCTCCTGGTTCGAGGTGACCCGGGCCGGTGACTTCGACGAGCGGACCACTGGTGCCCTCGGTGCATCGGGTTCCTTGGCGCTGGTCATGCCCTCGGGCGCCTGGATGCTCTCCCCGAAGGACGGAACGGCGGAGGCCGCCGGGTCCGGGCTGGACTCCTCCATGGTTGCCCTAGTCATCGCCGAGCTCCCCGATCACGAGCTCGAATTCTCCAACTCGTGGCAAGAGGCCATCCGGGAGGTCGGAACCGAGCGCGCCCAGGCGGCCATCCTCTTGCGTCCGGTGTCCGTGGAGCAGATTGCCGAATGGGCCCGCACCGGCCGTCGGATGCCACCGAAGACCACCTACTTCCGCCCCAAGCCCCGCACCGGGATGGTCTTCCGCACGCTCGACGAGCCCGGGTAGGCACGCCACAGCAGGCGCCGTTGGCATGCACCCCTGCGCCCACTAGCCTCGAAGGTCGGTCAACAGCGTTCGAACCCACGTCAGGGGGGCAGGTGACAATGAGGCGGTTGGCCGCAGGAGTGTCCTGCGCGGCATTGATGATTACGGCAGCCGCCTGCTCCACCCAGGCGTCGGTGGCTCCGACGGCGACGCACCACGGGGTGACCCTGTCGACCAGCCCCACCACCAGCACCCTCCCCACCCCGAGCACCACCGTCCCCACCACGACCACGACCCTGCCCTCGGCCACGCCGACCACCGTGGTCGCCCCCGTCGTCCAGGCACCAGGATGGACCGGGTCCCTCACCAGCCTCCCCCCGGGAGGGGGATTCACCTCGCTGTCGTGCATCTCGGACACCTTGTGCGTCGCGGTCGGAGGCGGCGCCAACGCTGCCGACGCCAGTGACACCACCGGATCGGGAGTCACCGTCTCGTGGGACGGGGCCGCCTGGTCCGAACCGTCCGTCTACTACGCGGCCCCGGCCGTCGGACCGACCGTGGCCCCGGTCCTCCCGGCCGTCGCCTGCACCGGAGGGCCCTTCTGCATGATCGTGGACGGCTCCGGGCACGTCAGCACCGGCGACGGGACCAACTGGTCGGTGCCCTCCGCCCTCGTCACGGGGCCACCCCTGCCAACCAACCCGTCCGACCCCGGGCCGGGACACGCCGGCTCGAGGAGCGTGGGCGTGTCGTGCCCCACGTCCACCTTCTGCGCGGTCGTCGACAACACCGGCCACGCCTACACCTTGAGAGACGGAGCCTGGCTGCCGCCGCAATCCTTCGGCGCCCCGCCGGCACCAGGAGCGGGCGCTCCGAGCACCGCGCTCTACCAGGCGGGCGGCATCGGAGTGTGGTGTTCCTCGAGCTCCTCCTGCATCGCCGTGGTCGGCACGTCGATCCTCGACTGGGACGGCGGCACCTGGCACGAGGAACCGGCACCCTGGAACGCCGCACCGGATGCCTCCACGGCACAGGCCGGTGCCGTCGCCTGCCCGACCTCCACCCTGTGCGCCATCGTGCGCGACACCGACGTGTCGTACCGCATCACCGGTAAGAGCTGGTCGCCCCTGCAGGCCGTCGACCCCGGGGGCGGCCTCGACTCGATCTCCTGCCCGACCGCCTCGTTCTGTCTCGCCGCCGACCGCGGCGGATCAGTCGTGGCGTGGAACGGCAGCTCGTGGTCCGCGCCACAGAAAGTGGTTCCGACCGCGACTGAGTACACCGGGGACCCGACCACGGTGTCCTGCACGGCTAACCGGTTCTGCATGGTGATGAACGGCGACGGTGACTACGCCACCTACACCCCGGCACAACCTCCGCCGGCCGTCGGCTCTACCCCTGCTGCTCCGTAACCGATGGCGGACAGGCCCCGTTCTGGCGTCCCCACTATCGATACCCCCTACGCCGGCTGGCCCCCAGTACCGGCTGTACCGGCTGTACCGGCTGTACCGGCCATGTCGGCCAGCGTGCACACCGTCCGCCAGTTGCGGGTGGTGGCCGTGACCCCCAGGCGTCGTTCGAAGTAGGCATTGTTCAACTTGGTCTCGACGTACCCGCCGGGGCAGTGGAGCACGACGTCCTGTCCGACCACTTCGAAGCGGTCGGCACCGAACCGGCCCTCCAGAGCGGCGAGGGCGGCAACCTTGCGTTGATCGGGTGGTGCGGACAGGAAGGTCACATGGAGCCTCGTCGGGTCCTCGTCCGCATCCGCCAGCGGATTGCTGTCGACGAGGTCGAGGAGTTGGTCGGCGGTCCTGGCGATCACCGGGATCTCGAGGCCCAGGTCAGCGGCGATCCGCTCCTCGATCGCCCTGGCCGCGGCCCCAGGGGTTCCGGCCCCGGTGAAGACCACATTTCCGCTCTGCACGTAGGTGGCCACGTCCCCGAAACCGAGGCCGGTCACGAGAGCGCGGAGGTCGGGCATGGCCACGCGATTGCGCCCACCCACATTGATGCTGCGGAGCATCGCCACGACCACGCCCACCGGGCCCGCTCCCCCGGGCCCGGTACCTGGTCGCCAAACCGGACGGGGCAGCGACTACTCCACCGTCCAGGACGAACCGGAACGGAGCAGTGCCCGCAGGTCACCCGGGCCCCGTCGGGCCGTTGCGTCCTCGATCTGCGCTGCCATCTGGGCGCCGTACTCGGGCCGCTCCACGTCGCGCAATACGCCGATCGGCGTCGGCTCGTGCGGGCCCCGTGACAGGCGGCTCAACTGGAAAGCCAGGCCGGGGTTCTCACGGTGCTCGTCGTGCACCAGCAGTGCCGATTCCCCTACGTCGGCCACCTCGACCACCTCCACCGATCCGTCGCGGTGGTTGACGACCCCGTGCTCACCCTCCGGCCCGAAGCGGATGGGCTCGCCGTGCACCAGGGGGATCAGCATGTCCGCCCGGTTGTCCTTTCCGGTGATCGCCTCGAACGCCCCGTCGTTGAAGACGTTGCAGTTCTGGTAGATCTCCACGAACGAAGCACCGTTGTGGTCATGGGCCCGGCGGAACGTCTCCATCATGTGCTTGCGGTCCATGTCGTGGGTGCGGGCCACGAAACCGGCCTCGGCACCGAGGGCCAGGCTCAACGGGTTGAACGGCTGCTCGAGTGATCCGAAGGGGGTCGACTTGGTGACCTTGGCCATCTCCGAGGTCGGAGAGTACTGGCCCTTGGTCAACCCGTAGATCTGGTTGTTGAACAGCAAGATGGTGAGATTGACGTTGCGGCGAAGGGCGTGGATCAGGTGGTTGCCCCCGATGGACAACGAGTCGCCGTCGCCGGTGACGACCCACACGTCCAGGTCGGGCCTGGTGGTGGCCAGTCCCGTGGCGATGGCTGGCGCCCTGCCGTGGATCGAGTGCATGCCGTAGGTGTTCATGTAGTACGGGAAGCGCGCCGCGCACCCGATGCCCGAGAGGAACACGGTGCTCTCGCGGCGTACGCCGAGGTCGGGCATCAGCATCTGGACGGCGGCCAAAATGGAGTAGTCCCCGCATCCGGGGCACCATCGGACCTCCTGGTCCGAGGACCAGTCCTTGCGGGTGGTGAGCTCGACCGGGACCCCGGTGCTCTCTGCGTTGGCCAGGTCGGTCATCAGTCGGTCGCCTTTCCTGTGGACGGTGCCGAGCCATTGCCACCGGGGCCGGTCGTACTCCCGGCGGCGCTCTCGATCTGGCGAAGGATGGCCGCCTCCATGGCCGCTGCCCGGAAGGGAATGCCCTCGACCTGGGTGAAGGAGATGGCATCGACCAGGTATTCGGCACGCAGCAGCCGGCTCAACTGGCCCGTGTTGACCTCGGGGACCAATACCCGCCGGTAGCGCCCGACCACCTCCCCCAGGTCGGCGGGGAACGGATTGAGGTGGACCAGATGGGCCTGGTCCACCTTGTGCCCCCGTGCACGGATCCGTTCGACGCCGGCGGCAATGGCTCCGTAGGTCGATCCCCAGCCGATCACCAGGACCTCGGCGCCGTCCTGGGCGTCGACGTCCGTGGGCGGGATGTCCAGGGCGATGCCGGCGATCTTGGCCGCCCGCAACCGGGTCATCGTCTCGTGGTTGGCGCCGTCGTAGGAGACGTTCCCCGATCCGTCCGCCTTCTCGAGCCCACCGATCCGGTGCTCGAGGCCGGCCACCCCCGGGGGTGCCCACGGTCGGGCCAGGGTCTGCTCGTCGCGGACATAGGGCCAGAAGACTTCGTTGCCTTCGGCGTCGGTGTGATTGGGTGCCGCGGCGAAGCCAGGCTCGATGGACGGGAGGTCGTCCATGTCCGGCAGCCGCCACGGCTCGGTCCCGTTTGCCAGATAGCCATCCGACAGCAGGATGACCGGTGTGCGGTACTTGACGGCCAGTCGCACCGCCTCCAGGGTCGCTTCGAAGCAGTGGGACGGCGTCTTTGCCGCGACGATGGGCAGAGGCGACTCGCCGTGGCGACCGTACATGGCATGGAGCAGGTCGGCCTGCTCCGTCTTGGTGGGGAGGCCGGTCGAAGGACCGCCGCGCTGCACGTCGACGATCAGCAGCGGGAGCTCGAGGCTGATGG
Organism: Acidimicrobiaceae bacterium; assembly: GCA_003138855.1. GTDB lineage: Bacteria > Actinomycetota > Acidimicrobiia > Acidimicrobiales > RAAP-2 > Bog-756. The sequence continues at coordinate 40,339 of PLHF01000011.1, read as the reverse complement.
CCAGTCCCATGGTCTCCGACTTGAGGTCGAGGCCCGGCCCCGACGTGGTGGTCACACCCAGGGAACCACCGAACGCAGCCCCGAGTGCGGCGCCGATGCCCGAGATCTCATCCTCGGCCTGAAAGGTCCGCACGCCGAACTGCTTGTGCTTGGACAGCTCGTGGAGGATGTCGGAGGCCGGGGTGATCGGATAGGTGCCGAGGAACAGGGGAAGGCCGCTGCGGACCGAGGCTGCGATCAGACCCCAGGCGACAGCCGTGTTGCCGGTGATGTTGACGTACTCGCCGTGCTTTTGTACGGCGGGCTTCACCTCGTAGGAGGACTCGAACAGCTCGGCGGTCTCCCCGAAGTGGTAGCCGGCCTTGAATGCCCGGAGATTGGCCTCCATCACCAGCGGCTTGCCGGCGTACCGCTCCTCGATCCAGACGATGGTGTCCTCGATGGGACGGGTGTAGAGCCAGCTGATCAACCCAAGAGCAAAGAAGTTCTTGGACCGCTCGGCGTCGCGCGGCTTGACCCCGGCTTCCTTGGACACCTCGGTGGTGATTGACGTCATGGGGACCTCGTACACCGTGTACGCGGACAGCGACCCGTCCTCGAGCGGGTTGGTCTCGTAGTCGGCCTTGGCCAGGCTGCGCTCATCGAACGCATCGGCGTTGACGATGATGGTGGCACCCTTCGGCAGGATGGACAGATTGGCCTTGAGGGCGGCCGGGTTCATCGCCACCAGCACGTTGGGCGAGTCACCCGGCGTCGAGATGTCGTGGTCCGAGATGTGCACCTGGAAGGCCGACACCCCGGCCAGCGTCCCGGCAGGGGCCCGGATCTCGGCGGGGAAGTCGGGGAAGGTGGCCAGATCGTTCCCCAGCAGCGCCGACGTCGTCGTGAAGCGGTCCCCGGTCAACTGCATGCCGTCACCGGAGTCGCCGGCGAACCGGATGACGACGCGGTGCAGGAGGTGGTGGGGCTTCGGGTCGGCGGTGGTGTCGGGCACCGTGCTCCTCTTCGTGCTGATCTGCCGCGCTCTGTCACCGGACTTCGACTTCGGCGCCGTGTGTCTTCGTCGGAGCCCGCCCGGATGAACGCCGGAACCTATGGGTTGCGTGCCACAGCGGCAGTCTACCGCCGGCCCGCCGCTGTCTGACGCGAGGAGGCCGGCGCGCCGGTCAGGCGATGGTGACGGCGGGGTCCAGATAGACGTCCTGGATGGCGTGGATCAGCGCTGCGCCCTCGTCGGTGGGTCGCTGGAACGCCTTTCGACCGACGATGAGCCCCGCACCTCCGGCCCGCTTGTTGATCACGGCCGTCCGTACCGCCTGGGCCAGGTCGTCGCCACCCTTGGACTCGCCCCCGGAGTTGATCAGGGGGATCCGGCCGGCGTAGCAGTTCACCACCTGCCAGCGGGTGAGGTCGATCGGGTGATCCGTGGTCAGCTTGCTGTAGACGAGGGGGTCGGTCTTCCCGAACTTCAGGGCGTTGTACCCGCCGTTGTTCTCGGGCTGCTTCTGCTTGATGATGTCGGCCTCGATGGTCACACCGAGATGGTTGGCCTGTCCGGTGAGGTCGGCCGAGACGTGGTAGTCGGTGTCCCCCTGTTTGAAGGCCGGGTTGCGCAGGTAGCACCAGAGCACGGTGAACATCCCGAGCCGGTGGGCCTCGGCGAAGGCCCTGGAAACTTCGACGATCTGGCGGTCGGCGCCCTCCGAGCCGAAATAGACGGTCGCACCCACCCCAACCGCTCCGAGGTCCGAAGCCTGGCGCACCTCGGAGAACATCACCTGGTCGTAGGTGTTGGGGTAGTTGAGGAAGTCGTTGTGGTTCAGCTTCACGATGAAAGGCATCCGGTGGACATAGCGCCGCGACACAATTCCGAGGCCCCCCAGGGTGGTGGCGATGGCGTTGCAGTCGGCGGCGATGGCCAGGTCGCACAGGCGCGCCGGATCGAAGTAGGCGGGGAACTTGGCGAAGCTGGCGGCCGCCGAGTGCTCGATGCCCTGGTCGACCGGAAGGATCGAGAGGTAACCGGTGCCGGCCAGACGGCCGGTGTTGACGACCGTCCCGAGGTTGCGCAGGACGGTCGGGGACCGGTCCGAGTCGATGAAGACCCGGTCGAGATGGTCTGGTCCGGGAAGGACGAGGTGCTCTGCCCCGAAAGCCTTCGAGACATGCCCGAGGAGGGAGTCCGCTTCGTCACCGAGAAGTTGTTCGAGGTCCATGAAGAGAGAGCCTAACGGGCGCCGCGGGGCCGGTTCGGCGTCCGCCGCACCTTCGTCGGGGGTCCGAGGGATTCCAGGCGCTCGGCCACGTCGTAGGCATCCGGATCGACCGCCTCGATCCGCAGGAAGAGCTCCCGGGCCTTGGGGAGGTCACCGGAGCGTTCCATCAGGTCACCCAGTACGTACCACTGGCGCAGGTGGCGCTCGGCCGGATTGCGCACCAGGCGGCCCGCTCCGGACTCCACCAGCAACGTCACCGCGCCGGTCAGGTCCCCGCGGTCGGCCCGGGTCCCGGCCAGCACCAGGCGACCCTCCGAGAGGACCTCGGGGTCGGGAGACCCCTGACGCAGCTCGTTGTAGAGCTCCTCCACCCGTCTCGGCCGTCCCAGGGCCCGGTGGCAGTCCATGCGTACCGGGTGCTGATCGACCGAGCCCGTGAGCGCAGCGAACGCCTCGAGGTTCGGAAGGGCTGCCTTCCAGAAGCTCTGGTGGTACTGGCTGAGGCCGAGCAACTCGCGCGCGGAGGGCGCATTGGGCACGGCATCGACCACGGTCTTCAGGATGCGGGAGGCATCCCGGTACCTCTCCCGCTCGTAGGCCCCGATGCCGGCAGCCATCCGCTCGGTGATCCGGTCCCGGAGGTGGTTCCAGTCCGGGCCGGCCGCCGAGGCCAGTTCGTTGGCGATGTCCGCCGGGAGCTCCGCGGGCGCCTGCACCGCCCGGTGCGCCGGCGGCCGAAGCTTCTCGGACGTGGACCCTGTCCGCGCCCGGTCGTCCGTCCGCTCGAATCGCTCGGGAACGAACTCGTCGCTCCGTTTCCTCGCCCGGCGACGGCCTTCAGGGGTGTCCTCGTCCGGCCCGTGCCCCCCGGAGCCCTCGCGTACGGTGCTGGCGCCGCGCCGGGCGACACTCCCCCATCCCTTCCGGACCACGGGGGCCCGGGACGACCGCTCGTCCCCCTTGGCTCCCGGCCGGGAGCTCCCGTCCGTCGGGCGGCCGCCGCCACGGTGCACCCCATCGGTCCGGCGACCGCCGGGCGTTCCCCCGGACGAGCCTGCACCTCCGGGGGACCGGCTCCGGTTGCCCCGGTAGCCGCCCGTGCCGGACGAGCTGCCCGATGGGCGACCTGATGTTCGGGATCCTCGTGGGCCGTCGGTCCGATCGGGTCGCCCCTGTCCGCTCCCGGTGCGCCCGGGCCCTTCGGAATTCCCGATCTCACTACTGGCGGAGGAACGCTGCGAGCGTCCGGTTCCTCCGCCGGTGCCACTGCGGTCCGACCCGGACCGGCCCGGTGCCGCCCGGCTTTCTCCTCCGCCGGCCGGGCGGCCCGACGAGGGACGCTGGCCTCCGCCGGATCCTCGCGGGCGCGGAGAACCAGAGGGAGTGCGTGGTGCCATGGCAACCACTCTACCTGCGACGGCCGGAACTTCCGGTGTGGCGGCCGGTGCCGACCACACCCCCCTTCGTCACCTACCCTTGGAAGCGCCTCCGGGACACGAAATCAGCACGCTCATGACTCCGACGACCCGTTCACCATCTTCTGCGACCGGGCTTCGACCGATCCGTCGGCCGTCACGGACCCTTCTCGTGGGCCTCCTGGTGGTCGCCGCCCTCGCCGGTGCCTGCGGGTACACCGCGTCCGCCCGCTACCAACCCTCGGGGGCAACGCCATCGAGTGGTGCCGCGCACGATCCGACCACCGACCCGGCCTCCGCTACCGCGGTGGCCCTCTCGGTGGCCGCCGGGGCGGCCACCGAGACGTACCGCACCGACATCGGGAATGCGACCGCCGCGTTCGTCGCTGACATCGGCACGCTCCAGGAGGCGGTGGATGGCGGCGACATCGGGGCGGCAAAGAGCGACGAGCTGGCCGCGCAGGCCCAGTACGACACCTTCCGTCAGCTGGAGGGCGGCAATGCCGTCAACGCATCGACCCTCGACGAGCTGGCCACCGAGGTCGCGCCCAACGGATCGTTCGCCGGGCTGCATGCCGTCGAGCGCGACCTGTGGACGTCCGGCAACGCCAGGGCCGACGTGGCAGGACTCAGTGTCCAGGCCCCGGTGGCCCAGTACCTCCTTTCGAGGGACCGCCTCACCCCGGAGGCGATCGGCACCACCGCCGTCAGTGAATTGGGCTGGGTCGTGAGCACGGCCCTCCCCGGCCGCGAGGAACGGTTCTCCCATCTCGATGCGGTGGATATCGCTGCCGCCGTCGGGGCCGCCGACCAGGCGTTCGCCGCCATCGAGCCGGTGGGGCGCACCGTGGATCCGGACCTCACCACCTCGGTCGCACAGGTGTTCAGCTCTCTCGAGGCGGACGTGGGCTCCCTCGGCCCCCCGACCCAGGTGCCCGACGCCGCCATACCCACCACGTTGCGGCTCTCGGTCTCCCAGCAGGTGGATGCCACCGCCGCCGAGCTCGCCCAGCTGGCAGCACGGCTGGCACCTCTCGGAACCGCGGGAGCTCCGTCGTCGTGAAACGCAACCGTGCTGAGCCCGGGGCCGCGCCGCCGGTCGACCCGCCACGATCGGGAGCGCTGAGCCGCCGACAGCTCCTGGCGAGGTCCGGTCTGGCTTCGGCTGCACTGCTGGCCACGGCCGGTGCGGTCCCGGCCGGGGCCGACGCCTCCGGGACCTCTCCCGGCGACCTGATCCCCATCTCGTTCAGCGGTCCTCACCAGGCCGGCATCGCCACCCCGGAGCAGGACCGGATGGTCTTCGCCGCCTACGACGTGACCGCCGGCGATGTGTCAGGCCTGGCGGCACTGTTAGCGGCGTGGACCGATGCCGCCGCCCGGATGACAGCGGGCCAGGCCCTCACGGGACCCGGGGGCCCGTTCGCCCCTCCTGCCGATACCGGCGAGGCCCTCGACCTGCCCCCGTCCCGTCTCACGATCACCGTCGGCTTCGGCCCCACGCTGTTCGACGACCGATTCGGGCTCCGGCCCAGCCGGCCCGAGGCGCTTGTCGACCTACCGTCATTTGCCGTCGACGACCTCGGCCCCGCTCGCACCGGTGGCGACCTGTGTGTGCAGGCCTGCGCCGACGACGCCCAGGTCGCGTTCCACGCGGTCCGCAACCTGACCCGCCTCGCCCTTGGCTCGGCCACCGTCCGCTACGTCCAGCTCGGATTCGGTCGTACCGCCTCGCCCGGCGCCGGCCAGCAGACGCCGCGCAACCTGCTCGGCTTCCGCGACGGGACAGACAACCTAGTCGCCGGTGACGAGGGGGCGATGCAGCGGTTCGTCTGGGTCGACCGGGACAGCGACCAGCCCTGGATGGTCGGAGGGACCTACCTGGTGGCCAGGAGGATCCGGGTCCACCTCGAAGCTTGGGACCGGAGCACCCTCGGCGACCAGCAGGAGACCATCGGACGGGTCAAGGCGAGCGGCGCCCCGCTCGGGGGGAGCCGCGAATCGGACCCGGTCGATCTCCAGGCCCTTGGGCCCGATGGCCTGCCCCTCATCCCCGACGGCGCGCACATCCGCCAGGCGGCGCCCTCCACCAACGACGGCGAGGCCATCCTGCGGCGGGGCTACAGCTTCGCCGACGGCGTCGACCCTGCCAGTGGGGAGCTCGATGCCGGGCTCTTCTTCATCTGCTTCCAGAAGGACCCGCGCCAGCAGTTCATCCCCATCCAGCAGCGCCTGTCCGACCAGGACGCCCTGAGCGAGTATGTCGTCCACACCGGGAGCGGGATCTTCGCCTGCCCGCCCGGGACCCAGGACGCCCAGGGGCTGGGACACGGACTGGTCTGACCCATGCGTTCGGCCCCTGACTCCGACTCGACGCACTGATCTGCCGGGAGACCGGCCGACGAGAGGACAACGACCGTTCGATCGCATCGGCGCCGCGGAGTAGGGTCCCTCACGGGGTCACACGACAGCTGGAGGTTGTGTGCGTTTGCTTGCCCGACTGACCCTTGTCCCGTTGCTCGCCGTGGCGCTTGCCACCCTCGGCGGCGGGCTTTCTTCTGGCTCCGGCGCTGGGGCAGCAGGTGCCCGGGTGACGACCCCCGCGTTGTCCGCGACGCTGTACACCACCGGCCTCGCCACCGGCGCCCGACCGGAGAACATCATCACCGGGCCCGACGACAATCTGTGGTTCAACGACCTCGGCACCACCCCGGCCATCGGCAGGATCACCCCGGCCGGCGTGATCACCGAGTACTCGACCGGGCTCAACGCCGCATCGCGTCCCTACGTCATGGCGAGCGGACCGGACGGCAACCTCTGGTTCACCGATAACTGCACCACCCCGGCCGGCGTGATCACCGAGTACTCGACCGGGCTCAACGCCGGGTCCTCCCCGCGCGACCTGGTCGTCGGCCCGGACGGCAACCTCTGGTTCACCGATGGTGGCAGCACCCCGGCCATCGGCAGGATCACCCCGGCCGGCGTGATCACCGAGTACTCGACCGGGCTCAACGCCGGTGCGATCCCGATCGATCTGGTGGCCGGACCGGACGGCAATGTCTGGTTCACCGACCAGGGGACGACACACGCCATCGGCACCATCACCCCGGCCGGTCTGATCACCGAGTACTCGACCGGACTCAACGCCGGGTCCCGACCGGGCACCATCATCGTCGGACCAGATGCCAACATCTGGTTCACCGACCAGGGGACGACGCCGGCCCTCGGGCAGATCACCACCACCGGTGTGATCACTGAAGTGACCACCGGCGCGGTCGTGCCCTTGGCCCGGCAGGCCGATGCCAACCCCAGGGCCCTTCCCGCGACGACAGGCCTCACCTCCGGTCCGAACGGCAACGTCTGGTTCACCGAGCCCTACGCTGCCCAGCCGGCCATCGGCACGGTCGTGCTCCCCGCCGGCTACCACCTGGCGGCGGCCGACGGAGGCATCTTCAACTTCGGCTCGGCGCGGTTCGCCGGATCGATGGGCGGCAGCGCCCTCAACAAGCCTGTGGTGGGAGTGGCCGAGGACCCGGCCACCGGCGGGTACTGGGAGGTCGGGGCCGACGGAGGGATCTTCACCTTCAGCGCACCGTTCGAGGGCTCCAAGGGCGGCAGCGCCCTCAGCGCACCGGTGGTCGGCATTGCCTCCACCGCTGACGGCCTCGGCTACTGGGAGGTCGGCTCCGACGGCGCCGTCTATCCGTTCGGGGACGCGGTCCAGCGCGGTTCGATGGCCGGCCATCCCTTGAACAAGCCCATCGTTGGGATCGCCGCCGATGCCGCCACCGGCGGGTACTGGCTGGTCGCATCCGACGGCGGGATCTTCAACTTCGACGCTCCATTCGACGGCTCGATGGGCGGCGCACCCCTCAACAAGCCCGTGGTCGGGATAGCTGCGGATTGGAGCACTGGCGGGTACTGGGAAATCGCATCCGACGGCGGGGTCTTCAGCTTCGACGCACCGTTCGAGGGCTCGATGGGCGCCACCCCCCTCAACAAACCCGTGGTCGGGATCGCCGCTGCTCCTGACGCCTCGGGCTACTGGCTGGTGGCCGCTGACGGAGGCGTCTTCGCCTTGGGGAGCGCCGGGTTCTCGGGGTCGATGGGTGGCCAGCCCCTGAACGCCCCGGTGGTAGGGATCGGATCGGTCCCCTCGACCAGCCTGCGGTCATCCCCGCAACCCGTGATCCTCGTCGGCTAGAGAACGACGTGGTCGATCCCGGGAGGTGCCGGCGCAGGGTCCCGGGACACTGCGCCGGCACCTGACCCGCAGGGTCCCGGGACACTGCGCCGGCACCTGACCCGATCGTTTCTCCAGCGCACCCGAGGAATTGGGGCTCTGACTCGAGGTCTCCACTGCTCAGCGGAAGGTTAACGTTACGTGACAAGGACGTGAACTTACAGTAAACTGCCTTCATGGAACACACGCTTCCCCATCCGCAGGGCTGGTTCTCCGATCCGTACCGTCAGCACAAAGCCCGCTGGTTCTCCGATGGGACTCCGACGGCGCTCGTCCGGGATGCTGGGGTGGAGTCGAAAGACCCCCCTCCGAGCACCTCGTACACGGGCGAGCTCGAACCGATCGTAGAGACCGAAGGTCAGTTGCTGCACTCACACCTCAACAAGAGCTCATCTGCTCGCGACTCTGGGGCGCATGCGATCTGGGACATATTCGTCGCTACGGGTGGAGACTGACTGCGCCCATCGGCCCCGATGGATCGGCTTGGCGCGCCTGACCGGCCGGCATCGCCGCACACCGGGCGGTGTGCCGTGGCGGCTCCTGCTCGTTGAGTGCAGGACAGACCGGCTGTCGGGATCTGATCGGGGGGTGAATGCGCGAGCAGTAGAAAACACCCCTCGCTTGAGCCAGGTACGGCCCGATCCGGAGCCATTGTTCGGGGATACTCAGCCTCCCCTCCCAATTCTGCTGGTTCCTAGTTCGGGCAGACCCAGCCCACATGCGGATCCGGGAAACACGTTGTAATCACAGCGGTCCGTTGTCGAGGAATGGCAGGATGAGGGCCTGCATCTGCTCTGGGCGCCGTGTGACGGCAACGTGAGTCGTATTCGGGAAGAACCGCCAGTTGAGCGTTGGGAATCAGTTCGTACATTTCCACGGCGTGCCCCAGGGGCACAAAGTCGGTGTCCCCCACGATGAGCAACGTGGGCGCCTGTATTGATCCAAGCTCATCGTCGGTCCAGCCCTCGGCCGCCTGCACCATCGCCGAAGTCTTTGACGCCACCTCATCGAAACGGTCGGGATCCGGTGCCACCTGGGCATAGGCATCGCTCATTGCCTGGAAGTCCGATTCGGTTGGCATCCGCTGGGAGACTTCGGGATCGTCGGGCGAGTGGAACTCAGCGTGGCCAGGTCGATGGTCGATTGAGGCGATCACCAGCTTGCCCACCAGGTCGGGTCGTCTGAGAGCAAGGACGATCTCGACCATGCCGCCAAGACTGAAGCCGAGGAAGTCGGCCTCTTCAATGGCGAGGTGGTCCACCAACGATGCGACGTCGCCGGCTAGCTCCTCAAGCTCATCGGTCGGTCGATGTCAACGGTGTGACCATGGCCCTGTAGCTCGACTCCGATCACTTGATGGCCTTCAGCCAGCGCGGGAATCAGCCGCCCAAAAGTGAGGTCGATCGTGAGTGGGCCGCCATGCAGTATGACGAGCGGTCGACCGGTTCCGTGGACCTCAAAGTACAGATCACGCCCGTTGATGGGCGCGAGCTTCCCGATGGCTGCACTCTGTGCTCCACCAGCGGTAACCGGCATCCTCAGCCCTCCGTCTAGTGCCCATCGCCGCCCAACTGGGTCGATCGTACAGACGCGGGCTAGTTGGTCCGCACCCGGCATTGTTAGGAGGCACGGCCACGCCATCGAGGGGCGGCAGGATCGCAAGAGGGAGCGAGGCGCCGCCACCTGGACCAAACTGCAAGCAATGGCGTTCGGTCAACAGTCAGGTCCAACTGCGTCGGCAAGGCAAGTGCAGCAGTTGCTTGCCCTATTGAAGAACGCCGGTCACACGGACTTCCGAGACGCGCGCGGCCCCATGGGTTTCACGCAGCGACAGGCCGCTGGCAAGTTCACTCGGGACGAAGCGGCAGCGTTCATCGACCGGTTGCAAGATTCGGAGCTCGATGGGGCAGAAACCGCCATTGTCCCGGCGACTGAGCTGTCCTCCACAGAGCAGCTGGTGCGAGGCTTGCCTTCCGAGCGGCTTGCCGCCGAGCTACGGCGTCGAGGCTGGACCGTAGCCAAGTCCTAGCCCCGGCGTCCGGCGGTTTCCTTGAGAATGATCGATGAGAGTTGGTCCCCCTGCCCAGGCACGCCCTTCTGGCTGGTTTCCCGGGGACACAGGGACCAGACTGCCCAACGGCGGAACCCATTGACGCCAGGGCCGTAGGTGCTGTCCGTGGCCACGGACATGTGCCTTGCGACTACGCGCAGTCTCGTCTACTTCCCCGGCCGCCTGAGCGTGATCCGGTTCAGGTACACCTGCCGCCATTTCTCGGACCTGACAAGCCGCTTGAAGGGGACATTCGCCACCGAAGATGGGGCTACTGGTTGGGGGCCTGATGAAAAGAGAAACTGCTGGTGAGAGTTTCCCCCGAACGAATCGATGAGGTTCGGCATCTCTTGCTGGAGACGAACCCTGACGATGTTCGAGTCGAGCTGGGTACCCCGACCTACCGCTGTCAGTGCACAGCCGTAGCGTACCGGTGTGTCCTCAACCGGTCATCGCAACGGCATTGGCCAACAATTGTGACGGCGTCATCCATCCGAGAGTCTCCCGAGGCCTGCCATTGGGCAAGCGAGCGGTGCCGTCATGCTTTCGCTGCAGCTGATGTGGCGTAGGCCGATTCATGGGTGGAACCCAGGGCTCCACCAGCAATCGCTGCGTCAGGCCGAAGGCCGTGACCGTCCGGTCAGAGGATCCAGACGTTGCCGGGACCTCCACCACGTGAAGGCTCCTCTTAGCTCTCGGACGCACCTCGGCGGTTGTCGCCGAAGTCGCGCTGTGGCGCCTCGCCGAAGTAGACCTGTGCGAGCCGCAGCACCTGCTCCTCATCGATGTGGTCGATGTCGACACGCACGTCAGCCACCAACTTCGCCGCAACATCTGGGCGGTGCTTCTCGACGTACGTCACCCAGTGGTGCGACGCGTTGGCCTTGCCGTTGCCATGACCGAAGACGAGGATTGCGCCTGCAGGAGCGAGCTCCTCGGTAATCTCCCTCCAGTACTCCGGACTGTCATCCTCGTAGGTCCCCGATGGGTTCCCGGCGTGGTGGTGGATCTTGTGGAACCGCCCGCGCGGATCGGGAGCGACAACGCGCTTGGGTCGCTCACCAGGTGCCGCATCAGTGGCGTAGATGTCGCTCTCGCGAAAGGCGATGACGGCCACCACGTTCTTTTCACGGATGAGCTCGACGTCCTGGTCCACCATATGACCTCGGTTCCCTTCTCTTCGAACTCCGTGATCACGGAGCCGCGGCCGCCAGCGATCAGTCTCCGTCGAGGCCCGACGACCCACTGGTCCCTGCACGGGAGGATACCGGAGCTGACTCGTTTCTTCACGGAATCGGATCCACCCCAGCGACGCCACCCACCATCGTCCCCCGAAGCCATGGGGTTCTGGGGGACTTAGCCCCGGCTTCTGGGACAGTTGAGACGCGTCCCCAAAGGACCTGACTGGGCATTCGCGAGGCGCCGGCCTCCGGCCTTATACGTGTAATCGGAGATTGCTGGCACTTCGGATTTGAGCGCGGTCTGGGATCCAGCGCGCGGCGGGAGGGACGGGACGGCGGTGTGCGTCAACTGCCCGACGACGTTTGGGACTCGTTCGATGGCCGCACGATCATCACCGAGCAGTGGGCATGCTCTGCGCAATGCCCACTCACCGACCCGAGGGTCATCCCATCGAACCCACCGCGGCCACGACTGCCGACTACCAGCAGCTCGGCATGGCGGCTGCGTTCGACAAGCACGTGGCTGGCGTGTCCTTCGACGACATCCACAGACACGGCCACCGGCGAATCGGCACCTAAGACGTCGCCGACCATCTCGGCCAGACCATTGCGGGCCACGTCGATGGGGGGCGGCGGAGGGGGTCCTTCAGGCACCCAGACGAACTCCTCTCTCGTGCTCCAGGCGTGGACGACGTCGAGTCGGTCCCCCACCAGTGCCGCGTAACGCGCTGCCCATCTCAGAGCATCGCGTGACTCGTCTGAGGCGTCCACTCCCACGAGGATGGTGCGCACGCCGAGCTGCCCGGAGCGCTGCTCAGGGGTGTTGTCGGTCACGGCGATTCCTTTCCTCGCATGCAAGGTCAGAGTCATGATATGAGACGACTGGCGCCATTACTAGGGGACAAAGGCCTGTGCCTGACACAGTGGGCTTCCCCCGGAACATGGAGGCTCCCGGATAATTGGTTGACCATGTCACCGAGCCGCACCCTGGTGCCGGCCGAATCGATTGCCGGCCACGGAGGCGATCCTGGGCGACGGTTTCGCGCCGCCTTTTCGCCAAAGTCGGGTCTTCAGGGCAATTCGGAATTCAGCGGAGTCGGGAATCCCCGAGCGCGTAGCAGGCGCTCTCCACTCTGACGGCGTTCAACGCCTTCAGAGTGGAAAGCCCCTCTGGAGTCAGACCCTATGCGCATGTGTGAGCCGCTGCTGGGCTTGCCGGAACTGATCGTCCACGGCGTGGCGGACATGGTCGGCGAGATGCTCCGTGTCCACGTCGAGACCCGAGTCTCCCGGACAGGGTGTGGGCGCTGCGGGGTGGTCGCCCGAGTGAAAGAGCGTCCGGTGCTTGAGCTTGTCGACCTGCCGTCCTTCGGTCGTCCAACTCGTCTCGTTTGGCGGGTCTTCGGATCCAAGCGGGGTGTGGTCGCCCAGCCACGACCGTGCTTCGCTTGATAGTTGCTGCGCCCCGCCCTCAATCAGGCACGTCGGGGATAGCCCGTCGCTACCTGGCCGAGGACCGGCTCATCGGGGAGGTCGGGGACCGGCGACGGATTCGACGATCGACGTCCCGACCGGAAACCAGGCCTCGACGGTCCCGCTCTGCTAGACGAGGTCGACGAACATGACGGCGTCATCACCGACCAGGTTGTGCAACGACGACACCGGATCGCTCGCCGAGGCGATTCCATCTAACGATCCGTGAGGTGTTTGCACACGTCTGAGCCTATGGAAACGGGCCCCATGGCAGGGTGGGTGGGACGCACGACCTGCAGAAGTGCGGACTACTCAGGGCACCTCGGCTGGATCCGTGAGTGTTTCGGCAACGCAATAGCCACCGTCCCGAGGATGCGCCTGGGCCCACTCCTCAGCTTGGTCCATCGACGGGAAGGGACCAACGATCACCTCGGGGGCTGTGTTTGCTGGACCTCGGAGGACAACGGCAGGCATGTGCTCAATCGTACAGACGTGGACTCTTGCCGAAAGGCAGCACAGTGCCCCGGATCGCCGGTTGGTGGCCCACTTCGGCAATTTGATGCCAGGACGGCCACCTGCTCATGCATGTTCTAGGGATGGATCCTGTAGAGATTGTCAAGGCAACACTGCACGCCGGTGACACTCCAGACCAGATCGCCCACGTCCTAATCGAGGATCATCACCTTGCACCGATCCCGGCGATCAAGGCTCTGCGGGATGGGGGCGACATGACACTGGGAGAGGCAAAGGAAATCGTTCATCGCAGTCTCCCCATGGACCAGCACAGCGCCGCCGAGCAGCTATCGGAAGGAGCTGATCGACTACGTCGAACGGATGGCGGACGACAATCGGTAGGGACTTCTCCAGGCAGATCGGGGATGTCGGGCGTGGTCAGCTGCCGATCCTGCCCCGGGGGTTCGGTGAGAACGCACAGATCTGGCAACGCCACGACCACGGACCCCGCCAAGGGCGCAGTGCCGGTTGACAGCGCCCTGGCGCCCTGACGCCCTCCCCTTGGACCGGGCACGGCCTCCGCACGCCCCTCACCACCGGGCCCCGGACGCGACAATGCCCCCCGTCGAGCGGGGGGCATTGTCTGAGAAATCCCGGCGGCGTCCTACTCTCCCAGGGGGCTACCCCCCAAGTACCATCGGCGCTGGCGGGCTTAACTGCCGTGTTCGGAATGGGAACGGGTGTCTCTCCGCCGCCATGGCCACCGGAAACTGTGCGCCCTCGGGCTCGAGGTCCCGACCACCGGGGTCGGCCTCAGAGCCCGGTGTGACCGAGATCGGTCACCCTGAGCGTTCCATAGCGAGCACGAGCAAGTTTCCAAGCCCTCGGCCGATTAGTACCGGTCAGCTGAATGCGTTACCGCACGTACACTTCCGGCCTATCAACGTGGTCGTCTGGCCACGGGCCTTACCAGGTTAACCCTGTGGGAGATTTCATCTTGGAACGAGCTTCGCGCTTAGATGCTTTCAGCGCTTATCCCACCCGAAGGTCGCTAATCAGCGGTGCCCTTGGCAGGACAACTGACACACGAGAGCTTCGTCCATCCCGGTCCTCTCGTACTAGGGATAGCCTTCCTCAAATCTCCTACGGCTGCATCGGATAGGGACCGAACTGTCTCACGACGTTCTAAACCCAGCTCGCGTACCGCTTTAATGGGCGAACAGCCCAACCCTTGGGACCGGCTTCAGCCCCAGGATGCGACGAGCCGACATCGAGGTGCCAAACCTTCCCGTCGATATGGACTCTTGGGGAAGATGAGCCTGTTATCCCCGGGGTACCTTTTATCCGTTGAGCAACGGCGCTTCCACAAGCAACCGCTGGATCACTATGCCCTGCTTTCGCACCTGCTCGACTTGTAGGTCTCGCAGTCAAGCTCCCTTGTGCCATTGCACTCGACGGCTGATTGCCAACCAGCCTGAGGGAACCTTTGGGCGCCTCCGTTACACTTTAGGAGGCGACCGCCCCAGTCAAACTACCCACCTGACGCTGTCCCTGATCCGGATAACGGACCGAGGTTAGGGTTCCGGCACATAAAGGGTGGTATTTCAAGGTTGACTCCACACTGGCTGGCGCCAATGCTTCAAAGTCTCCCACCTATCCTACACAATATGAACTAAAACTCAACAGCAAGCTGTAGTAAAGGTCCACGGGGTCTTTCCGTCCTGATGCAGCTAACGAGCATCTTTACTCGTACTTCAATTTCGCCGGGTCTGTGGTTGAGACAGTAGGAAAGTCGTTACGCCATTCGTGCAGGTCGGAACTTACCCGACAAGGAATTTCGCTACCTTAGGACCGTTATAGTTACGGCCGCCGTTTACCGGGGCTTAGGTTCAGAGCTTCGCCCGAGGGCTAACCCTTCCCCGTAACCTTCCGGCACCGGGCAGGCGTCAGAGCGTATACATCGTCTTACGACTTCGCACGCTCCTGTGTTTTTAGTAAACAGTCGCTTTCCCCTATTCTCTGCGGCCTCTTCAGACTCGGAACGCGAAGTTCGTCATCCTAGTGAGGCCCTCCTTCTCCCGAAGTTACGGAGGTATTTTGCCGAGTTCCTTAACCACAGTTCTCCCGATCGCCTTGGTATTCTCTACCCGCCCACCTGTGTCGGTTTGGGGTACGGGTTCCGCGTCAGCTCGCTAGAAGCTTTTCTCGGCAGCATGGGATCAGTGACTTCGCCTGGTGTGGCTCGGCATCGCGTCTCAGGGTTGATGAGGTCCGGATTTGCCTGGACCTCCCCCTACACGCTTACCCCAGGACAACCAACGCCTGGGCTCACCTACCCTCCTGCGTCCCTCCTTCGCTTTCCGCCACCGGGTCGGTCGGTTCGCCCCGAAGGACAGCCCCTTAGGACACCGGTATTGGAATGGGCGCGGACACGGAAGTACTGGAATATCAACCAGTTGTGCATCGACTACGCCTCTCGGCCTCGCCTTAGCTCCCGACTTACCCTGGGAGGATTAGCCTTCCCCAGGAACCCTTGGGCTTACGGCGGAGGGGTTTCTCACCCCTCTCTCGCTACTCATACCAACATTCTCACTCGACCACGCTCCACGACGGTTTCCACCGCCGCTTCTCAGCAGGATCGACGCTCCCCTACCACTCCCACTCCGTCACTCCCGAATCGAAATTCAGGCGGAATGGAAATCCGCAGCTTCGGCTTTTGACTTGAGCCCCGTTACATTGTCCGCGCAGGACCACTCGACCAGTGAGCTATTACGCACTCTTTTAAGGATGGCTGCTTCTGAGCCAACCTCCTGGCTGTCTTCGCGTTCCCACATCGTTTTCCACTTAGTCAAAAATTAGGGGCCTTAGCTGGCGGTCTGGGCTGTTTCCCTCTCGACTAACGAAGCTCATCCCTCGTAGTCTCACTGCCAGGCTCTAAAGCATCGGCATTCGGAGTTTGATTGGGGTCAGTAAGCTTGTAGGCCCCCTTGCCCATTCAGTGCTCTACCTCCGATGCTGAACGCCCGACGCTGCACCTAAATGCATTTCGGGGAGAACCAGCTATCACCGAGTTTGATTGGCCTTTCACCCCTAACCACAGGTCATCCCCCCTGTTTTCAACCAGGGTGGGTTCGGCCCTCCACGGGGTCTTACCCCCGCTTCAGCCTGCCCATGGCTAGCTCACTCGGCTTCGGGTCTACAGCATGCGACTAATTCGCCCTATTAAGACTCGCTTTCGCTTCGGCTCCCCTTCGCAGGTTAACCTCGCCACACACCGTAACTCGTTGGCTCATTCTTCAAAAGGCACGCCATCACGGCCGGCACAAAGTGCCGACGACGCTCTGACTGATTGTAAGTCAACGGTTTCAGGTACTATTTCACTCCCCTCCCGGGGTACTTTTCACCTTTCCCTCACGGTACTAGTTCACTATCGGTCGCCTGTGAGTACTTAGCCTTACGAGGTGGTCCTCGCAGATTCACGCCGGCTTTCCCGGATCCGGCGCTACTCGGGAAATCCGATCGGAGTCCAATGCTTTTCGTGTACGGGGCTGTTACCCTCTGCGGCGCATCTTTCCTGGATGCTTCCACTAAGCAATTGGTTTTGTAACTCCGTGAAGGTTCTGATGCACCTTCTATCGGCTCCCACAACCCCGAATTGGCAACGCCATCAGGCTTTAACACCAACTCGGTTTAGGCTCATCCCGTTTCGCTCGCCGCTACTCAGGGAGTCACTGTTGTTTTCCTCTCCTCGGGGTACTGAGATGTTTCAATTCCCCCGGTTCCCTCCACTGGTCCTATGCGTTCAGACCAGGGTGACACCCCATGACGGGTGCCGGGTTTCCCCATTCGGACATCCACGGATCCGCGCTTGGTAGGCAGCTCCCCGTGGCTTATCGCAGCCTCCCACGTCCTTCTTCGGCTTCAGGCGCCAAGGCATCCGCCGTTGACTCTTTATAACTTGGAGAACATAGATGCTCGTGCTCGCTATGGAATTCTCAAGGGGCGCACTGCGCACGCACGGGGCCGCCAGCACCAAAGAACAGACCGGTGAGGGGGCGCTGCACGCGCGGGCGAGAGGCCGGCTGCATCCTCGATGAGGACCGCCGGCGTCGCGTCGGAGGGACGGAATCGCCCCGGGCTGCTCATCGAGCAGGATCCGAGGGTCACTCCCTCAAAACGGAATAGTGATGCCCGCTGCCATCCACAGAGCCCACAGGCCTGACGGACGGGACATCGAAACGATGTGCGGTCCGCCGGGGGCGGGATACGGGCGACAGCGAATAGCCAGTGATCGACTAGGAGTATCTGGACCGGAATGGCCCAGACAGTGACTCCTTAGAAAGGAGGTGATCCAGCCGCACCTTCCGGTACGGCTACCTTGTTACGACTTCACCCCAATCACCGACCCCACCTTCGACGGCTCCCTCCTAAAAGGTTGGGCCACCGGCTTCGGGTGTTGCCGACTTTCGTGGTGTGACGGGCGGTGTGTACAAGGCCCGGGAACGTATTCACCCCGGCGTTGCTGATCCGGGATTACTAGCGACTCCGACTTCACGCAGTCGAGTTGCAGACTGCGATCCGAACTGAGACTGGCTTTGGGGATTAGCTCCTCCTCGCGGATTAGCGACCCGTTGTACCAGCCATTGTAGCATGTGTGCAGCCCTGGATATAAGGGGCATGATGACTTGACGTCGTCCCCACCTTCCTCCGAGTTGACCCCGGCAGTCTCCTACGAGTCCCCGCCATTACGCGCTGGCAACATAGAATAAGGGTTGCGCTCGTTGCGGGACTTAACCCAACATCTCACGACACGAGCTGACGACAGCCATGCACCACCTGTGTAGGACCCCGAAGGACACCGTATCTCTACGGCTTTTCCCTACATGTCAAACCCAGGTAAGGTTCTTCGCGTTGCATCGAATTAAGCCACATGCTCCGCCGCTTGTGCGGGCCCCCGTCAATTCCTTTGAGTTTTAGCCTTGCGGCCGTACTCCCCAGGCGGGGCACTTAATGCGTTAGCTGCGGCACAGAAACCGTCGATAGGTCCCCACACCTAGTGCCCAACGTTTACGGCGTGGACTACCAGGGTATCTAATCCTGTTCGCTCCCCACGCTTTCGCTCCTCAGCGTCAGTATTGGCCCAGACCACCGCCTTCGCCGCTGGTGTTCCTCCTGATATCTGCGCATTTCACCGCTACACCAGGAATTCCGTGGTCCCCTACCAAACTCTAGCCATGGCAGTATCGAATGGCGACTCCAGGTTGAGCCTGGAGGTTTCACATCCGACTTGCCAAGCCGCCTACGAGCTCTTTACGCCCAATAAATCCGGACAACGCTTGCCCCCTACGTATTACCGCGGCTGCTGGCACGTAGTTGGCCGGGGCTTCTTCTGCAGGTACCGTCACAATCGTCCCTGCTGAAAGAGGTTTACAACTCAGAAAGCCTTCGTCCCTCACGCGGCGTTGCTGCATCAGGCTTTCGCCCATTGTGCAAGATTCCCCACTGCTGCCTCCCGTAGGAGTCTGGGCCGTGTCTCAGTCCCAGTGTGGCTGATCGTCCTCTCAGACCAGCTACCCGTCGAAGCCTTGGTGAGCCGTTACCTCACCAACAAGCTGATAGGCCGCGAGCCCCTCCCGAAGCGGAATCCATTTCCTCACCGAGCCATGCGGCTCGCTGGGGGTATCCGGTATTAGCACCGGTTTCCCGGTGTTGTCCCGGTCTTCGGGGCAGGTTGCTCACGTGCTACTCACCCGTTCGCCACTTGATCTTCACCGGTATTGCTACCGGATGGACCTCGTTCGACTTGCATGTGTTAGGCACGCCGCCAGCGTTCGTCCTGAGCCAGGATCAAACTCTCCATTGAGACCTCGTCCAGACCCGGAGGCCTGACCGAAATCGAAGAGCTGACCTCGAGGACACTGATCCTCTCGGTCAACTGAATACTGGCAAAGAACAGACATTGTCCGTTCAATGCTTGAATTGACTGGCGATCTCGGGTTGCCCCGCGATCGCCCGCACTGACTTTTGGCTATCACTATTCCGTTTTCAAGGAGCGACCGGGCACACGCCGCTAGGCGTTGGTGCCGGAATCTCCACAGGCAGAGGCCAGAGCCCCATTCTGTAGGTGCCTGGCGACTCCCTTGCGGGCCGTTCACCAGGACTAGTTACACTATCGCGTGCGGGCCGGCATGTCAATCAGGGCCGGAGGGCATCCGAATCCTGAGCTCGGGCGACCCGCATCCGAGGCCCCCACGCTATCAGCCCCGCCCGGGGAAGGGATCAGCCCCGAGCCGGGGTGAGGATCATTCGTGGTCCGGGGCCGCCCATCGGGCGGCTCAGTACCCTCCGCCGCCCGACTTGACGGTGGTCGTCGTCGATCCGCCTGACCCCGTCGGGCCGGCAATCACGTACCAGACCCCGGCGGATCCCTGGCCGTTGGCGTCCCCCGCCTTGGTGTCGCCCGCGTAGCGGTAGAGCGGGATTCCCTTGAACGTCACCTGGAGCGTGCCGTCGGGGCGGGTGATTGTTCCCAACTCCCCAGCGGTGATGCCGGTGCCGGCCGCGGGGCTGGTCGTTCCCGGCGGGACCGTCAGCGGAGGCCATGCCGTGGCGCAGCCTTCCGTGCAGGTGGTCTTCCCCGTACCGTCCGGCGTGTAGTGGTACAGGGTCGCCCCCGACCGATCGACCAGGATCGCCCCCAGGGAGCCCCGTTCGGCGACCGACACCACTCCCCCGCCAGCAGTGGTCCCCGAGACCGTCGCAGTGGAGGTGGGGGACGACGATCCGCCACTCGAGCTGCAGGCTGCCGTGCACACCAGGACCAGGCCCAGCGCACCGCAGACCAGTGCGCGGGAACGTCTGGCCGTCCGGATTCGCGTCCGATCCGGCGATGCTCCGATGGACTCGCTCATGGGTCGACCTCGTTCCACCCTTCTGCCCAGTAGTACGACGAAAGGGGAGCCCTGTCAATGGTCCGCTCGATCTTCCGACCCGGCGGCCGCGGTCGAGGGCGTCGGCCTCTTCCCGGGCCGCCTACCCGAAGGTGAAGTCGTAGGCCTGCACCCCGGGGGACACCGCCAGTGAGAGCAGCCGCTGCTGGTACGAGTCCGATCCGACCAACTGGTAGAGCCTGGGCACCCCGCCGACGACGATGGCCCGGGTCTGCACACCGTCGACCGACACCTTGATCGTCCCGGAGCCCCCCAGCACCAGGTAGACGTCCCGTGCCTGGTAGCGGAGCGACAGCATCGCCCCCTGCCCGGCAGTCGCGCTCTCGCTCCCGATCGACCACTCACCGTTGTAGGCGTACTCATCCTGGGGTATCGACGCCGGTGCCTGGTAGGTGGACATCCGGTCCTCCTGCACGGTCTGGCCAGCCAGGTTCTGCGGGTGCTGGTAGCCCAGGTAGGACTCGGGCGTCGTCTGCTCCGTTGGCATGGTGTCGGCGACATCGGTTGCACGGGGCAGGACCACCTTGGGGTCGGCGGCCACCAGGAGCTGCCGGATGAACGACTCGGTCTGCTGGTACTGCCCCTCACCGAAATCGACATGCCGTACACGGCCGGAGGCGTCGATCAGGTACTCGGCGGGCCAGTACGAGTTCTCATAGGCAGTCCACGTCGCGTACTGGTTGTCGATGGCGACGGGGTAGAGCACCCCGAGTTGCCTGGCCGCCACCGCCACATTTGACACGACGTGCTCGAAGGCGAACTCGGGGGTGTGGACACCGATGACGGTCAGGCCGTCGGCGGCGTAGGCCCGATTCCACGCTTCGACGTGCGGAAGCGAGCGCTGGCAGTTGATGCACGAGTAGGTCCAGAAGTCGACCAGCACCACCCTCCCCCGCAGGCCCGCGATCGACAGCGACCTGCCGTCCGGCGTGTTCAGCCACTGGGTGATCCCGCTGATAGGGGGTGCCGTCCCGCACTGCTGCAGGACGGGGCTTCCATCGGTGCAGTTGGCCAGGACGCCACCGGACCCGTTGCCGGTCACGCCGCCAAGGGCCTGCCTGGCGCCGGCATTGGCCTCGATGCCCTTCTGGAGGGCATCCGTGTAGCCGGGGAGCGCCCGTTGCAATCCGGCGGTCAGATTGAACCCGATGGAAAGGGCTGTCAGGAGCAGGATCACGCCCGCCACCCTGCGGGCGACCGCGGCCTGCGTCCGCACCAACTGCATGTGCCCGGCGAGGCGCTGCCCCAGGAGGGCGAAGACGAGCAGCGGCACGGCGACGCCCATGGCGAACGCGACCGTGAGGACGAGGGCGGACAGGCCGAACCGGTGCTCGGCGCCGACCACGGTGATCGCCGCCAGCACCGGGCCCGCACAGGGGACGAACACCAGGCCCAGGCTGAGTCCGAGCACGAACCCTCCTCCCTCGGTGTGCTGGTGGCCCCGGCCGAGCCGGGCGAAAGGGACCTCGAGTGCCTCACCGATGGCGGGGACGATCAGGCCCAGCCCCAGCGCACCGAGGACGATCAGGCCGATCCACCGGAGCGCGTCCTGGGGGAGACCGAGGATGCTGAGCAGCCACGATCCGGTGAGGGTGAAGACGGAGAAGCTGAGCACGAGCCCACCCACCACGGCGATCGGCCGGCTCCGCCTGCGCAGCTCGGCAAGCCGAGCCTCTGCGTCGCTTATCGACGGGGCCTCGATGCTGTCGGCGTCTGCCACTCGGGTGTCCGGGCCAGCCGGGCCCACGGTGGGCACCGACGCACCGTCCTCTCGTGAGGGGAGGGCCGATCCCCTCGAGCCGACGCCCACGGCAACGTCGACCGCCACCGCCGCCGCCCGGGGGTAGGCATCCTGTCCCTCGCCGGCCGCCTCCGTGTCCACCCGGAGCCCGCTGGTGGCTCCGACCGCGAAGATGACCGGGAGCACCGGCAGCACGCACGGCGAGATGCCGGTGACCAGACCGCCGAGGAATCCGATCAGGAGAAGGACGACCACCGGTTCAGCTTCTCATCGCAACCGAGGCCGCGGCACTCTACGCCATCTCGGGCTCATGGCCGGCCGGGCAGCAGCCCGGCGGCAGCATCCGACGGTCGGTGGCACCGGTGCGCACAAGGGCTTCACCTCCTGCAGTCCGCGGGGTCGACGTCGCGTTACACGGCCGGGACCGAGCGACCACCGGCTTCGACGGGTTCAGCCCGAGAAGGCGATCCGGTTCCGATCCGACTCGAGGCGGTGGACGAACCGCTCCAACTGGATCTTGACCGCCAGGGGCCCTGCACTGCCCGGGGTGGTCCGACGGGTCACGGCCACGCCGGGCTCGAGCAGGGCCACCGCCTCCGAGCCCAGGGCCGGGTGGGCCTCGACCAGTTCGACCAGGGGGACGTGCCGCTCGATGGAGTCGCGCACGAGGCCCCCCACCACGCCGTGGGCCTGTCGGAACGGCATGCCCTGTTCCACCAGCCATTCGGCCAGGTCCACGGCGGCCACCGCCGGGCCGTTTGCCGCCTCTTGCATGCGTCCCGCATCGAAGCTGACAGTGGCCAACAGCCCCGACAGGGCGGCGAGCGCCATGCGGGTCTGGCCCACCGAGTCGAACAACGGTTCCTTGTCCTCCTGCAGGTCCCGGTTGTAGGAGAGGGGAAGGCCCTTCAAGGTGACCAGGAGCCCGGTCAGATTGCCGATGAGCCGGCCGGTCTTCCCCCGGGCCAGTTCGGCCACGTCGGGATTCTTCTTCTGGGGCAGCATCGAGCTGCCGGTGGCAAAGGCATCGTCGAGCACGGCGAACCCGAACTCCTCGGTCGACCACACGACCATCTCCTCGCCGATGCGCGACAGGTGCACTCCCAGCAGGGCCAGGTCGAAGAGCGCCTCGGCCACGAAGTCGCGGTCGGACACCGCGTCCATCGAATTCTCGAAGCGCCCGGCGAACCCCAGGTCCTCCGCCACGCCGTCGGGATCGAGAGGGAGTGACGACCCGGCAAGCGCACCTGCCCCCAGGGGGGACACGTCCATCCTCCCCACGGTGGCGATCAAACGGTCGACGTCGCGGGACAGGGCCCACCCGTGGGCCAACAAATGGTGGGACAACAGCACCGGCTGGGCCCGCTGGAGATGTGTGTAGCCGGGGAGATAGATGTCGCCGGCCTCCTTGGAACGGAGGACCAACACCTCTTGCAGGGCGATGATCTCGGAGGCCACCGCCAGCAGCTCCCGCTTGGCGTACAACCGCAGATCGGTGGCGATCTGGTCGTTGCGACTGCGGCCGGTGTGCAGTTTGGCGCCGACATCGCCGGCGATCTCGGTCACCCTGCGCTCGACCGCGGTGTGGATGTCCTCGTCGCCGGGCTCGAACCGGAACTCCCCCGCATCGAGCTCTGCCCCCACCTGGTCGAGGGCGCCGAGCAGCGTGGACACCTCGTGCTCACTCAGCAGGCCTCCCCTTCCAAGGCCCCGGACGTGGGCCCGCGAACCGGTCAGGTCGTCATGCGCCAGCTGCCGGTCGTAGTGGAGGCTGACGGAATAGTCCATGACCACGTCTGCGGTACCGCCGCTCAGGCGGCCGTGCCACAGAGTCATCGGTCCGGGCCGGCCACGGCAGCCTCGCCGCCGTGGCGACTCTCCTGCACCGCCGACCACGTGGCCACGCCGAGGCCCCACAGCCGTACGAAGCCTTCGGCGTCCTCGTGGCGGAAGGTGTCCGTGTTGTCGTAGGTGGCCAACCCGTGGTCGTAGAGGCTCAGGGTGCTGCGGCGGCCCACGACCCAGCATCGCCCGGTGTCGAGCCTGAGGCGGACCTCGCCAGTGACATGCCGCTGCGATTCGGTGAAGAAGGCGTCCAGGGCCTGCTTGAGCGGCGAGAACCACAAGCCGTCGTAGACCAGTTCCGACCACCGCGGCTCGAGCCGGATCTTCTCGTGGTGGAGGTCCCGTTCAAGGGTGAGGTCCTCGAGGTCGGCGTGGGCCAGCAGCAGGGCGAGCGCCCCCGGGCACTCGTAGGCCTCACGGCTCTTGATCCCCACCCGACGGTTCTCCACCATGTCGAGCCGGCCGAAGCCGTACGAGCCGACGATCCGGTTCACCTCGGCGATCAACGGCGCCGGGGCGAGTGCGCGCCCGTCCACGGACACCGGGACACCGGATTCGAAGGCGATGACCAGCTCGGTCGGCTCGATAGCCGTTGGACGCGTCATCGTATAGACGTCCTCGGGGGGCCGGTTCCACGGGTCCTCGATGACCCCGCACTCGATGGCCCTGCCCCAGAGGTTCTCGTCGATCGAGTAGAGCTTCTCCTTGGTCACCGAGAGCGGGATGTCCCACTTGGCGGCGTACTCGATGCAGTCCTCCCGTGACAGACCCCACAGCCGCGCCGGCGCGATGACCTCGAGGTCGGGAGCCAGGGCGCGGGTGCCCACCTCGAAGCGCACCTGGTCGTTCCCCTTGCCGGTGCACCCGTGGGCCACTGCGGTCGCCCCGTGCAGACGGGCCTCGGCCACCAGGTGCCTGACGATGACGGGACGGGACAGCGCCGACACCAGGGGGTACTTCCCCTCGTACTTGGCGTTGGCCATCAGGGCCGGCATGCAGAAGTCCTCGGCCATCTCGGCGCGGGCGTCGACGACGGTTGCCTCGATGGCGCCGGCCGCCAGCGCCCGGTTGCGGATGGCGTCCCAGTCCTCCCCCCCGGAATCGGCGGCCTGGCCGACGTCGACCGCCACCGCGATCACCTCGACCCCCTGGTGCTCCATCAGCCACCGGACGGCCACCGAGGTGTCCAGTCCACCGCTGAATGCCAGAACCACTCTCTGCGTCATGATCTACCCCTTGCCCGTGCTGCCTTCGGCTTCTGTGCCGCCTTCGGCCTCTGTACTGTCGAGGACTTCTGTGCTGTCGACGGAGTGTGCTGCTTCGACGGTGTCGACCCGTTCTGCTCGAGGCCGGCGACCGCTGTCAGGCGATCGGCCACCGCCGCGCCCCCGGACGCCTCCGAGGCCACCACCAGCACCGTGTCGTCCCCGGCCACGGTGCCGATCACCCCGGGAAAGCCGCTCCGGTCGAGTGCCGAGCCTACGACATGGGCAGAGCCCGGCGGTGTGCGCAGCACGATCAAGTTGCCCGAATGGTCGGCCTCGACCACCCACTCCCCGAGCACCCGACGAAGATGGTCCTCGGGCGCGACCTGGTGCGACGGCAGCTCGGGCAGGGCGTACGCCGTCTCTCCACCGGGCAGGCGCACCTTGAGGGCACCCAGCTCCTCGAGGTCGCGCGACACGGTGGTCTGAGTGGCCTCGACCCCTTCGGCGGCCAGCAGATCGACCAGGTGTGCCTGGCTGCCGACGGCCCTGGTCTCCAGCAGCTTGGTGATCCGGTGCTGTCGCTGGTGCTTGGTCATCCCCCACCGCCTGCTTGCGAGGGGACGACCCCCACTGCCCATGCCAACAGCCCCCGCATTGCGCGCATCCGGTTGGCCGCCTGCGGCCACACCACGCTGCGGGGACCGTCCACGACCTCGACGCTGATCTCCTCGCCGCGGTGCGCTGGGCCGGTACCGGTGGTCGGTTCATCTGCCACTGGGGCCTCCGTTCGGTACCGCCGCGGCCGCGGCGCTTTCGAGGCCGCTGGACGGTGTATTCGATTCGGACACGGCCACCAGGCGGGCGAGGATCCTCCCCAGGATGCCCACCGCCTGATCGATCTGCGCATCGGAGACCAGCAGCGAGGGCGCGAATCTCAAGACGTCGGCCCGGGGGGCGTTGATGACCAGCCCCGCTTCGAGGGCCTCGCTGCACGCCGGGACGGCGAACTCGTTGGTCAGGACAGCGGCCAGCAGGAGTCCCTCGCCGCGCACAGAGCCGACGCCCGGTAGCTTCTCGAGTGCCCCGCTCAGGCGGGCACCGGACAGCCGGGCACGGGCGGGAACGTCCTCGGACTCCATGACCTTCAAGGTGGCCTGCGCCGCCGACATGGCCAGCGGCTGCCCACCGAAGGTACTTCCATGGTCGCCCGGAATGAAGGCGGCGGCCACCTCGGCCCGGGCCCAGCAGGCCCCCACCGGCATGCCGTTGCCGAGGGCCTTGGCCATGGTCACCACGTCGGGCTCCACCCCCAGGTGCTGGAACCCGAACCAGCGTCCGGTGCGACCCAACCCGGTCTGGATCTCGTCCACCATCAGCAGGATGTTCCGCTCGGTGCACAATTGCCGGAGCGCCCCCAGATAGTCCGAGGAAGGCATCACGACCCCGGCCTCCCCGAGGATGGGCTCCACCAGCACCGCCGCCACGAGGTTGGGGTCACAGGCTGCCTCCATGGACCCGATGTCGTCGAAGGGCACGTGCTGGAAGCCGTCCGGCAGCGGCAGGAACGGCGTCTGCTTCTCCTTCTGCCCGGTGGCCGCCAGGGTGGCCAGTGTTCGCCCGTGGAACGCGTCCCAGGTGCTGACGACGGCGAACCGCCCGGGACCGGCCCACCTGCGGGCCAGTTTGATCGCGCACTCGTTGGCTTCCGCCCCGGAGTTGGCGAAGAAGACCTGGCCGCCGGCCCGTTCGGTCCCACCACCGATGAGCCGGTCCAGGGTCACGGCCACCTCGGGCCCGACCGTCGTGCCGAACAGGTTGGACACATGGGACAGGGTGTGGGCCTGCTCGGAGACGGCATCGGCCACCACCGGATGGGCGTGCCCCAGCGAGGTCACCGCCAGGCCGGACAGGAAGTCGAGATACGGCTTTCCCGCCGTGTCGTAGAGCACGCTGCCGTCGCCCCGCACGAAGGTGACCGGCGGCTCCGCGTAGTTGTGCATGAGGGCGGAGCGGTCGATGGTGGAGCGGGGGGCGGTCATCCGGCCCCCTTGACCATGGTTCCCACTCCCTCGTCGGTGAAGACCTCCAGGAGCAGCGCATGCGGGGTGCGGCCATCGAGGATGTGAGCGCGACCGACGCCGGACCGCACCGCACCGGCGCACGCCTCCACCTTGGGGATCATGCCCCTGCTCGCCGCCCCGGTCGCCACCAGGTGGTCGAGATCGTCGGCCGTGGCCTGGTGGATCAGTGTGGAGGGATCGTCAGGGACGGCACGCAGACCGGCGACGTCGGTGAGGAAGACGAGCTTCTCCGCCTCGAGGGCGGCGGCCAGGGCCCCCGCAGCGGTGTCCGCATTGATGTTGAACGCCTGCCCCGACTGGTCGGTCCCGATGGTGGCCACCACCGGGATGAGCCCCTGGGCCAACAGCTGGTGCACGATCACCGGATCGACGTCGACCACGTCGCCCACGTAGCCCAGTGCTTCGGAGCGTGCGGTGGCGGTGATCAGATTGGCATCCTCACCGGACAGGCCCACTGCCAGGGCGCCGTGTACGTTGATCGAGCTCACGATGTCGCGGTTGACCTTGCCGACGAGCACCATGCGGACCAGGTCGATGGTGTCGGCATCGGTGACCCGGAGGCCGTCGAGGAACTCGACCTCTTTGCCGACCCGCTCCATGAGTGCACCGATCTGGGGTCCCCCGCCGTGGACGACCACCGGCAGCATTCCCACCGACCTCATCAGCACGATGTCCTCGGCAAAGGAGGCAAGCGCCACGTCCTCACCGGCGGCGTGGCCCTCCGGACCGGCACCGAGCACGTTGCCGCCGTACTTGACCACGACCACCTTGCCCCAGAACCGGCGGATATAGGGAAGCGCTTCCACCAGCACCGATGCCTTGTCCCCCGGCGCCAGAGCGTGGACGGCCCGAACGGGATCCGGCCCGATGCTCACGAGGTCGTCCTGTTCTCGTCGATGTAGCCGTAACCGAGCTCGACGCCCATCACCACGGCATCGCCGTCGGCCAGGCCCAGCCGGCAGTGGATCTCGATCAGTGCCCCAGCCATGTGCGTGGCCACGGCTGCAGCATCGTGGTCTGCCCCCACACCACCCCTGCACACCTCCACACCTCCGTAGGCGATGTCCACCCGGTCCATATCGAACTCCACGCCGGCAGACCCCAGTTCGCTCGCCACCCGACCCCAGTAGGGATCCTCTCCGTTGATCGAACACTTGACCAGCAGGGACTCGGCCACCTTGCGGGCAGCCTGGTGGGCCTCGCCGTCCGAACGGGCACCGGTCACCTGGACCTGGAAGATCTTCGACGCGCCCTCGGCATCGGCCGCCATCTGGCCAGCCAGGGTCGAACACGCCTCGGTGACGGTGTCGACCACCACGTTCGGATCGGCCGTGCCGGCACGTCCCGACGCCAACAGGATCACGGTGTCGTTGGTCGAGGTGCAGCCGTCCACGGTCATCGAGTTGAAGGAGTCGCGCACGGCGATGCGCAGCAGGTCGGCGAGCGGACCGGGCTCGACGGCGGCGTCGGTTGTCAGGAAGGCCAACATGGTCGCCATGTTCGGGGCCAGCATGCCCGCGCCCTTGGCCATGCCCGCCACGGTGAAGGTCGAGTTCTCGATCAGCACTTCCTTGCGTCCCGAGTCGGTGGTCAGGATGCCGGTGGCGGCGCGTTCCGCAGCCTCGGCCGACCCGGCACGGGCGGCCACCAACCCGGGGATGCCCGCCTCGATGGGTGCCATGGGCAGGCGGATGCCGATGAGCCCGGTGGAACAGACCAGGACCTGCTCGACCGGCACGTCGAGCCCTCGGGCCACCAGGTCACACATGTGCTGCGCGTCGTCCCGTCCGCGTTCGCCGGTAGCGGCATTGGCATTGCCGCTGCTCACCACCACCGCCGTCGCCCTGCCACCGTTGGAGGCCATGTGGGACCGGCTGATCTGCACCGGTGCGGCGGCAGCCAGGTTGCCGGTGAAGGTGGCGGCCGTGGGGACGGCCACGCCGTCATCGGTGGCCAGCAGGGCCAGGTCGAGCGCCCCTGAGGCCTTGATGCCCGATGCCAGTCCCGAAGCGACGAAGCCCCGCGGTGTGGTGATGCTCATGGATAGACCCCTGCATTCGGTAGTCCAGTGCCCTCGGGCAGGCCGAGGGCAAGGTTGGCACACTGGACTGCCTGCCCGGAGGCGCCCTTGACGAGATTGTCGATGGCGGCGATGGCGAGGACCCAGCCCGTCCGGGGATCCACCCTGACGGTCACCTGGGCGCAGTTGGACCCGCTGGTGGCCTTGGTCGACGGCGGATCGGCGGTGACCACTACGAACGGTTCGCCGTCGTAGCGGTCGTGGAGGATCCCCATCGCAGCGTCGGTGCTCAGTGCCCCCGGCTCCCCGACCGGCGGGGCCGGACGCGCGTAGCAGGTGGCCAGGATGCCCCGCACCATCGGCGCCAGGTGGGGGGTGAACAGGACCGGAGCCCCGAGGCCCTGTTCCATCTCGGCGGTGTGCCGATGATCGAGCAGGCCGTAGGCGACGAAGTCCTCGTCCACGGCGCCGAAGTGGAGGTTGTCCCTGGGGGCCCTTCCAGCCCCGGACACGCCGCTGGCGGCATCCACGACGAAGGGCGGCACCGGCCCGCCCGGATCGTTCGGACCGCCGGGCCGGGCCAGCACCCCGGCCTCGACCAGGGGAGCCAGCGCCAAGATGGCGGCGGTGGGATAGCAGCCGGGGGCGGCGATCAGCCGCTCCCCCTGCAACTCGGTGCGGTGGAGCTCGGGCAGCCCGTAGGCGAACCGGCCGAGCAGCTCGGGGGCAGCGTGCGACTCGCCGTACCAGGCCGGGTAGAGGGCGGGATCGTGGAGCCGGAAGTCCGCGGCGAGGTCCACGATCACGCCGGCCCTGGGCAGCAGCTCCGGGACCAGGTGTTGGGACTGGCCGTGGGGAAGGGCGAGGAAGACCAGATCCAGGCCGTCCAGGTCGGACGCATTGGTGGGCGCGTAGGAGAGCGAGGGATAGGCGGCCGCCAGCGACGGGGTGTGGCGGGCGACCGGCTCACCGCTGTTGGCGCCGGCCGTGGCCACCGCCACCTCCAGATCCGGATGCCCCGCGCACAGGCGCAGGAGCTCGATGCCCGCGTACCCCGACGCCCCGACGACTCCGACCTTGACCGTCATGGGTGGCCACGCATGGCGCAAGTATATTCACGTATTCGCATGATTATGCAATCCGGCACTGTCGGAGGGCCTCACGCCCCGGCCGACTCCGGACCGCCGGTTCCGACCCTTGACCGTCCTCCCCCCGATCGGTATGTTCGGAATCGACGTCACCTCGCACCACCCGACTCGCCGATCACGGGAAGCAGCTCGAACGGCCCTCACTGCTCGAGCATGGAGCACGCCCGTGGCCTTCCTCGGAACCTCGTCCGGCCCCCAGCCTCCACCGGACCACCTGCCCCTGGCCGTTGCCCTTCTCCGACGGCTCCCCGAGTTTTTGGCGGCGTACCACGACTTGGTCGACGCCTGCGGGGATGACCCCGGGGAGGCGCTCGTCCTCATCGAGCTGGCCGACTTCGTCGCCGAGCGTCTGTCACTGCTCGAAACCGAGGCCGACGCGGTGCGACGGGCCCTCGGGACCATCGAGGCGTGCATCGACGACCTCGACCCTGAGGATCAGGGCGCGCTGGAGACGCTGGCCGGCGCCTTCTTCGACAGCTTCTCTCCCGAGGACTACCGGCGTCTGGTGCCGTGGCTCGGCCCCGCATCGCGTGCCCTGCTCGAGGAGATGGACGCTCCGATGCCGGCACCTCCCGATCGGCGATCCGCCGTCAGCAGGCCGGTGTCCGGCTTTCGTGACGACCATCACCGTGCGATCACTCCGGGTGGATGAGTGGGAAACCCCGACTCACATCGGCATCGAGCGTCCCGCCATGACCCGTCGGTACATCGGCGGTGCCAGGATGCGGAGCAGCGGGGTCATGGCCGCGGCCCTGGCTGCGTTGATCTCGATCGCCCGCCCGCCGATGCCGTCCAGCGCGGCAGCGGAGACCTGCGCGGTGGTGCGGCGGACCGCCTTCGGGGGGCGCTTCATGCCCCGCTCGAGTGAACGGATCGCCAGTGGAGTCTCGACGAACCCGGGGTAGAGGATATGCACGTGCACGCCGGACGGCCGGACCTCGAGGGCCACGCTCTCGGTGAACGCGCTCAGAGCCCCCTTCGAGGCGACATAGGCCGACTCGTGTGCGATCGGGGACCGCACGCTGTCACTCGAGCAGTTGAGGACGCTTCCGAACCCCCGCCGTGCCATCCCCGGAAGGACGCAGATCGTCCCTGCGACCGCGGCGAAGAAGTTCACCTCGACGATCTTGCGGTAGAACGCCAGTTCCACGTCGATTGCCGAGACCGGCTCGTCGACGCCGGCCACGTTGGCGAGGAGGTCCACCCGCCCGTGTTCGGCCTCGATCCCGGCGAGCACACGCTCGTAGGAGCCGACATCGGCGAGGTCGCAGTGAATCGCCGTGATCCCCGCAGCTCCGCTCAACGGTCCCGTGCGGACGTCGACACCGACTACCTGCGCCCCCCGTTCCACCAGATCCCTCGCCAGTTGGTTCCCGATGCCGGAGCCGGCACCGGTGACGACGGCGATCTGCCCGTCGTAGCGGGTCTGCGGTCGGCTCACAGGTCTCCTCCCCCTACCTGACCGCCACCGGGCGCCGGGAGCACGGGTCGGGGCGTCAACGCAGCACGGCGTGGTGCCCCTGCTCCACGGCCTGGATGCAGGCCGACCGGAGGCTGCCGATCTCCTCGTCGGTGAGCGTGCGGTCCGGAGCACAGAAGCGCAGCCGGAATGCCAGGCTGCGGGCCCCTTCGGCCACGGACGGACCCCGGTAGACGTCGAACAGCTCGACCGACTCCAGCAGCGCACCCCCGGTCGTTCGCAGGGTCCGCTCGACCGCCCCTGCCGCAACCGGGTCCTCGACCACGAAGGCCAGGTCGATGTCGGACGAGGGGAACCGGCTGATCGGCCGCGCCTCAGCGGGACGGCGGGGCACCCGATGGCGGTCCAGCAGCACCCCGACGTCGAGGTCGAGCCAGCCCACCCGGCGGGGTCGCCCGTCGGGATTGTCCAGGCCGAACCGGCCCGCCAGGAAGGGATCGAGCTCGCCGAGGACGCCGAGCACGGTGGGATGCACCGAGGTGGCACCGCCCTCCGGCCCGGTGACGATGCTCACAAGCGCGGCGGAGCGGTAGTCGTGGAGCACCCGGGAGGCACGGCCCAGATGCGCGTGGTCCCACATGACCCACTCGGCCAGGCCGAGGGCCTCGGCGATGGTGCGCCAGGCGGCCACCGTGGTCCAGGCGTCGTCACCCTCGCAGGCGAAGATTGCACTGAGCCGCTCGGAGGTGTCGGCCAGGGGGCCTCCCCCCGGATCGATGACGGGCCCCTCCGGATACTGGAAGACCGTGCCCACTTCGAACAACCGCACGTCACCCTGGCGGCGCTCCCGGTTGTACAGGACCGCACGGATCAGACCCGGGGCCAGGGACGACCGGAGGAACCGCTCCGCCTCCACCAGCGGATTGGCCACCTCGACATACGGCGGGTCGAAGCCGGCATCGACCTGGTCGGACTCGCTCACGAAGGTCGTGGTCCACGCCTCGGTGGCACCGAGCCCGCACAGCACGTCCTTCAACACCCTCCGGTCCCGCTGGTACGAGGTGAGGCGACCGGGTTGCGGCCACGACGGCATCCGTCGCGGCAGTCGGGCGTACCCGTAGGTCCGGGCCACTTCTTCGGCGATGTCGGCCTCACCCATCGGCAGCGGTCGGATGTCCGGCCGGTAGGTCGGTACCGTCACCCGCAATGGCCCGTCGACGCGGTCGGAGGAGGGTGCTGCGTCGATGCCCAGCGGGTCCAGGAGCCCGGCGATGCCCGCCGCCGTGAACTCGGTTCCGAGCAACGCGTTCACCTTCGAGGGGCGCACGGTCATCTCCACCGGTCCGGGAACGTCGCCGACCACATCGATGGCCCCGGTGGCCACGGCCATGGACGCTCCGGCGGTGAGGCCGAGGAGTTGGCAGAACCGGTCGACGGCACGGTCGATCCCCGCCGGGTCGCATCCCCGCTCGAACCGGGCGGAGGCCTCGGTGCGCAGTGCCAGGCGCTTGGACGTGCGGGCAATGGCCATCGGCACGAAGTAGGCGGCCTCGAGCAGCACCCGGGAAGTGGAGCCGTCGATCTCCGACGATGCCCCGCCCATTACACCCCCGATGGCCACCGGGTCACCGACGGCATCGCAGATCAGGCAGTCCTGGCCGCTGTCGCCGAGGCCGGGGCCGGGCCGGCCCAACATGCGGGCCACGCCGTCCAGGGTGGTCATCTGCTCGCCCGGGCGGGCGCGCCGGATCACCAGGCCGTGGCCGGCCAGCCGGTCCAGGTCGTAGGGGTGGGTAGGCTGCCCCAACTCGAGCATCACATAGTTGGACGCATCGACCACGTTGTTGATGGGCCGCATCCCGGCCAGCGTCAACCGTCGGGCCAACCACCGTGGCGAGTCCGACACGGCCACCCCGGTGATCACCCGGGCGGTGAAACGGGGGCACAGTTCGAGGTCCTCGACCTGCACCGAGGCCAGCGTCTCGACCGGCGGACCGTCGGCATCGGTCGAGCCGGAACCCG
This sequence comes from Acidimicrobiaceae bacterium, assembly GCA_003138855.1. GTDB lineage: Bacteria > Actinomycetota > Acidimicrobiia > Acidimicrobiales > RAAP-2 > Bog-756. Next base: position 6,873 of record PLHF01000011.1, on the reverse strand, counting down.
AATCATCGGCGACGCCGTCGGGCGCGGCGGTCTCGGGGATGGAGAAGGGCACCCCCAGTCTGGCCGCCAGGTCGCGGGCAACGCCGGCGATGCTCCATGCGTCGGGCCGGTTTGCCTCGACCGTCACGTCGAACACGACGTCGGGCTCGATGCCCAGGACAGCGGTCAGGGCGCGACCCACGTCGGCGCCCTCTAGGTCGTTCAGGCGCAGGATCCCCTCGTGGTCGTCGGACAGCCTCAGCTCCCTGCCCGAGCAGAGCATCCCGTTGGAGACGACGCCCTTCATCTTGCGACGGCCGATCTCGAAGCCCCCGGGGAGCACGGCACCCACCGGGGCCAGAGCCACCAGGTCCCCCACGACGAAGTTCCATGCGCCGCAGACCACCTCGATCGGGCCGCTGCCGTCGTCCACGAGCACCCGTCGGATCCGATCGGCCCCCTCGATGGCACTGATGCCGTCCACCCGGGCCACCACCACGTCGGCAAGACCCTCCCCGACCACTTCGACCTCCTCGACGACGAGGCCGAGGTCGTCGAGAGTGGCGGCCAGCATGGCCGGTTCCCCCTCGAAGGGGGCGAAGTCCCGGAGCCACGAAAGCGGAACGCGCACAGTTGTCCTCTCAGAATCCGCGCATCAGAACTGGCGGAGGAAACGGATGTCGTTCTCGATCAGGGCGCGCATGTCGGCGATCTGGTGGCGCATCTGCACACACCGGTCGATCCCGAACCCGAAGGCGAATCCGGTCCACTCGTCGCCGTCGATGCCGACCGCCTCGAATACCGCCGGGTCGACCATTCCGCAGCCGCCGAGCTCGATCCATCCGGTCATCGAACACGTCCGGCACCCCTCGCCGTGGCAGATGGTGCAGGTGACTTCGAACTCGGCCGACGGTTCGGTGAACGGAAAGTAGGCCGGCCGCAGACGCGAATGGATGTCGGGCCCGAAGTAGGCGGAGGTGAACACCTCGATGGTCCCGGCCAGGTCCGAGAAGGTGATGTCCTTGTCCACCACCAGCCCCTCGATCTGATGGAACACCGGGAGGTGCCGGGCGTCGGGGGTGTCCCTGCGGTAGCAACGACCGGGCATCACCGCATGGATGGGGAGGCCGCCGTCGACCACGGCCTGTTCCATCAGGTGGATCTGGACCGGGGAGGTGTGGGTCCGGAGCAGTGTGGTCTCCGGCTCGCCCAGGTCGAGGTAGAAGGTGTCCCACATCCCCCGGGCCGGATGGGCCGGGGGAATGTTGAGAGCGCCGAAGTTGAACCAGTCGGTTTCGATCTCGGGGCCCTCGGCCACCTCGAAACCCATGCCCACGAACACATCCTCGAGCTCGTCGCGGGTCTGGGACACCAGATGGAGGTGGCCCCGGGCCGGAGGTGCGGCGATCAAACCGGGGATGAACTCGGTGAGGTCGATCCGGGAATGGGCCATCTCCCGGGAGAGCTCCTCGAAGGAGATCTCCGTTCGCCGCCGCTCGACCAGCTCCTCGATGGTGCTCCGGGCCTCGTGCAGGCGGCGGCCCAGCTCCTTTCGGACTTCGGGATCGAGCCCTCCGAGGGAGCGATGGGCCTCGGCCAACGGCGACTTCTTCCCGGACACCCTGGCCGTGACCTGGCGGATATCCTCGGTCGTCTGCGCAGCGTCGATGGAGGACCTGGCCTCGCGGACCAGGGCGTCGATGTCGAGGGCGTCGCTCACGGGGAGCCCTCCCCGTTCCGCTCGGGTGGGCCCGTCGGGGCTGCTTCCATGCCGGGCATCGTAGAACGCGGAATGCCATCGCTCGCCACGTGGGGACTCGCGTCACCGCCGGCGCGGCGCCGGCGCAGGGCCTCGAAGCAGAGCACCGCTGCCGACACGCTCACATTGAGCGACTCGGCGCGCCCGGCCATCGGAACCGAAACGGCCGCATCGAGCCCACCGGCCACGCTGTCGCCCAGCCCCGAGGCTTCGTTGCCGAAGACCATCGCCACCCGCCGGTTCCAATCGAATGCCGCGTAGTCGACGCCACCCCGGACGACAGTGCCCACGGTCGTGAATCCCCACTCCCGCAGCACCCGGAGCACCGCTCCCGCCTCCCCCCCGGCCACAACTGGAAGGTGGAAGAGCGAGCCGGCAGACGCGCGGATGCTCTTCGGGTTGGTGGGATCGACAGTGCCGTCGCAGCACACCACCGCGTCGACCCCGGCCGCATCGGCGGTGCGGATCATCGTCCCGGCATTGCCCGGGTCGCGTACGTCGACACAGACGAGGAGCGTCGAGCAGTCCCGGACATCCTCGAGGACGGCCGGCACGAAGCCGACGACGGCCAGGAGCGGTTGCGGGGTGACGGTGTCGGCGATCCGCTCCATGACCCCGGGGGCCAGGTCGAACACCCGGGCACCTCGGGTGAACACCCGATCCACCACTTCGGCAACCGCAGCATTGGACCGCCCCTCGGGCGCCAGATACACCGATTCGACCGGTGCTCCGGCACCCAGGGCCACCGACAGGAGTTCAACACCCTCGACCACCACCGCGCCCTCCGCGCTGCGCAGGCTGCGCTTGCGCAGGAGCTGGCGGACCCGTCGGACCCGTTGGTGGGTGAAGGAGAGCCCGTCCTGGGTCAGGAACCGGCCTCGGCGCTCGAATGGGCGCCGGCGAGCGCCTCGTTGGCCACCGTGACCAGTGACGCGAAGGCATCCGGCTCGGTCACCGCCAGGTCGGCCAGCACCTTGCGGTCGACCTCGACCTCGGCACGGTGGAGACCGGCAATGAACCGGCTGTAGCTCGTCCCGTTGAGCCGGGCCGCCGCGTTGATCCGCTGGATCCAGAGCTGGCGGAAGTCGCCCTTACGGGCACGGCGGTCCCGGTAGGCGTACTGCATCGAGTGCATGACCTGCTCGTTGGCAGCACGGAACGAACGGCTCTTGTTGCCGTAGTAACCCTGTGCCTGCTCGAGGATGGCGCGATGGTGCTTCTTGGCGTGTACTGCACCCTTGACTCGGGCCATGGGACAACTCCTTTTCGTATGGGGCCTGATCGACCTGGTGGAGAGCGCCGGCCGGATCGGATCCGGATGCGCTCGACGGGGTGCGGCGGCGGTGCGGCGGGGGACCTCACCACCCCGCTCCTCACTGCAGGAGCGGCGGCCGGACACAGGGGGCCGCGGCCACCGGGTCGCAGCCGACCCGTGAGGGAGCAGCGGTCACCGGTGGTGCACACCGCCGGTACTACCTGCCGAGCATTCGCTTGACCTGGCGGGCGTCGCCGGGCGAGAAGTCCGTCTCCCGACCGAGCCGGCGCTTGCGCTCACTCGACTTGTGCTCGAGTAGATGGGAGCGAAACGCCTTGCGACGGCGCAGTCGGCCCGATCCGGTCACCTTTACCCGCTTGCGGGCCCCGCTGTCGGTCTTCATCTTCGGCATGGTGCTATCCCTCTCCTTCGCTCTGCTCGTCCGCCGGGCTCTGGCCCGCCACCGCATCTGGCTCGACGCCAGCCGGCCCGGCCGGCGTGGTGTCGTCGCTGGCCGCCGCTGGTTGGGCTGTTGCTGGTCGATCTGTCTCCGTCTGGACCGTCACTGCCAGTCCTGTCGCCGCCGGTGCCGTCTCCGTGACCGTGGTCACCTCGGCCGACCCGCCTTTAGGGCCAGAGCCGTTGACACCTGCTCCCTCGTGGACGGGGCCCTTTGATGCAGCCGACTGCTTGGCCCTCTTGTCCGGTGCCAGCACCATCACCATGTTCCGGCCGTCGAGCCGGGGGACGGCCTCGGACTTCCCCATGCCGTCCATCTGTTCGGCGATCCGATCGAGGATCTTCTTGCCCAACTCGGGATGGAACACCTCACGTCCACGGAACATGATGGTGATCTTGACCTTGTGACCCTCCTCGAGGAACTTGGCAACCTGTCGGGTCTTGGTGTCGAAGTCGCCCGGGCCGATCTTCGGCCGGTACTTCATCTCCTTGATCCCGACGTGGATCGCCTTGCGCCTCGACTCCTTGGCCCGTTGGGCTGCATCGAACTTGAATTTCCCGTAGTCCATGATGCGGCAGACCGGCGGGTTGGCGCCCGGTGCGACCTCTACGAGATCGAGATCCAGCTCGCGGGCAATGGCCAACGCCTCAGGAAGCGGCTTGATGCCAAGCTGCTCTCCGTCGGGATCGACCAGGCGCACTTCACGGGCGCGGATACGGTCGTTGATACGAGGCTCGTTTGTGGTGATGGTGGCTGCTATTCGAGTTCACTCCCTGTCTTCGGGTCACGGACCTCCCGTGGCCTACGAATAAGGAGCGGAGCCACCACCGGCTCCCACGACTCGCGTCGGGAACCGATCCAATTGACCCGGCGCACGCACGATGCTCGTTCGTGGCCGGGTGGGGGTTTCAAACCGCGATACCCCGCTTCCTCGTCTGTCAGTTGCTTTAGGCTACCAGTCGTGAGCTCACTATGGACACCTGATGGCGAACGACCGGTCGGACGACCCTCCACGGAAGGCGGCGGTGGGGCACCCGCCGGTAACCGCGGCGACGGAAGCGATCTCCCGCCGGACATGAACGAGGACGGCCTGGCCGCTGAGGTCGAGGCCATGCGGACCGAACTGGCCAATTCCCCGGTCGAGATCGTGGTGGCCAATCACTGCTACGGGCTCTTCGAGCTGGCTGCGGTCTACCTCTCCCAGCTGCCCCCCCTGCTCGACCAGGCCCGCCTGGCCATCGACGCTCTGGGCTGCCTGGTCGACGGCCTCGAGGGCCGGCTCGGCGAGACCGAGGGGCAGCTGAAGGACGGTCTGAGCCAATTGCGCCTGGCCTATGTGCAGATCGACGGCGCGCAGCGCGCTGGGGCCGAGGCAGCCTCGTCGGCCGGCGCCAACGGTGGGACGCCGGCCCAACCCGACGCTCCGTCCGGGACCGACGCCGAGGGGTGAACGGGGCGACCGACGACGGGCAGGGGCCGGTCCCCGGTCCACCGCACCAGCCCGCACCCTCCTCCGGGCACCTGGACGGCCCGATGTCCGATCCGTCCCTCGGTTCTGACGGCGCCAAAGGCACCAAAGGCATCGGGGGCATCGATGCCTCCCGGGTGCGCAGCTTCATCGGCCTGTCGATCGGACTGGTGGGCCCCCGGGCCAATCTGGCCGTCTCCGGGGTCCTGATCACCCTCTACGTGCAGCAGCGGGCGTCGGGCGCACTGGCGGTCACCTTCGCCCTCACCGCAGACCGGCTGCTCAGCTGGATCACCTATCCGGTGGCCGGCAGGCTGAGCGACCGGACCCGCAGCCGGGTGGGCCGCCGTACGCCCTACATGGCCGGCAGCCTCATGGTGATGGGCATCGCCACGTGGATGTTCACCGTGGTCGGCGGCTATTGGCTCCTGGTGCTGATGATCCTCATCGCAAGCCAGGCGGCGTCCGTCTTCACCCTGACCAACGTTGCCGTGGTGCCCGAGGTGTTCGGAAGGAGCCGGTGGATCAAAGCCCTGCTCCTGACGACCGTGCTCGGCACGTTGGCCAGCCTGGCTATCAAGGGCACGGTCATCGCCTCCTGGAAGCAGAACGATCCCGCCACCTGGAACCTGCCCTTCCAAGTGGCGGCGGTGATCATGGTGGCGGTGGGCATCGCGGTGCTGCTCCTGGTCCGCGAGGCACCGGCCGCCTCGTTCGGAGCGGAGGCCGATCGCAAGGAGCGGGCCCGGCCGACACTCGACGAGTTGCGGGACATCCTCTCCGGGCCCAACGCCAAGGTCCTGGTCGCCGGTTCGCTGCTGTTCTGGTCCGGGGTCGGATCCACCGCCTACGTCGCCATCCTCTTCTTCCAGCGGATCCTGCACGCGGGTGCCAGTGCCCAGACCATCGCCGGGCTGGCCACCGGACTGCCGGTCTTCCTGATCGGCATCGCCCTCGGGGTGCCACTCAGCCGGAAGCTGTCCCCGATGCAGCTGGCAGTCGGCGCGCCACTGGTCGGTGCGGTTCTCGCCGGTGTGCAGTACTTCGACACCCACATCTGGCAGGCCGTGGTCCTGAGCTACATCGGGGCGCCGTTCATCGGCGCCTACATCATCGTGATGGCTCCCTTGCTCCTGCAGCTGCTGCCCCGGGCGGGCGGCCTCGGCGAGCGGCTCGGCGTCCTGTTGTCCCCGTTCAACCTCTGCAGCGTGGTCCTTGCCTACATTGCGGCGATCGTCATCGACTCGACCGGCAACTACCGGCTGATCTGGCTCTTCCCTGCGGCCACAGGGCTGGCCCACGCCACGGTCAACTGCTGGCTCAAGTTCCCCCCGAAGCAGGCTTCGAGCCCCGACATGGTGAAGCGGCTGTGGGAGTGGAGCGTCGTCCAGGCCGAGTCGATGGCGGAAACCGGGATCGTCACCGGACTGCTGGCCGCGCCCTTGTTGGGCGTGGTCACCAAGGAGGATGCCGACAGCGCCGTGGTCATCGACATGGCCCGGAACATCTTGGGCAATCCCTATGCGGACGACGAGGACGCATCATCGGTAGCATTGCCGGCCCTCCCGGAGGGGCGGCAGACGACACGTGGATCCGCGTCGGACCAGGGTGAGGAGGTTCAGCCGGAATCTGACGGCGACGGGGGCTCGCGCCGGGTGACCGGGGTGACCCAGGTCGGTGGGGGCCCTGACGGCGGCCTGGGGTTCAACGACCAGAAGTCGGGATGGGGCGACTCCTCGGTGAGTTCCTCAGGGGAAACTTCCGACACTCCGGTCGACGGGGACGGCACCGAGTCGGCAACCGACGAGCCGACCGTCACCGGAGGGGAGTCCGGCTCCACCGGCGGCATCCCCGAGGGCGGAGTGACATCGGTCGGGTCCACGGGCCAGGCCAGCGGCTGGGGAGCCGGCGGCTCGGTCACTGCCGAAACGACCGGCTCCGACGTGACCGGC
>PLHF01000037.1 GCA_003138855.1 Acidimicrobiaceae bacterium | reverse complement strand
GAACCTGGGCGGGGTGTTGGGTATCGCTGCCGGATATGAACCGGGCTACGGCGCCTGGTCGCAGTGAGCGAGAGCGACTGACGCGTAACTCCATCCTGTGAGGATGCTGTCGGTCGGCTGACCGCCGATCCACTCGGTGGCACCCATGTCCTGCTGCCAGGGACTCACGCTGCCGGGGCGGTTCAATGAAGCGTTCTCCCCGGCGCTGTCTGACCGTGGGCCTGGGCGAACGTCCGGATACCATGCAACCTCCGACATAGGCGGATGGGACGGGCTACTGGTGGTCCGGCGGTCTCAGCAGGTGAGCTGCCAGCCCGAGCAGGATCACGGGGGTGAGCACCCGCCGGCGCCAACAGAGCGCGGACACGGTGGGGTGGCGGCGTCAGGATGGCCGACGCCTCGTACAGGCACACCGTGGCGACAGCCAGTCGGGGTAGGTCGATCACTGGGTCGCTCAAGGTTCGGCACCCTGGCTCAAGCGGTCGACTCGGGCCTCGAGGTACCGTGCCCACGCCGTCAGGGCGAGCAGTTGGTGCTCGCACTCCTCGAGCCGCATCCGCCGACGCTCGTGGTCGGTGACCGCTTCCGCCCAGTCGATCACGTCGTTGCCGTTCATAGCTCTCCCCTGTGGGGGCTGATACGGGGTTGGTGGACCCCGACCACTGCATCGCGCCAACGTCTGGCGTCAACAGGGCTATTCAATGCCCGATGGGTGGAAAGTGAAACCCCGGTTCTTCTGCGCCGACCCTGGACTTATGGGGACTGGCCCGGCACCTAACCCCCACGCGGAGCCGTAGCGGGGCACAGGGGCGAACGTGGGGGGAGCCACAGCGTTCGGGAGTCCTCAAGTCAGCCCAGGCGCCTGCCGATGCTCTCATTACTGCCGGGTCCGTCGAGCGCCAGATACCTCGGCAATGCTCCGGACGTCGGCAAAGCCTCCAACCTCAACGCCCGAGCGGGCGCAGGTCCTCGAGGCCCTCGGCGTGTCCAACGCAGCTCCACAGCCGCATCCGCTTGCGGCCGACCATTGCTCGCCCGATCCACCGCACGGGTTCGAGGCAGTCGGTCGGAGTGTCGACGCGGTAGCCCGGTCCCCGGCTGACCATCCGCCAGCAAACCCCCGGTTCCGCTCGGACGGCGTTGGCGTAGTGGTCCATGCCAGCCAGGGTAGGGCGAAGGTGCGGGAGTGACGGTCAGCTGGTGAGGATTCCGACCTCGATCGCTACGGGAACCTGTTCGGCGGAGGGCCCGCACGCCCTAGGCGCTTCCCTCCGGGCTTCATATCGAGCACGACTTGCGTTTGTCGACCAAGTGCTCCCACTCCCCGCCGCCCAGGTATTCAATCGTTGCTCCGCAGTTTGCGCACTTGGCTCGCTCTGGCTTTCGGTGTTGCTCTGTGCCTTGCTCCGGCCACGCTTGCATGAGGATCATGCGTACTTCTGTGGGCCGACCTCAGCCCTCCACGACTGAGGTCGGCGTGCCGAGTCCTGCCACAGCTCGCGCCGTTAGCCGTAGTGGACCCCAGGCGCGAACCTGTGCGGAGTGGCAGCGTTCTAGCGGGCCACGGTAGGGCGGGGTGCGGCGGAACTCGGTGCTTACCAGAGGCCGAAGGTAGTGTCGCAATATGGGAAACATCGCCCCGTGGTCGGGCCTCACGGGTTGGTTGGCGTTGGTCGTATTCGGCGCCTGCATAGTCGGCGCCTGCGCCCTCTATCTCCTGCCGTTCATCATCGGAGACATTCGGGGCGTGCCAAATGTCGGCAGCATTCTCGTGATCAACCTGTTCCTCGGCTGGACCTTCATCGGCTGGGTTGTGGCACTTGCCATGGCGTGCCGATCGAAGTCGACACCCGTTACAGACGTGTCGGCTCAGCAGCCGCCACCCGGACGGCCCGGCATCTAACCAACCCCCGTCCCCGATGATTGGGGGGCACAGGGGCGAGTGTGTGCGGAGTGGCAGCGTTCTAGCGGAAATACCGCCCCGATGGGTCCTGGAACGGATGCTGATCTACGAATGAGCGAACCTTCTTGAGGAGGTAGGTCGCCATGGTGCTGATTGCACCGTCGACCGCGATCCGGTTCCAACTGGGTGTCTCCTGGATCCGCCCACGGATGGCAGCCGTCGCCGTAGTGTCGTCGTCAGCTCCAGCCAGGTAGCCGTCGAGCTTGCCTTCGGCTCCCGCCCAGATTGTTGCCTTGAGCACCTCGGCCTCCACGGTCGGGTCCCGCCGATCGATCCGATCCAATGAGTCATGGGCGAGCAGTTCCCGCTCGATCGCTCTGACCGCTGCCACCTCGTCGACCAAGTCGGGAACCCCGAACGCCCGCCGGATCAACAACAGCCACTGATCGTGTGAAGCATAGTCATTTGTCATAGCGCACCCTTCTGCCGCCGCCCTGACCGACGACTGTTCCATGGAGCCACGGTACGGCGTGGCCCCAGTTGCCGCCAGGGTAGGGCGGGGGAATCAGGCTCTTCGGATCTGAGCGGGGTGTGGTCGTCCGGCTGGACTCGCGCTCGCGATAGTTGCCTGCCCATGAACGGCACTTCGGTGACGGGGTGCTACGCCCAGCATTTCCGCGGCAGTCGGCGGACTATTTCCATCCCTTCCGAATGTGCGGAAACGTGGCCTTGATATGCAACGTAGTAGCTTCCGAACGCTGATTGCCTCCGCCGAGGTCGAAGCCGAGCTTTTTGAGCTGCACTCCAAGTTCGCCATTGATCGTCCAAATGCGGTTACTCTTGATGTTGATTTCCACATCGGCCGCACCGTTCTCGAGAACGCTGGAGACGGCGGCAGAGAATCCGGGTTCGTCCGGCCATCGAAGTGGCCTTGGGTCACGAGGAGTGCTGCCTGCGCCGTTGTGTCGGAAGTCGAAGTCGCTGTGCATCTCTCGGTGCTGAGTGACCTCTGCACTTTGATCGAGGAACCGGGCGCGCAGTCCGCGCCGAACGCTGACCTCCCGAAACGTCTCACAAACAATTGTGGACGCACCTAACATATTCATGATCCGGATCGCCTCGTTGTACTTGTCACGGAGTGACCAATCGTCGTAATCCCCAAACGGGACCAAGAACGGACCGACCTCGCTTGGCACGCTGACGTAGACGAGCGAAGTGCGGATCGCGCCTTCAGATGCGCGCAATCCGGCAGCCGACGAGATCGGCTCCTGATGGACTTGAACCTTGCCTTTGGTCTCGATGGGTTCGTCGTCGTAGTAGGCGACAAGTTCACTCATGACTCAATCTCCTAAGCTCGCCACAGCACCCTAACCAGCAAGCCACTCGGCCGTACCACCAGACTGCGAGGTGAACTGGACCTTGGCAATGGTCGTCCCGGTAGGAACCTGGAAGGTGACGCAGCCGTCAGCCGTGTCTCCCGAGTTGAGGGTCAGCGAGCTTGCGAACGAGGGGCATCCGGTCAGATCGGCATAGGTGCTCGAATAGGAGTGTGAAGCCGTGTCGATCAGTGTGGCGTCACTGTCCGGCGAGGGTTGGAATGCCGGACCGCCGGTGTTGACGATCTTGAACTCGACGCCAACGTAGACATTTCCGGTGTTTGGTGTGTCGTACTGATTTGCCGCCTGTGCCGGATTGATGATCCGGACTGCCGTCACCGATGCCTTGAGGTCACTTCCACCCAGTTCGACGCTTTGCCCGAGTGCCTTCGGTGCATTGGCACCCAAGTCGGGGGACGCCTTGCCGGAGGCCTTCGCGACAGCATCCGTGAGCATCCGATGGAAACTGCTGTCGGACGTGCTCCCCATGGCGACTTGAGAGGCGATGAGGCTGACATCATTGTTGACCTGGACGATCACCATTGGAATCGAGATGGTGATCGGGAATGACTTGGCCGTCACTGACACCGTGAACGCAGCGCTCTGCTTGCTCAGGTGCGGATTCGCCTGAGGGGTGATAGATCCTGTGGCCGACTCCCCATCTGCGCTCGTTGTCGAGAACGTCCTGCATCCGTCCAGCACACCGATCACCGTCGACACCAGCGACTCGGCCTTTCCGGATGCATAGTTCAGGACTTCCTCGAACTGGGCCCCACCACTCCCCTGTTCAAACGATGCACTGGCCTTCGACGCCGAATTCTGTCCGTTGAACCCTCCGATGTTCACGTAGCCCTTCATGCATCCAGGAGTGGAGTCCGACGAGCTCGATGACGACGAGGACGGGGCGGCCGGAGTCCAGCCCGCGGGGACATCGGCGGCGGTGAGGACGAGGGACGAAACGGGGACCGTGGTGGAGGTCACCGTCGGCCCTGCTCCGTTGGTGGCAGGGGAGCCAGTTGAGGTTGCGGAACAGCCAGCCGTGACAACGCCGACCGTCACGACGACACACGACAACAGACTCATGCGCTTCATTTCTACTTCGCTCCGCCGATGAAACTTGGCTGCGAACCTAGCCCGTGGTGACGTGAATTCCCTCATAGATGCCTCCGCGCCGTGCACAACTGCCCGTCGTCTACATCGCGCAACCTAAGTCGGTGCCCGCAATATCAATAGAGTCAAAGGTCACAAGTAGGTCCAACTGGAGGTGACCCGCGATAGCTGTTCTGCCGGAAACTGGGACTTGATCTAGAGGAAGGACTGCCCCCGACCGCCGGCCCTGGGACACACGGCGGCGATGGGGGGACGAGTCGGAAGGTTTGGCTAGTTCCTCCGCCGGGCGGATTCATGGATCATTTATCCGTGCCCCCATCCATTTGCCGGTTGCGCGCAAGGCCTCGGCCAAACTTGCCGCCTCTACGGCGAGCCCGTTCACTTGACCGAGCAGGTCCTCAAGCTCCAGGGTCGTCTCAGGTTTGATTTGGAAAACGTCCTGCACCGCGGTCGGTTTACGTCTCGCCGAGAGCCTGAACCTCGCACCAGATTTTGAATCGTCGAGGTCCTGGAGATACCACAGACTATGGACAACCCCATTTCGACGCTCGGATGCAGCAACGGCGCGCTGCGCCCAGTCATTGAGCTCCTCTCCGGCACGTCCAAGGCCGGGCAGTTTTGAGAGGAAAGTCAATTTTTGAGCAATGGCCCGGAAATTGAGGTCGGCAGCCAGTATTTCTCCGACGATCTCCTGCAGCGCGAACCCGGCAAGCAGCACCTGTGCTCGAAGCTCGATCGCGGCAAAGGTATCCACGATGCCGCCGAGCAGAAGTTGCCGACGGTCGGTCGCCTCATCGCTCATTAAAGGGTGATTGTAACCGCCCGACCCAGGTGCCCCACTCGTCGGAGGTAGGTGTCCCAGTTCACCGGTTATACAGGTGATCCACCTCCTGGGCTAGGCACCCGGGGGATCCTCCTCGGGTGCAAGCCCGACAAGGAGGTGTGCGGTGGTGTGGAGTCCGTCATTCGAGAATCACGTCCGTCCGGACGGTGAACGCGAGTACCGAATCGGCCATGAGTTGGTCGATCAATTCTTGGAGTTCGTCGTGGGCCGGGCCCGTCCGAACACCGTGCGGTGCTACGCCCATGACCTGAGCGTGTTCTTCGCGGTGGTGGCCAAAGAGCCCAC
>PLHF01000042.1:5878-6309 GCA_003138855.1 Acidimicrobiaceae bacterium | reverse complement strand
ACCAGGGCTACTGGTTGGTGGCATCGGACGGAGGGGTCTTCGCCTTCGGTGATGCCGGGTACTTTGGCTCGATGGGCGGACAGCACCTCAACCAGCCGATCGTCGGAATTGCTGCCGACAACACCACCTATGGCTACTGGTTGGTGGCCTCGGATGGCGGACTCTTCGCCTTCGGTGCGCCGTTCTATGGACCGGATTGAGAGAGGATGCTCGCGACAGTCCATTGCTCAAACTCGAAGTGTACGAACAGCCCCTCAGGTGGCGGTGAGCCGATGGATGTCAGTGCCATCTCTACAGGATCCCGAGAGTGCCTGGGGGACGGATTGCCTCGGTAGCCGCGCACCGGGGACACCGTTTCCCGCCAGAGAAATGCCCCATCTGACCAGGGCATTGCAGTGGGGCCAGCAGGCATCGAACTTGCGGCCTCAGCA
>PLHF01000042.1:0-5818 GCA_003138855.1 Acidimicrobiaceae bacterium | reverse complement strand
ACAGAGCCGGATTCTCCGAGCGTCGGCCTTCGTTTCGATTCGGGAGGAAAGGAGTGGGAGACGAGATCAATCGACAGCTTCCGGTGCTGCCCATCGGCTTTCGACAAGACCTGGGGGGCCCGACCCAGGAGTACATTGCCCGGCACCGACGGTGCGTTGCTTCGTCGACCGCGCGTTCTCACCGAGCTACGCGATCTGCGATCTGCGATCTGCGGGACCCAACCAGAGCACCAGGCGGGGCGAGATCGGCCCCACTGGTATCGGGCACCAACGCCGCCGGTTTCATTCGGCCGCCATCGACTGCAGTGACCGTGTAGATCGACTTGCTGGGTGACGCGCCCTGGAGCGCCTGACCGTGATGTCGCATTTCCGCCAGCCCGCGAGGTCGAGGAGGCTTACTCTTCCTCGTGTGTACGAGGACATCGACCGCTGTTACCGGGCCGTGCAATCAAGAGACGTCCGCTTCGATGGGTGGTTCGTGACCGCAGTACTAACCACGAAGATCTACTGCCGGCCGAGTTGCCCGGCAAGGCCGCCCTACGCAGCGAACATACGCTTCCTCCCAACCGCAGCCGCCGCTCAGCATGCCGGGTTTCGAGCGTGCAAACGATGTCGACCAGATGCATCCCCGGGGTCGCCCGAGTGGAATGTGCGCCGAGACATCGTCGGGAGGGCGATGCGGTTGATCGCAGATGGGACTGTCGACCGCGAAGGCGTTACCGGGCTGGCTGGCCGCCTCGGCTACAGCGCCCGACAGCTGGAGCGACATCTCCTCGCCGAGGTCGGCGCCGGACCCCTCGCGCTCGCCCGTGCACAGCGGGCCCAGACAGCCAGGTTGTTGATCGAGACGACAGCGTTGGCGTTCGCTGAAGTTGCATTCGCTTCCGGATTCTCGAGCGTTCGACAATTCAACGATACGGTCCGTTTGGTGTTCGACGCCACACCGACCTTCCTTCGCTCTCGCGCACAGCGCGGCGCTTCGCCCGCAACGCCGGGAGCGCTCACGTTTCGGCTGCCGTTTCGAGCACCCTTCTCTCCCGGGAGCCTTTTCGGCCACCTGGCCGCCACGGCCATCCCCGGTTGTGAAGAGTACCGAGAGGGCGCCTACCGCCGCACTCTCCGCCTCCCAGCCGGCAGCAGCATCGTGGCTTTGACACCAACACCTGACCATGTGGTCTGCCAGCTCGCTCTCGATGACATCCGCGACCTCGCCACTGCCATCGCCCGCTGCCGTCGACTCCTCGACCTCGATTCCGACCCAGAGGCGGTCGTCGCATCACTGACCGAGGACCCCACGCTGAGTCCTCACATCGTCAAAGCACCCGGTCGACGCATCCCCGGCACCGTTGACGAGATCGAGCTTGCCGTACGCATCGTGCTCGGCCAGCAGGTATCAACTGCAGCAGCGCGCACTCATGCCGCGCGTCTGGTTGTCCGCCATGGCACACCCATCAGCGACCTCGGTGGCGGGCTCACCCATCTATTTCCCTCGATTGACGACCTCGCTGCGATCGACCCCTCCACCCTTGGTCTTCCCAAAGCCCGCCTGCGCTGCTTTGCTGCTCTCATGACTTCGCTCGCCTCGGGCGCCGTGCAGATCGGCGTCGGGGCCGACTGGGAACGTGCCCGGCGTCAGCTCGGCGCGATTCCCGGTGTCGGTACGTGGACTATCGAGATGATCGCCATGCGCGCCATGGGCGACCCTGACGGTTTTCCTGTGACCGACATGGGCGTCCGTAAGGGAGCCGCCGCGCTCGGTCTGCCCGATACTGCTGCGCGCCTCGACCGTCATGCTCAGCGCTGGCGTCCATGGCGCTCCTATGCCGTGCAGTATCTGTGGGCTGCGCTGGACCACCCGATCAACCAGTGGCCACCGAAAGGACAGCCGTGAGCGTCACCCTCTGTCGCACCATGGACAGCCCGATCGGCCCTCTCACGGTGGCTGGTGACGGCCAGACGGTCACCAATTTGCGAATGACCGACCAGACGTACCCGCCACCCGACCAAGACCGCTGGCGCCACGGTCCAGTGGCATTCTCCGACGCCATCGACCAGCTCCAGGCCTACTTCGATGGCGAGCTCACCGAGTTCGACGTCGCCCTCAGACTCGAGGGATCCACGTTCCAACGGCGAGTCTGGAGAGCCCTGCTCGATATCCCCTATGGAGAGACCACGTCGTATGGGGAGATCGCACGCCAAGTCGGCCGGCCCGGAGCCGCGCGGGCGGTGGGGCTGGCCAACGGACACAACCCCGTCGGCATCATCGTTCCTTGCCATCGAGTGATCGGTACCAACGGCAGCCTCACTGGATATGGGGGTGGCCTCCATCGCAAACGCGCCTTGCTTCAACTCGAGCAAGATCACTTCACCCCACGCCTGGCCCCTTTTCTTGTGATCACGCCATCGCCGATCGGTCGCTGACAGCCCGAGGGCAGAACGCTCCGATTCCCAAATCCCGTCTGCAATTGGCTTGTGGCACAGGTTGTCGCCGACTTGCTGGCCACGTGTGTACCAGTAGGCAGCCGCGGTCGGTTGCCGGCGCAACCTCAGATGCCCCGCAGGATGTGAACTAGAGACCTTCGTCCTACATATCTGTCCCATCCGCGCCGATAGAAGTGCCATGGACCCTCCTGGTGCTCCAGTGGCTGCCTCTGTTGGCCAGAAGAGGCTATTCCTCGTCGGGACCGTGCTGGCGGTGGTGGCGACCGGAGTCTTTCTGGCGTGGGTCATCCTCGGCGTCGACGGTGCACGCGTGACGCTTCAGGTCGACGACATCGGCCAATGGGTCGCTGCGTGGTGTGCCACTGCGGTCTGTGGCGTGGCCGCGTTCCGAGCGTCGGCAGGTCGGGCCACGTGGGCGCTCTTTGCCGCCTCCAGCTTCGCCTGGGGCGTCGGGGAGGCCGTGTGGTGCTATGACGCCCTCCTCAAGAACATTCCGGTGCCGTTCCCCTCGTTGGCCGACGTCGGGTTCCTGACCGCCGTCCCCCTAGCCTTTGCCGCGCTCTTGCTCTTCCCGAGCGGCCAGCGGAGCACGGTCGATAGGGCCCAGGGAGTCCTTGATGGTTGCATCATTGCCACGTCGCTGCTCTTTGCTAGCTGGGCGACGATCCTCGGCCCTCTCTACCGGTCCCACCAGGGAAGCTTGCTGAAGCAGATCATCTCGCTCGCCTACCCGATGAGCGACGTGATCATGGTGTCGTTGGTCATCATTCTGATCGAGCGCGGCGGACGGCCGATTCGGGTGCACCTTGCCTTGGTGATGGCCGGAGTGGTCGCCTTCGCCGTCGCGGACAGTTCCTTTACCTATTTGACAGAGGTCAACAACTACAACGGCGGGAACTATCTCGACACCGGCTGGGTCGCTGGCTATCTGTTGATCGGTCTGGGGGCATTGTGGGCGATGACCTCACCATCACATCAGGCGGAACACGTCGAGGCATCGACGATCTCACTGGTCGCTCCCTACCTACCTGTGCTCGTCGTGCTGGCAGTGACCGCGATCCAGCTCTTGCGCGGTCGGCACATGGAGACCGTCTCCTGGATCATGGCGTTCGCCCTGGTACTGCTTGTCCTTGGCCGAGAGCTACTGCGTCTACTGGATCAGGCGCTCACCGCCCCAAAGGACCCCCACGACATTGAATCCGTGGATGACCCGACCCGATCGCGTGACCCAGATGTCGAAACAGCCCTGCTGGGCCGGCGGTGAGGCGTGATGAGCGTCCACAGCACTGTCGCCGGATCACACAGCCTTTCGGTGCGCGTGGTGAGCCAGTCTGGTGCGCGTGCTCCGATCCGTGGAACCAATTCCGGGCAATCTGCCAATAAGGCCGATTCACATCTGAGGAGGTGGATCGTCCATTCCACCATCTTCGCGACGACCGGGTTTGCCCTTCTCGACCTCTATCTGTTGGCGTCGGGCGGACATCATTAGCCAGAGTGCTCGCGCCACGAAGCTGTCTCGGACCGTCAGGTCAGACCGCAGATGTGAAGAACGGAGGTGATCTCATGGCAGCACCGTCCGGCGCCGCGCAGACCTGAGCCCGTCACCCCGGGCTTCAGGCGCCCCATGGCCCCGAGCCTCGCGCCACGAGCATCGATTGTCTACCCGCCCGGTGATCAGAGAAGGACGCCGGCGTCGGCACCACGGAGGAGCCGTAGCACCCGAATTGACACGCTCAATGTCCCGGCCCGTCTCAATGTGGACCGACGCGTCCCGTGACATTCGATCGACGGGGCGCCAAAATGACTCGCTCTCGGCTCCGGGCCAAAAATTCCCAAGACTGCCTACGGGTTGCAGATCGAGGATTTGTCACTCTGGACAGGGACTTTACCGGCTCTTCGGCAATGAGCGGGGTGCGGCACGTCGGCCAAGAGCGTGTTCGCGNNCGAATCCTCTTTGTGTCAAGGGGGCAATTTCTGGGCCTTTCGGGCGCGATGATCCAGACCGCCGTCGAGGGGCGCGAATGCCTAAGGTTTGGTGGGTCCGGGAGTGACTTCGCCGAAGAGCCGGCCGCCAGGGTGCAGAGCCGGTCACGCAGGCTACGAGTCGTTCCCGCTTGTCCTCCCGGGCCCTTACTTCTGGGTGTCGATGAGGAGCTGGCGGTAAACGGCGTTGCTGACATGACGCTTGAGGGAGCGGATGGCTTCCCTCTTGGTCTTGCCCTCGGCCACCTTCCGCTCGAAGTAGACCCGACCTTCCGAGTCGGTCTGGCGGATCTGGCAGATGGCCACCATGTGGATGGCGTGGTTGAGCTGACGGTTGCCACGCCGGCTCAGCCGGTGGACGATCCGGCCTCCGGATGAATGTTCGATGGGAGCCACGCCGGCATAGGAGGCGAACTGGTCTCGGGTGGTGAACCGACGGACATCGCCGGTGTAGCCGATCAGCGCACAGGCCAGGATGGGACCGACGCCATAGAGCTCGGTCAGGGAGGTTCCCGAAGCCTTCACCGCTGTCGTGATCCGTTTGTGGGACTCCTTCAATTGCACATCGAGTCGCTTCACATCGTCGAGGAGCTCCAGGGCCAGGTCATAGCGGGTCTGTTGCACGGGTGTAACCGGGTCGAAGTCGCCGAGCAGCCGCACAGCGTCAGAAGCGTTGAGTTCCTTGGAGATTCCACCCGGTGAGAGGTTGGCCAGTGCAGCGTGGAGCCGAGAGACAACCATGTTGCGCATCCTCCCGAGCTCGTGATTGCGCTTGGCCAGGAGGCGGAGAACCTCCCGATGGTTCGCAGGCTCCACCGAGCGCAGGCCCGGGGAGCGGAGGGCGGCGATGGCCACCGACAGCGCATCGTTCGGATCGTTCTTGTCGGAACGTCCAGTACCCAAGACCCGCACCCTCGAGGCCAGTGTGGCCGGGACGTCCAAGACCCGCTCGCCGGCTCCCACCAACTGCTGGGACAACAGGTAGCCGAGCCCACCGGCGGACTCGACGGCCCAGGTGCGCTCACCCAGCGGTTCCGCCCAGGCCAACAACCGCGCTGTCTGCTGGCAGGTAGCCCGCACCTTGATCTGGCCCAGCTGCCGCTCATCGCAGCCGATGGCCACTGCTGTATGGGACGCCTCGTGAGGGTCAATCCCGATGATCACAATCATCATTTCCTCCTTCGTGGTCGGTTAGGAACCGCGAGGGCACTCCTGGTTTGAATCTCGTGCCTGTTCCTCTTTCGAGCCACTCGCGGCGAAGTCCAGACAGGCAGCCACTCGTTAGAAAGCCAGTCAGCCGGAGCCGACGGCAGGCACATCGAGAGCTACCCCGTCTGGACTTCTAACGCTACGAACATGTCGCAGCATCTACCAACAAGTCTCAACCAGGCAC
>PLHF01000008.1 GCA_003138855.1 Acidimicrobiaceae bacterium | reverse complement strand
CTAGTAGTCGGAGGAGGCGAGAACCTGCTTGAGGATGTCGAATTCCTCGAGGCACTGTCCGGCCCCGATGGCGACGCAACTCAGCGGGTCGCGCGCCGTGACGACCAGCATGCCCGTTTCCTCCTGCAGCCGGGCGCCAAGTCCTTGGAGTAGCGCCCCACCGCCGGTGAGCACGATCCCTTGCTCCATGATGTCCGCGCCGAGCTCGGGCGGGGTCTTGTCGAGAGTTACCTTCACGGCGTCGATGATGGCCGAAACGGGCTCGGCAATCGCCTTGCGGATCTCCGCGGTCGACACCTCGAGGACCTTCGGTAGGCCGCTCACGAGGTCGCGGCCTCGGATCTCGGCGTGTAGCTCCTCCTTGAGGGGGTAGGCCGAGCCGAGGACGATCTTGATCTCCTCGGCGCTCCGCTCGCCCAGGGCGAGGCTGTGCTCCTTCTTGACGTAGGAGATGATTGCCTCGTCGAGCTCGTCACCCGCGACTCGCACCGATTGGCTGCTCACGATCCCACCCAACGAGATGACGGCGACCTCGGTGGTTCCGCCGCCAATGTCGACCACCATGTTCCCCGTGGGTTCATGCACAGGCAGCCCAGCCCCGATGGCAGCAGCCATCGGCTCTTCGATGATGTAGGCCTTGCGGGCACCTGCGCTCATGGCGGCTTCCATGACGGCGCGCCGTTCGACGCCCGTGATACCCGACGGGACGCAGATGATGATGCGTGGCTTGGCGAAGCGGCGCTGTTGGGCCCGTTGGATGAAGTAGCGAAGCATCTTCTCGCAGATCTCGAAGTCGGCGATGACTCCGTCCTTCAGGGGGCGGATCGCCTGGATGTGACTCGGGGTGCGACCTATCATCCGCTTGGCTTCGGCGCCCACCGCCAGTGGCCGCCCGTCCTTGATGTTCACGGCGACGACCGACGGCTCGTTCAGGATGATGCCCCGGCCACGCACATACACCAGGGTGTTGGCAGTGCCGAGATCGATGGCCATGTCACGGCCGAGCAGGGAAAACCGTTTATCGGCCATGCGCTTCGATTCGCCTCGCAGCCAGCTCCGGGGCATGTCGCCGAAGGTCGGCGAGGCTCTTCCATCGAGGCTGGGTTCGGTACCAGCCTACCTGTCGTCACCGAGGTTCACATGGCGGACCATCACGGAACTCCGCGGAGGCAGCTGAACTCAGACCCGGAAATTGCGAGGGCGTGCGAGCCGGAGACGGCATCCAACCCAACCACCTGGACCTTCACCCCGGCTGACCCCGGAGGAGCGCACCTCGACGAGCGACTTCCGGCGACGAGCGGAGCATCGGACATGCCCTCAGCCAATCGGAGGCCCCGGCGTGCGTCGGGTCGCTCACGCAGCCAAACATTCGCCCCCCTCTCTCTGACGATCGTCTCCGTCCATGGACACCCTGTGACAGAAGGCTCTGCCAGAGCCAGCTGGAGTGCGCGACGCTGGCACCGTGGCCCACGATCGCAATCGAACCGGACCCGGACGACCCCCAGCAGATCAGCTACGGGATCACCGCCTGCACCTTTCGCTTTCGCGGCGCGCCCGGCTGTTATCGACCATCTTTCTGGTTGCAGCCATGGCGCTGATTCCGTGGAGGATCCTTCTTGGCCTGACTCTCCCGCCCAAATACGACGCCGGACATTGGAATCTGCTGTGGACCGGGTTCGACGTCGGGCTCTTCTTCGTCCTGGGTTACGCGGCGTGGGCGGCGTGGTTCCGGGGCGAACTCCCCTTGGCGGTGTTCTTCTTCTGGCTCTACCACCGCATCGTCCTGAACGCCCTCGCCGTATTCCACCAGCTGCTCGGCGACGGCCCACGTCCGCGACGGCTGCGGGACGCGAGGATCTTCCGCCCGTCGACCCGACCGCCGGCGCCTGGCGGAGACCGGGTCACGCCGCCACTCCATGACCATCGGGAGTCGTGCTGATGGATGGCCAGCCATGACGAAACCATCGGGCGCACTGCTTCCGGCCTTCCTCGTCCCGGTCGCCCCAGTCCACTCATGGGCGGTGTGATCGGGGAACCTGCTTCGCTTTCACAGCGTCGCGTCCGGATCGCACGACTCGCGCGCTATGCCGCCACCTCGGCAATTGCCTTTGGGGTGAGTGAGGCGACGCTCCTCATCCTGTACGGAAGCGGGGTCGTGGACGCGACCGTCGCCGCACTCATCGCAAACCTCGTCGGCACGGTCCCTTCTTACCTCATGAGCCGCTACTGGATCTGGAAAGAAGCAGCTCGCACGCGCGTCGGCCGTCAGGTCGTGCTGTACTGGAGCACCTCGATCGCCAGTATTGTCGGAACGAGCCTCGCGACAGGTGCCATCGCCACTCTCGTGCCGCCCGGGCGCCGCTTCCACCTTGCTGTCGTCGGCATCGGCTTCTTCGTGGTGAGCATCATGTTCTGGCTTGCCAAGTTCGTCATCTACCAACGCCTCATTTTTCCGGTGGACAAGACGGCAGCCAAAGAATCAGGTGATGCCCGCCCCTGAAACGACTGAGAGCGGCATCGGTCAGCAGGGGATCGTGTCCAGCCCTGCCTGACCGACGTGCCTGGGTTTCCGTCGACACCTGAGGGTCACTCCAGGGTCTGCAGCAGAGCATGCGATGGATCATTCCCATGGGTGCCGGTGCAGCTCGTCAACAGGTTGATGAGTACGTCGGGCTCCCAGGCCCGGATTGCGGGTCATCGACTTCGCCTCCACTCCCCGAGCGCAGGATGGCCCCCAGGTGCACGATGTACCACTCTCCTCGCCACGAGATCATCGACGCGATCCCGAAAGAGCTGACCAGTCCATTGATGGAGTAGACCACCCGTGAGTTCGGTACTTCGAAGTAGCCGACGCTGTTGTAACAAACGCCCGGTGGCACCCAATGGGCATAGTTGCCGTTGACGTTGACGCTGACGAATCTGGCGGCCTCCGCGTCGGATCCAAGCAGTTGGTGTGCCGCGCTCACGTCTTCCTCATACTCGGTCACCAGTCGCCCAGAGAAGTCAGCCTGAGCATTTCCGATCGCCTTGAGCTGCACGTATGCCGCCTCGGGAAAGAACGCGGGGAGTGCCGCCTGAGCCGTACCAGTGGATACGGCGTTCCACAGAGCCTCCATGTTCGCGGCGAAGGTCGGATCGGTGCTCGTGGGAAGGGCACCGGTCTGAGGAAGCGCACCCGGTTGGGTGGTCGTTGTGGTTGGTGGCAGGGTGGTCGTTGTGGTCGTGGTCGAGCGATCCTGAGTGGTAGTTGTGCCGGCGTGCCCCGCAATGGACGCGTCGTTTGATCGACGCCGAGCCGGGCAGCGAGCGATCACCAGACCGACACCGGCCACAAGTACGGCCGCCGCGACCAGAGCCACGATCCATCGGCGACGGAGGACCCGCCGTCGTGAGCGATTCGAACCATGTAGGAACCGGGCCAGTGCCCGATCCTCTGCCAATCCCATGATCGGAAAGCTATACGGGCTGGTGCACTCGGTCCTCACCCTATGCAAACGTCCACTTCCGGCTCATGGAACCCGGCCGGACGATGAATCCGGAGTTCCGATCTCCGTCTGGACTGCCACAGAGTGCCCGGAGCGGGCCCGGCCCGGCCCGGCGCGGTCGCGGCCGGTGGGCACCGGAGCGCTCACCCTTGGACTCGGACCGACGAGCATCCGCCTTCCCGAGCGTGGTCCGGCTCACCGCACGCACGTCTCACGTGATCAGCGAGAGCAACGAGACAAACCTGAGGCCAAGCGCGGTTGACCGCCTCGACCACCGTGGCGCTGCTGATCCTCCTGGCCGTCGAGGACGTCACCGTCGTTCGGGTTCGATTGCTGTTGACGCCGCACGTGTTCCGGAGGATGCTCCTTGTCCCGCCGGTCCCTGTCGAAGAAGGGAAGCACGGTCCGGCGATTCGCCCGGTACTACATGGGCGCTCCGGACTACTGGCAAAAGGGCCCACCGCTGCCTGTCCTCCGGCTCCTCGGGCCGATCCTGGCCGTCCTGGTGGTGCCCCTGGTCAGCCCTTGGCTGTCCACCGACCCCGATCGTGCCGCTCGCCAGCCCCGCCATCCCCGGAGAGGCACAGTGGTCTCGTGCCGGTCGGTTGGTGGGGGGCACGCCTGCCGTGTACGAGGCGACCCTGCGGCCCGACGCCGACCACACGAGCTAGTGGTGGGGACACCAAGCTGCCCAAGGCCACTNNCCTGCCCCTCCGGCAGGGGCGGGCTCCTTCGTCGTCCACGACAACGGCACCTCGACAGACGGGCAGTGGGGCCTCGACGGCACCACGACGCCCGCCGTCGTGCCCGTGAGGCAGAACCTCGACCTGCTGGTGGACAACGGCCAACGTGTTCCCGGGTTGAGCGCCGCCGACACCACCCAGTGGGGAGCCACCCTGGGCAACGAGGCGAACGTCCGGCGATCGGGTCTCGGGGTCAGGCCGATGGCGCCCTCGTCTATGCGGGTGGACCCGGACTCAACATCACCGACTTGGCCAGACTTCTGACACGCGCCGGTGCAGTGCGGGCGGTGGAACTCGACGTCGTCACCGACTGGGTGAGCTTGTGTACCCACCAGCCGTCCACCGCATCGGGTCCGGCAGGTCCGGCCAGCGGCGCGGACCTGCTTCCGAAGATGGTCGGCACGCCGGGCCGGTACTTCGAGTCGTGGTGGGCACGAGGCTCCATCACCATGCCGTCATCGGTGAGTCCGTGCCGTGCAAACCACCGGTGGAGTGGCTCAGGTCTTGCTGGAGTGAGCGAGATCGGCCGATGGAGAAGCTGGGCAGCCACACGGTATGATCCAATCCCGCGCCGTCTTTCCCGAGAGCACTGATGAGCGGCTCTCCTGGGACGAGGCCACTCCCGTGTTCCGTGCCGTGGGCCGTTCACACCATGTCCTCCGAGGTCTGACACCGTGAGATCAGTTGTCAACAAAGCGACGACACTCCTTGTCGTGACGGGCTTCTTGTTTGCCGGGTGCTCCACCGTCTCGTCCAGCGTCTCCACGACGCCGAAGACCACACTGCCACCCCCCTCGACGACAGTGCCGCCAACTACGACGACCACGACCGAGCAGCCGGGATGGACTCCGGTGTCGACCGTCGGTGGAGCGATCGCCGTTGACAGCCAAGCGGTGACCGAGCCCGATGGCCATGTCGTGACCGTCTTCCGGTTTCGTGCAGCCCGAGCCCGATTCGCTCTCCACGCGGGCAGCACCGATCCTCCGGTTCCTGCGAGCACCATCGGGTCCGACAGCGGACCGGCAATCGGCCCAGACGAAGCCCCCGCGCTCGTTGCGGCGTTCAACGGTGGGTTCAAGACCAGCTCCGGTTCTGGAGGGTTCGAGCTGGATTCCCGGGTGATCGTGCCCCTACAGGCTGGAGTGGCCAGCCTGGTCATCGACGCCAACGGATCAGCCCATGTAGGCATCTGGGACGAAGGACTGCCCACCCCGGGCGAACAGGTCGTCAGCGTCCGTCAGAACCTCGCACCCCTGGTCGCCAACGGCCAAACCAGCCCCAGCATCGCCGACATCGGTGCCTGGGGTTCCACATTGGGAGGTGGAGCGGCGGTGGCTCGGAGCTCCTTGGGAGAGGACACAGCTGGCGATCTGATCTACGCAGCCAGCATGGACGCGGTCCCCAACGACTTGGCCAGTGCCCTCATCAGCACTGGAGGCGTGACCGGCATGGAACTCGACATCAACCCGGAGTGGGTGCAGTTGGCCTCTGCGTCAACCCCGGGTGGGACCTTGACCGCTGGCATCCCGGGGCAGAACCGTCCATCCGACCAGTACCAGGTCGGATGGACAAGAGACTTCGTCACCGTGCTCGCGAATCTGTAGCTGCCGTTCGAAAGCTCGCGGAGCCGCCGACAAGTCAACTTGTCGATGAACTCGTACTCTTCGCGACCGGTGGGGCCAGGGACTGCACGACGGCCGAGGCGATCCCCTGGCCGATCTCTCTCTCTCTCTCTCTCTCTCTCTCTCTCTCTCTCTCGATCCGGAACTCCGTCGGAAGGAGAAGGGCCATCGTTCTGTACGGTCTCCCGTGCATGGAGCTTTCGCGCCGTCGCCGTCGCCGTCGTCGGGTCAGGCGGGTCAGGCGGGTCCGGCCAGGAGCTCGGAATCGGCGTCGTCTGGTTACCCCGACCTTCACAGATCTGCAGGCTCGGAGGGAAGAATGGGCATTGGGACACGGGCGACGACCACATCCGGTCGGCGGCGCAACTCGGTGGCAAGTGCCAAATCGACCTGGTTGTGGAGCAGCCGGTACCTGAGTTTCTCTGGGATGACCACCGGGATGAGAACGACCACTTGGCGGTCCTTCCGCTCCCGAAGTTCGTCGACCAACCGCACGATCGGCTGCACGATGGATGAGTAATCGGTGTGCAGCACTCGCAGAGGTACACCCGGATGCCAGTCCCGCCACTGACGCTCAATGTCGTCCTGTGGCAGACCAACCAATTCCCCGTCGAATACGACCGTCACCGCGAGGACTTCGTCCCCGAGCGACAGTGCCTCGGACAAGGCGTGCTGGGTCAGCCGAGACACCCGGGTCACCGGCACCACCACGAGGGTGCGCTTGCGATCGGGCATTTGCGGGATGACACCGGCTCCCAACTCCTTGTTGGCGCGGTTGTAGTAGCGCTCGATTCGGGTGAACAACAAGATCAGAAGGGGCACGATGACCACGACGACCCATGCGCCCTCGAGGAACTTGGAGAAGAGGAAGATGAGAGTGGCGGCGGCGGTGATGAGTGCCCCGACGCCGTTGATCGCGGCCCGCCGAGTCCACCCTTGCTCTCTGGTGCGGCGCCAATGCACCACCAGCCCCGATTGGGACAGGGTGAAGCCGATGAACACCCCGATGGCGAACAACGGGATGAGCTCGTTTGTATTTCCACTCACCGCGACGAGCAAGATGCCGGAGGCCACCGCCAGCACCCAGACTCCGTTGCCGAACACCAGTCGGCTGTCCCGTACACCGAAGAGGTGAGGCAGGTAGTTGTCCCTCGAGAGCAGGCTGGTGAGCACGGGCAGCCCGCCGAAGGAGGTGTTGGCCGCCAGAGCGAGCACCAGCGTGATGGTGAGTGAGACGACGTAGTAGGCCCAGTGACGCCCGACCGCATCCACCATGATCTGGCTCAGGACGGTCTGGTTCGTTCTCGGCTGGATGTGGAACTTGTTGCTGAGCACGGCTAGGCCCAACAGCATCGAGGCCAGGATCAAGCCCAGCATGAGCTCGGTGCGTTTTGCCCGGACGACTCGTGGTTCTTTGAAGAGCGGGACGCCATTGGCGATGGCCTCGACGCCGGTCAAGGCGCTGCATCCGGCCGAGAATGCTTTCAGCACGAGGAGGATGGTGATCGCCTCCACCGAGTGGGTCGCCACCAGTGACCGTCCCGTCTGGGTCGTATGCAGGCCGAGCGGATGGATCAAACCGATGGCGATGATGGCCAGCAGCCCGACGATGAACACCAGGGTGGGAATGAGAAGGGCGCGTGCCCCTTCCCCGAGTCCGCGAAGATTGAGCGCGGTGATGATCAGCAGGATGGCCAAGCACATGGGGACCGTGTACGGCGCTGTGGACGGAAAAGATGAGGTGAGCTGACCCACACCAGCGGCGATGGAAACGGCCACGGTCAACGTGTAGTCGACGATGAGGGCGGCTCCGGCCAGCTTGCTGGCCTGAGATCCGAAATTGTCACGAGTGACGGCGTAGGCACCGCCCCCGTGGGGATAGGCGTCGATGACCTGCCGGTAGGAGATCACCAAGATGATCAGGAGAACGATGATGGCGATCGTGATGGGCAAGATGAGGTGAAGGGATGATGCTCCAGCCGCAGCCAGAACGATCAAGATTGCCTCTGGCCCGTAGGCCACCGACGTGAGCGCGTCCAGAGAAAGAGCGGAGAGGCCCTCTACCGGCGTGATCTGCTCCTGGGATGCTTCTTTGGCCGACAGAGCTCTACCGGTGACGGCTCGGCGGACCTTTTCGTAATTGCTCATTGGCCCGAACCTCTGTTTGGCAGAGCGAGAAGCATTGGAACGGACTCTACGGGCAGATCGTGCCGTCTGGACGAATCACGGCCTGAACACACATACCTACAGCGAGGTCTGAGCGATTGCGTGCGTTACGGAATGTCTGCCTCTTGAGCCGTGGGCCGGTCCACGGCCTCCAACCATCTCGACCGGTGCAGAGCAGGCCCGGGACGTTGGCTGATCGCGATGACACCCGTCCCCCCGTTCAGCGCTGGCAGTTGTGGTGTATCCGGCACTCGACCACGGCGTCGAGATCGTCGGTCATTTCATGAATTGACGTCAACGTCCCGTACTGATTCGGGTACTAGTGCTCGTCCCAGTGTCCGTCGTGGGCCGCATGACGGTGGCCCTCGTGGATGTAGTCGACGTGGTCGCCGTGGGTGACCCCCTCGTGGCCGCAGTCGGCTCCATGCACATGGCCGTGATCGGAGTGCTCCACGTGCGGGAGGGCGTGTTCGTCGTAGTGACTCCCGTGCGCGTGGTGGGCGTGACCCTCGTGGATGTAGTCGAGGTGTCCTTCATGCTCGACGGATGCGTGCCCGCATCCGGGTCCGTGCTCGTGGGCATGATCGTCGTGGACGGTGTGCTCGGTGGTGCTCATGGCTGCTCCTTGGTGTGATGGACGGTGTCGGCGACGATGTGAGCCACATGCTGATCGGCGAGGGCGTACACGGCTTCGCGCCCTTGGCGCTCCACGGTGACCAACCGAGCTCCTCGCAGTACGCGCAGATGCTGGGAGATGAGCGGCTGGCTCATCTCCAGCCGGCCGACCAATTCGTGTACGGCTCGTGGTCCTTCGGCCAGCTCGACCACGATGGCGAGGCGCACCGGTGCTGACAGCACCTTTAACAGCTCGCCCGCCCCTTCGAAGGCCTTCGTCTTCACCGACACCACCAACAGATGAACACATGCGGATGTGTTCATGCAAGGCGTTGCGATCATGAGACTGAGGCTCGGTCTCAGCTCCTCGCATGGCCTTCAGCGCGGACGGGCCATCGATGCAACATCGAGTCCACGGGTGGCCCAGGAGGTCAACACCGGGCCACGGATCAGAGCTGCTGGCGTCGCATTTTGGGACCCGATCCGCTTCGCTGGCATCATCCAGCGAAGGCGGCCTGACTCCCCGTCTGGTGCAGCGCCACCACAGGAACTCAGGTGGACAGCGACGACCAACTCCACTCGATCAACCGGCCAAACCGAAGGGTAGGGATTCGGCCGTCTCTATCTCGACGAGGCGGTTGTACTTCGCCACCCGCTCGCCCCGTGCCGGCGCCCCACTCTTCAGTTGCCCACAGCCAGAGCCCACGGCCAGGTCGGCGATGAAGGTGTCCTCGGTCTCGCCCGAGCGATGCGAGACCATCTGCGCCCAGCCCGCTGCTCGACAGACCGCCATGGCCTCGAGGGTCTCGGTCACGGTGCCGATCTGGTTGACCTTGATCAGCGCTGCCGTATCGGCCCCAAGGGCGATCGCCTTGGCGATGATCGCCGGGTTGGTGACGAGGTTGTCATCGCCGACGAGCTGGATACGGTCGGCGAGTCGTTCGGTGAGACGCACATTGCCGTCCCAATCACCTTCGGCCAGGCCGTCCTCCAGGCTCCACACGGGAAACGCGGCGACGAGCTCCTCGTAGCGGGTGATCATGTCATCGCTCGAAAGCGTCTCCCCGGCGACCTGGTAGGCGCCGTCACGATAGAACTCGCTCGCGGCGGGATCGAGAGCGATCGCGACCCCGTCCCGACCAGGCTGGTAGCCGGCACTCTCGATCGCTTGGACGAGCAGACCGAGGACTTCTTCAGGTTGGCCGATCTGCGGTGCGAAGCCCCCCTCGTCACCCAGACCTGTCGCCAATCCCTTGCCCATAAGCAGACTTCGCAGGGCGGCGTAGACCTCGGCCCCCGCCCGGACGGCTTCCGCCATGGTCGGGGCGCCGAGCGGGGCCACCATGAACTCCTGGAAGTCCAGATCGTTCGGAGCATGGACCCCACCGTTGACCACGTTGAAATGCGGCACCGGGAGCCGTGGCGTGACATCCGTCGGATTGAGTGTCTGCCACAGCGGTAGCCCGGCAGCGATGGCTAGTCCTCGGGCAGCAGCCATCGACACACCGACGACGGCGTTGGCCCCGAGGCGGGACTTGTTGTCGGTGCCGTCCAGATCGATCAGGGTGTGGTCCAACTCGTCCAGGTCGGTGAACGTACGGCCGCGGAGGGCCTCGGCGATCTCGCCGTTGACGTTGCCGACAGCACCGAGTACGCCGCTGCCTCCGAACCGCTTGGGGTCGCCGTCCCGTAACTCGACCGCCTCCTGAGAGCCTGTTGACGCTCCCGATGGCACACCCGCCCGGGCAACGGTGCCGTCGCCGAGCGTCACCGTGACTGCCAGGGTGGGCCTGCTCCGGGAGTCGAGAATCTCCACGGCCTTGACTCCGGTCACGGTGAAACCCATCTTGCGTCCTCCTCCTGGTCGACCCTCCCAGTCTCACAGCTGTGGACTTCGAGCACATGGGCCAAAGGTCACAACCACCCCACTCGTCCCCGAGCACCCATCTTGCGGCGGGTCATCGGGCCGGGGATACCGCCTGGCGACCCTTGTCACCGACGATGAGCCATGAGGATGCGGCGACGGACCGCAGGTGGGTACGACATCCTGGCCGAGGAGTGCATTGACCAGCGTGGGCCTCCGTCGCTTGAACTCACCGACCACCGCCACCAGGATCTGGCCGGTACTCAGGCGATCGAGCAGATGCCTTGCCCGGACTGCCTCTGGACGCCCGTCAGCCTTTGTCGCCGGTTCCTCGGCTGGGCTCCTCAGCTCGTCGAGCTCGCTGGGCATGGTGCCCCTTGTGCACGCACGCTGCGGATGACCGTTGGACGCATCAGCCTTTGGGCAAGACTCGGCTCATCTGCACCGGCTCACGGGTCACCAACGATCTTGGCGCCAACTCGGCCAGCGCGGGGAGAAACGACTCAATTCGGGCAGGGGAGTCGATGAACTCCAGAACCAAGGGAAGTCCAGTGGTTGAATCGGGGAACCGATTGGTTCGGATATTGCCTGACGAGCCGAACCCCTCGATACCCCGCCAAAGGGTTGCCCCTGCAATCCCTTCGTCCCGGGCACGCTCGAGGATCACCTGGTGAAGTCCACGGTGGCCGGCTCGGTCATCCTCGGTCAGGAACACGACGACCCTCATGCCATCTTCTTCAGTCCGCACCATCCACCTCCCGAATCCGACGGTGGCAGTTGCCGTCCTCTGCCTCTGCACACTATCTCGATCGTGCATGGAACCCCCTGGGCAAACGGAGAGCTCACCTGCGGTTTCGGATGAACTCTTGCTACGATGACGGTCGGCGATGGAGTTCGCCGAAACCGCCGAGAGGCTGATGACTCCTACCGTGATCAAGTCCACGAGCGGTGGGCCGCGTGGAAGGGAGTCGTAGTTGCCATCGTTGGACGACGAAGCCGGTCTCCCCGTCGACCCGGACATCGAGCTCGGGACGGGCGACCCGCCTGCCGCTGTGACCAAGCGCTCTCGTGAGCATCACTCGCAGGTGGCGATTGTGGTCGCCGTCGGCATCGGGGGCGCCTGTGGCGCAGTAGCCCGGTATGCGGTGTCGCTCGGCATTCCCACCGCCACCGCCGGCTTTCCCTGGAGCACGTTCGTCATCAATGTGACGGGAAGTGCGTTCCTCGGACTCCTCCTCGTCGTATTGGTGGAACAGTTCCCCAGGGGCAGGCTGACTCGACCGATCGTGGGCACCGGGGTGATCGGGGCGTACACCACGTTCTCGACCTTCGAGATCGATGCCGTGAACCTGGTACGTGCCGGGCACCCGACAACGGCGGTGATCTACGTAACTGCCAGCGTGATTGCCGGCCTCGTGGCTGTCTGGGCTGGGATGACCGGTGCTCGAGCCCTACTGCAAATTGAACGACAGCTCCAGGAGGACATGTGATGGCAGCAGCTCTCGAGAGGTCGATCACCAGCCATCCGGCAACACGGCTCTCCATCTTGCTCACCATCCGTGACCACGCCCATCACCATTCGCTGATGGTCAAGCTCGTGCAGCGCGCCCGCGGTGCAGGTCTTGCCGGCGGAACCGTGTTCGAGGCGCAGCAAGGGTACGGCGCATCGGGAAGGCTCCACCGGAGGCACCTCATCTCCGAAGACGCACCGGTGGTCATTGTGATCGTGGATCACCCTGATCGGATCGGGTCGTTTCTCGACAGTGTGGAAGACCTCCTCGAAGGTGTCGTCTTCATGATCGACGATGTCGAAGTCATCGAAGTCTGACTGCAGGATGCGGAGGGGACCCGAGCGATGAGACTCCTTCTCTTCGTCGCCGTCGCTAGTGGTGGGCTCGTTGGTGCTCCATCCCGCTACCTGGTCGACCGTGCCATCACCAACCGGTTCGATTCCGACCTGCCCTGGGGCACCTTCACCATCAACATGACAGGATCGCTCCTCTTCGGCATCCTCACGGGACTCTCGCTGGGACACCACCTTCCAGCGATCCCCAAGGCCCTACTTGCCACAGGCTTCTGTGGTGCGTACACGACGTTTTCCACCTTCACCTACGAGACGGTCAGATTGATCGAAGACGGGCAGCTGGGGGAGGCGGCCGGAAATGTGATGGGCAGCGTGGTCATCGGACTTGCTGCAGCAGCTGCTGGGGTAGCCATGGGTCTCGCCATTTGACATGCGAGCCGCCCGCTGTGCTCGCGCGAGCAGCGGTGGACCAGTTGACCGCAGTGGGCCTCGACCATCTGTGACCGCCGGGTTCGAAGCTCGATGCCGGCGCCACGGTGGAGGTCTTCTTGGTCTTGGTCTGCTGTGTCCGGTGCTGGCCGGACCGCCCGGCGGTCACCTCCTCTGAGGCTTTCCGATCGTTCTGGCTGCGCCACTGCTGGGCGAGCTCCACCGGGTGAGTCGTACGCTCGGCGAATGTGCCCTCATGGATCCGGCTCCCGGCAAGTGCACTTCGGCTGCTTCCCTGGCTCAATTGGCGACGGCGATGCGGCGGTGCGCCGTGTTGGGCTTCCAGGCTTCGGTGAACTCAGGGGTGTCCACGAGCCGGACCCCTGGGCCACCTCGAGGCTGCCGGCGCCGCCTACCGCAACCAGCCGCTGCACCTGGATGCGTCGAGTGCCGTCGATGACCCCGTGAGCTGAGTCGAGCAGAGTCTGCTCGTCGTTGTCGATGCCATGTCGACGTCCGACCGCGGAAAACGATGGCTTCCTGGCCGGAAGCCTCCGGTGCCACCGGTGCGGTCGGCCCGACGCCGG
>PLHF01000138.1 GCA_003138855.1 Acidimicrobiaceae bacterium | reverse complement strand
CCGAGCCGTAGCCACTCGACCCGTAGCCGCCCGAGCCGTAGCCTCCGGACCCGGAGGCGCCCGAGCCGTAGCCACCCGAACCCGAACCCGAGTTCGACCCCGATCCCGAGCTCGAACCCGACGTGCCCAGGCTGCTCTGGCTCCCGTCCCCGCCGGAGCGGAGGCCCGAGATCAGTGACTCCAGTTCCGAGGAGGGGATGGCGAACCCGATGTTCTGCGCAGAGGTCCCGTCACTGGTGGTGCCGGCCGCAGCCGTATTCATGCCGATGACCTCTCCGGACGAGTTGAGGAGTGCTCCGCCGGAGTTGCCTGGGTTGATGGCAGCATCGGTCTGGATCATGTTGTTCAGCGTCTCACTGCCGCTGCCGCTGCTGTCGCCGGCGGTGACCTGACGCCCGAGAGCGGACACGATACCCGAGGTGACCGAGGCATTGTCGCCGAGTGCCAACGCATTGCCGATGGCCACCACCTCATCGCCGACCTGCACCTTGCTCGAGTTCCCGAACGTCACCACGGGCAGGTCGCTGACGTTCTGGATCTGCAGCAGGGCCACGTCCTTGTCGGGGTCGGCGCCGATCACGGTTGCGGGGAGCTGCTTGGTCGAGTTGTCGAGGGCGACCGTGACGCTGGCGGCGCCGTCAATGACGTGATTGTTGGTCAGCACTTCGCCGGTCGAGGTGATGATCATCCCGGTTCCCTCGTCGCCCGATCCTCCCCCGTCGTCGGCGGTGATCGACACGATGGCCGGTGACACGCTCTTGACGATCTGGCTGATCGAGGCAGACCCGGACGTGTTGGCCGCCACCCGGATGGGAGGAGCCGCGGCCGCGGACACCGACGTCGCGTCGTGGCGGGCCAGACCGGACAGACCGGCACCGGCGACGCCGCCGACCAGGACCGCGAGGGCAACGACGGCCACCACTCCACGTCGTGCTCTGGCCGGCCGCCGATGGGGTTCCGACTTGGGCCACGGGCCGGGTCCGCCGGCCATCGGATCGAAGGGAGGCCACCCGCCGGCCGGTGGCTGCCCGCTGCCGGCCGGGTGCTGCCCGCTGCCGGCCGGTGGTGCAGGAATCCCCAGAGGAGGTGTGGTCGAGCCGTGGGGAGGAGTCTCACCGAAGCGCCAGTCGGGCTCGGCAGTGGCCACCATCGGCATCGGCGCAACAGGGACGGTGCCGGGCGCGAACGTCGGGAGTGTGTCGGGCTGTTCGGCCGAGCCGGCGGTCCCAGGGACCTCGTAGGGGTTGTGTGTCATGGGCCCATCATCGAGAGCGTTCCTAAGGAGGAGGTATAGAGGCCATATGAGTCAGCGAAGAATGTGCTCGAGGGAGCACACCGGCTCCGGGCCGCGCGGCCCCGGCGCAGGTGGTGGCCTCGCAGGGTAACGTCGGGGCATGTCAGATCGTTCGCGCAAGATAGCCAAGCCGGCGGCGGCACTCGGCGTGCTGGCCACCATGGCCAGCATCTGGTGGTTCGCATTGAGGCCCCGGCGCAAGATCGAGGTCGTCGAGGTCGTCGAGGTCGTCGAGGTCGTTGAGACCGACGAGCCGGTCGAGCCGGTCGAGGCCGACGAGGCCGACAAGCCCGTCGAGGCCGACAAGCCNNCGAGGCCGACAAGCCCGACCAGTAGGCCCGGGACCTCCGGGCCGATCGGCCCATCCGGTGCGGGCCCCGGGCCGGTAGCCTCGCCCGGTGGCACCGGCATCACTTCGCCCGCTGCGTTCGCGGAACTTCGCCCTCATCTGGTCGGCCGCTCTGGTCTCCAACGTGGGCTCGTGGATGCAGACCGTGGCCCTCGGGATCCTGGTCTTCGCCCGGACCGACCAGCCCGGGTGGACAGGCCTGGTTGCGGCCGCCGGGTTCCTTCCCATCGGCCTGCTGGCACCCCTCGGCGGCGCACTGGCCGACCGGCTCGACCGCCGCCGTTGGCTGATCGTGACCACGTTTGCCGAGATGCTGTTCGCAGCGGTGCTGGCGGTGCTGGCCGCCACCGGGCGCGACACGCCGGTCGTGCTGGTGGTCCTCGCCTTCCTGGGCGGCGCCGCCGGGGCGATCGGCTTCCCCGCCTATCAGGCCATCGTGCCCGACCTGGTGCCCCGGGAGGACCTACTCGGGGCGGTGTCGCTCTCGTCGGCCCAGTTCAATCTGGGTCGGGTCATCGGGCCTGCGTTGGCCGGCGTGGCTTTGCTGTCGCACAACTACGCCCTGGTGTTCGGGATCAATGCAGCGTCCTTCGGCGCCGTGGTGGTGGCGCTGATGATGGTGCGGCTGCCCAGGCCCCTGGGGCAGGCCGGTCCGATGAGGATCGTGCAGCGCATCGCGGACGGGGCGCGAGCGGCGATGGCTGAGCCGGGCTGCCGCTCCGCCATCGGTCTGATCGCCATCGTGGCCCTGCTGGCGTCACCGTTCATCGCCCTGGTGCCCGCCATGTCCGGCGCCCTCCACCATGGCAGGAGCGACCCGGTGTTCACCGCGGTCCTGGTGACCGCCCAAGGGGTCGGGGCGGTCATCGGCGCCCTGGCCCTTCCCGCCCTGGCCGAGCGGGTGGGCCGGCTCAGCATGATGCGGTTCGCCCTCTTCCTATTGCCGGTGCTCCTGGTCAACTACGGGTTGGCCCCGTCACTGTGGTGGTCGGCGACCGCCTTTCTGTTCGTCGGAGCGGGGTACATCCTGGTGCTGTCGGGCCTCAACACCGTGGTCCAGCTGCGGGCGCCCGCCGAGGCGCGAGG
This sequence comes from Acidimicrobiaceae bacterium, assembly GCA_003138855.1. Classification (GTDB taxonomy): domain Bacteria; phylum Actinomycetota; class Acidimicrobiia; order Acidimicrobiales; family RAAP-2; genus Bog-756. The sequence goes on along the minus strand of PLHF01000138.1, from coordinate 28,501 downwards.
CCGGATCCTGAGCATCTACATGATGGGCCTCGGCATCGTCTATCCCATCGGGGCCGTGCTCCAGGGGTGGATCGCCGACCGCACCGGGGTGAGGGCGGTGACGGTCTGGGGCGCAGTCGCCCTCCTCGCCGCGATGGCGTCGATCGCTGCGCTCCGCCCCGGCATCCTCGATGCTCTCGGTGACCAGTCAGCGCCTCAGGACGCTCCGGCCGCCCGGAGCACGGAGCTCCCGTGAGCGGGCCGGTGGCGGTGGAGGTCCTCACTGCAGCGGACGCCGAAGGCGCGCAACGCCGGGCCGCCGGGGCCCTTGTGGCGGCCGGCCTGGAGCCGGGCGACCGGGTGGTGTTCAGCCTTCCCTCGTCGTCGGCGCTGCTCTGCGCCGTCCTCGGTGCGCTGCGCGTCGGCGTGGTGCCGGTGCTGTTGAACGCCACGCTCCTCGAGGCAGAGCGTGGCGCGCTGGTCGCCGACGCCAATCCGGCCCTGGTCGTCACCGACCGGACCCGGCTGGAGGCGCTCGATGCCGGTCCGCCGGTGGCGTTGGCCCGCTATCCGCTGGCCCGGCCCATGCACTACACCTCGGGCACCACCGGACGGTCCAAGGGGGTGTGGTCGGGCCTGTGGGACGACGCCACCGCAGAGGCGGCCTTCACCGACGAGGCCGACCTGTGGTCGTTCGGGTCCGACGACGTCCACCTGGTCTGCTCCCCGATGTATCACTCGGTGTCGATCCGGTTCGCCGGCGGGACCCTGTTGCGCGGCGGCGCCTGCGTCATCCTCCGCCGATTCGACGCCGAGGTGGCCCGCCAGGCCCTGGACGGGGCGTTCGGCCCGGTGCCGACCACCACTTTCATGGCGCCTTCCGCGCTGGGCCGCCTGCTGGCCTCCGGGCCGGGGGGATCGGCCCGCTTCGGCTCCCTGCGCCTGTTGGTCCACGCCGGCTCCCCCTGCCCTCCGTCGCTCAAGTGGGCGGCCATGGACGCGGTGGGACCGGGCGTGCTCTGGGAGTTCTACGGGTCGACCGAGGGCCAGTTCACCGCGTGTCCGCCCGACGAGTGGTCGGCCCATCCGGGCACCGTCGGCAGGGCCCGTCCGGACCGGACCCTCTCGGTGGACGGGGACGGCACGATCTGGTGCCGTCCCCCCGGATTCGCCCGCTTCACCTACTGGCGGGACGAGGCCAAGACGGCGTCCGCCTGGCGGGACGGGGCATTCACCGTCGGGGATCTGGGGCGGCTCGACCACGATGGCTACCTCTTCCTCGACGGGCGTCGGGACGACCTGATCATCACCGGGGGGGTCAACGTCTACCCGGCAGAGGTGGAGGCGGTCCTGATCGAGGCGGAAGGCGTGGCCGAAGTCGCCGTCTTCGGGCTTGCCGATGACCGCTGGGGCCAGAGGGTGTGCGCCGCCCTGGTGCCCGCCGCGCCGGGTGCCTCTGTCGACCGAGGTGACCGCCGGCGCCTGGTGGAGGCGGTGAAGGACCTCGCCCAGAACCGGTTGGCCGGCTACAAGCGGCCCAAGCAGTACGAGGTGGTCGACGTCCTCCCCCGGACGGCCACCGGCAAGGTGCAGAGGAACCGGATCCCCGATCTCCTCGGTGGGGGCTGACCGGCGGCCAGGCGCGGTGCCGCACGACGCGCCACCGCCGGTCGGACTCGGGAACGCCAGTCTTCCGGCGTCGGGGCCGGCGTGGAGAACGGGGAATGTGGGGAATACTGAACGGATGAGCCCCGTCGATTTCGGCCCTCCGCTCGCCACCGTCAACCCCACCAACGGCGAGCTGCTCGAGTCCTTCGAACCCTATGACGCTGCCACGGTCGAGTCGCGCCTGGCGGTCGCCGCCGCCGCGGCGTCGGACTGGGCCACGAGCACATTCGCCGAGCGGTCCCGCTTGCTGATCACCGCAGCCGAGCTGTTCGAGGGAGAGCTGCCCGACATCGCCCACGTGGTGACCACGGAGATGGGGAAGCCGTTCGCCCAGGCCAAGGGCGAGGCGGCCAAGTGTGCCAGCGGGTTCCGCTGGTTCGCCGAGCATGCGGAGGCCCTCCTCGTCGACCAGGAGGTGCTGGTCGACGCATCGCTCGGCCTCATCGCCTACCAACCCCTCGGCGTCGTGCTGGCCATCATGCCGTGGAACTTCCCCCTTTGGCAGGTGGGCCGGTTCATCGCCCCGGCCGTCATGCTCGGGAACGTCGGGCTGTTGAAGCACGCCCCGAACGTGTCGCGCACTGCTCTGTTGCTGGAGGACCTGTTCGTGCGGGCCGGGGCCCCCGACGGCATCCTCCAGGCCCTGTTGATCGGCACCGACCAGGTGCCGGCCATCATCGACGATCCCCGGGTCGCCGCCGTGACCCTGACCGGCAGTGTCGGCGCCGGTCGGGCCGTGGCCGCCCTCGCCGGGGCGGCGGGAAAGAAGGTGGTGCTCGAGCTCGGAGGCAGCGACCCGTTCATCGTGCTCCCGTCGGCCGATGTCGACCGGGCGGTGTCGGTGGGCGTGCAGGCGCGGGTGCAGAACGCCGGCCAGTCGTGCATCGCCGCCAAGCGGTTCATCGTGCATGCCGACATAGCGGACGCCTTCACCGAGGGCTTCGTGTCCGGGATGGCGGCCCTGTCCGTTGGTGATCCGTTCGAACCCGCCACCGAGGTGGGGCCGTTGGTCAACGCCGCGGCCCGTGACACCATCGCCGCCCAAGTCGAGGACGCAAGGGCCAAGGGCGCCACCATCCTGTGCGGTGGCGAGCCGGTCGTCGGCCCCGAGGGCCCCGACCGACCCGGCTTCTTCTACCGTCCCACCGTCATCACCGGGATCACCCCGGACATGCGGGCGGCCAACGAGGAGCTGTTCGGGCCGGTGGCCCTGCTCTACGTGGTGGCCGACGCGGACGAGGCGCTGGCCGTGGCCAACGCCACCGAGTTCGGGCTCGGATCGAGCGTCTGGACGAACGATGCCGACGAACAGCAACGATTCGTCAACGAACTCCAGGCCGGGCAGGTCTTCGTCAACGGCATGGTGGTCTCCATGCCCCAGCTCCCCTTCGGTGGGATCAAGAGCTCGGGGATCGGGCGGGAGCTCTCCTCCCACGGCCTCCACGAGTTCTGCAACGTGAAGTCGGTGTGGATCGCCTGATGGCCGGGAGGCGCTCCTACTTCGACCATGCCGCCACCACGCCGATGCGCCCCGAGGCGGTCGAGGCCATGCTGCCCTTCCTGTCCGGCAACTTCGGAAACCCGTCGGGCAGCCACGCCGAGTCGCGGCGTGCCCGGCGGGCGGTGGACGACGCCCGCGACCAGGTGGCCCTGCTGCTCGGCGCCGACCCGGGCGAGGTGGTGTTCACCTCCGGCGGGACCGAGGCGGACAACCTGGCCGTCGCCGGTGCATGGGAGGCGATGGTCGCCACCTCCCCGACCCCGGCCACGTCGCTGGTGTGCTCGGCCATGGAACACCACGCCGTCCTCAACGCCTGCCGGGCCCTGGCCCGGCGCACCGGGGCCGAGTTGCGCGAGGTGCGGACCGGCAAGGACGGGATCATCGACCTCGACGCCCTCGCCGAGGCGTGCACCCCCGAGGTGGGCCTGGTGTCGGTGATGACGGTGAACAACGAGATCGGCACGGTGCAGCCCATCGGGTCGGTGACGGCCGTGGTCCGCCACCGGTCGCCCTCCGCCCTCGTGCACACCGACGCGGTGCAGGCGGTCCCCTGGCTCGACGGGCGCGAGCTGACCGCCGGGGCCGATCTGGTGGCGATCAGCGCCCACAAGTTCGGGGGGCCCAAGGGAGTCGGTGCCCTGGTGGTCCGCGACGGCACCGTGGTCCACCCCATCCTCCACGGAGGTGGCCAGGAGCGCGATCGCAGGAGCGGCACCCACAACGTGGCCGGCATCGTGTCCATGGCGGCCGCTCTGGCCGCCACCGACTCCGATCGTCCGAGCACGGTGGAGCGGGTGGGACGGATGCGTGATCGGCTGGGCGACGGGCTGCTGGCCACGGTGGCCGGGACGAGTGAGACCGGCGAGCGGTCGGCCCGCACCGCCGGCCACCTCCACCTCCGGTTCGCCGGCATCGAGAGCGAGGCACTCGTCGTCCTGCTCGACGAGGCCGGTGTGGCGGTGTCAGCCGGCGCGGCCTGCTCCAGCGGCGCGGTGGAGGCCAGCCACGTGCTGGAGTCGATGGGGTTCTCGCGCGAGGAGGCCACCGGCGGCATCCGGATCTCCCTCGGGGCGACGACCACCGAGGCGGACATCGACCACGCCCTGGCCGTCGTGCCGGGCGCGGTCGCGCAGCTGAGAGACTGACGGGATGCGCGTGCTGGTCGCCCTGTCCGGCGGTGTCGACTCCTCGGTGGCGGCCGCCCTGGTCGCCGAGCAGTACGGGCGTGACCAGGTGGTGGGGGCGACACTCAAGCTGTGGGGCGGCGCCTCGGATTCGGGCTGTTGCTCGGTGGCCGACGTGGAGGACGCCCGGCGGGTGGCCGACCAGCTCGGCCTGGTCCATCACGTCTTCAATTTCGCGGCCGGGTTCGACGAGCGGGTCGTCGACCCCTATGTGCGTGGTCACGCCGAGGGCCGCACCCCGAACCCGTGCATCGAATGCAACCGGCACCTCAAGTTCGACCGGCTGCTGGAGCGGGCCCGCACCCTGGGATTCGACGCGGTGGCAACCGGCCACCACGCCCGGCGGGTGACCACCGCGGAGGGGCGCTTCCGCCTGTGCCGTGGAGCCGACCCGCTGAAGGACCAGTCCTACGTCCTGGCCATGCTCGGACAGGACCAGCTGGCCCGCACCGTCTTCCCGGTAGGGGAGCTGACCAAGGGCCAGGTGCGCGACGAGGCCCGCCGTCTGGGGCTGCGAACCGCCGGCAAGCCCGACAGCCAGGATGTCTGCTTCATCCGCGCCGACCAGGGACGTGCGGCCTTCCTCGCCTCCCGCATCCCCCTGCATCCGGGCCGCCTGGTGGACCACGAGACCGGGGAGGACCTGGGCCCGGTCGAGGCGGTGGAGCTGGTCACGGTGGGGCAGCGGCGCGGGATGGGCCACGCCACCGACGGGAAGCGCCGATTCGTCACCGCCGTGGACATCGCAAACCGGCGGGTCTCGATCGGGTCGCCCGAGGCCGCCCACGCCTCGGACGTGCGCCTCCACACGGTGAGCTGGGTGGACGGGGCGCCCGCCGGCCTCGGCGGCCTCGGCGGCCCCGGCGGTCCGCATCACGGTGCAGGCGGGGCGGATGTCGGGGACGAGGCGGATGTCGGGGCCGAGGCGGGTGTCGCCGTCCTCGCCCAGTGCAGTGCCCACGGCCACCCGGTGCCCTCCAGCGTGCAGCTGGTGGGGGACGAGCTGTCGATCGTCTTCGGGGCGCCGCAACGGCGGGTGGCGCCGGGCCAGACCGTCGCCCTCTACGACCCCGACCACCCCGACACCGTCGTCGGATCGGGCATCGCCGGGTGAGCGCCAAGAAGCCGGTGAAGCCGGAAGGGGACGAGCCAGTGGGGGACGGCCGCGACCCCGTGGCCCGCGCCGAGGAGCTCCGGGCCCTCATCGCCTATCACAACGACCGCTACCACCGGCTCGACGCCCCGGAGATCGCCGACGCCGAGTTCGACGCCCTGGTCCGCGAGCTGCGGTCCATCGAGGCCGATCATCCCGACCTGGCCGTGCCGGACTCGCCGACCGCAACGGTCGGGGCGGCGCCGTCGACCCTCTTCGCCCCGGTGGTCCACCGCGTGCCCATGATGAGCCTCGACAACGCCTTCAGCGGCGAGGAGCTCCAGGCGTGGGCCGATCGGCTGGCCAAGCAGATCCCCGCCGACACCGCGTTCGTCTGCGAGCTCAAGATCGACGGGCTGGCCATCTCGCTCACCTATGTCGACGGTGGCTTCGTCCAGGCCGCCACCCGGGGGGACGGGCGCACCGGGGAGGACGTGACCGCCAACGTGGCCACCATCGGCGCAATTCCGAGCCGGTTGCGCCCGGAGGTGGGCCCGCCGCCGGCGGTGATCGAGGTACGGGGCGAGGTCTACATGCCGGTGTCCGCCTTCGAGGACCTCAACCGGCGCCAGGCCGAGGCCCACGAGCGACTGTTCGTCAACCCACGCAACTCCGCCGCCGGTTCACTGCGCCAGAAGGACCCGTCGATCACCGCCACGCGGGCGCTGTCCTTCTGGGCCTACCAGGTGGGGGAGCTCACCGCGACCCGGGGGGGGCGAAGGGGTTCGGATGACGACGCGGCCCTGCCCCCCGAGCTCACCACCAGCCAGTCCAAGACGATGGACTGGCTCGGCCGGGCCGGGTTCCCCGTCAACCCCGAGCGTCAGGTGGTCCACGGCCTGGAGGAGGTCCTGGCCTTCTGCCGCCGGTGGGAGGAGAGCCGCCACGACCTCGACTACGAGATCGACGGTGTGGTGGTGAAGGTGGACGACCTGGCCCAGCAGCGCCGGCTGGGATCGACCTCCCGGGCCCCGCGGTGGGCCATCGCCTACAAGTTCCCCCCAGAGGAACGCTCGACCGAGCTGGTGGACATCGAGGTCTCCATCGGGCGCACCGGAAAGGCCACCCCGTTCGCCGTGCTGCAGCCGGTCTTCGTGGGTGGATCGACCGTCTCGCTGGCGACGCTGCACAACGAGGACCAGGTGAGGGCCAAGGACGTGCGACCGGGCGACACGGTGATGGTGCGCAAGGCTGGCGACGTCATCCCCGAGGTGGTGGGACCGGTGCTGTCCGATGGGCACCGCCGACGGCCGGCGTGGACGTTCCCGACCCACTGCCCGGTGTGCGGGGGGCCGTTGGTGCGCCTGCCCGACGAGAGCGACACCTTCTGCACCAATCTCGACTGCGCCGGCCAGCGGGTGCAGCGCATCGCCCATTTCGCCTCGCGGTCGGCCATGGACATCGAGGGCCTCGGCGAGCAGCGGGTCCAGCTGCTCGTCGGCCACGGCCTGCTCGTCGACGTGGCCGACCTCTACTCGTTCACTCCTGCCACCTTCGAGGGGCTCGAGGGGTTCGCGGAGCTGTCGATCGCCAACCTCCTCGGCGCCATCGGAGCGTCGCGGGACCGGCCCCTCAGCCGGGTGCTGATCGGCCTGGGCATCCGCCACCTGGGCCAGGTGGGGTCCCTGGCCCTGGCCCGGGCCCTGGGTGACATCGACGCCGTCATGGGTGCCGACGAGGAGAGCCTGGCCGCGGTGGAGGGGGTGGGACCGGTCATCGCCTCGAGCGTCGTCCGCTGGTTCGGCTCCGACGTCAACCGTTCGGTGACCGAGCGGCTCCGGGCCGCCGGCGTCAACATGGTGGAGCCGGGTGCGGGCAGCACAGGCGGGTCGGCCGTCCGGGCCCAGACGCTGGCCGGCAGGTCGGTGGTGGTGACCGGGACACTCGAGGGCCTGACCCGTGAGGAGGCGGAGGGGGCGATCATGGCCCGGGGCGGCAAGTCTCCGGGCACGGTGTCGAAGAAGACATTCGCCGTGGTGGTGGGGGAGTCGCCGGGTGCGTCCAAGGTGACCAAGGCCGAGCAACTCGGTGTGCCGTTGCTCGACGCGGAGGGCTTCGCCTCCTTGCTCGAGACCGGAGGGCTCCCGGCCGGGGACTGACGGGGCCCAACGGTGCCCCGGAGTGCCCGGCCGGATCCCGCGACCCTCCACCGCTCGCGGGCGACGATTCGGTAGCCTGGTGGGGAAATCATGCCGAGCATCACCGACTCCATCGGACGTGTCCTCGGCGGCCGTTACCGACTGGTCACCGCCCTGGGTACCGGTGCGTCCGCACACGTCTACCTGGCCGACGACGTGTCGCTGCACCGGAGGGTGGCCATCAAGGTCCTCCACCCGGCCCTGGCCGGCGACGTCGCCTTCCTCAAGCGCTTCCGGGCCGAGGCGCGGGCGGTGGCCGCCCTCAACCACCCCAACATCCTGCAGGTCTACGACTGGGGCGAGGAGGACGGCGAGCCCTACCTGGTCCTGGAGTACCTGGCCGGGGGGAGCCTCCGCCAGGTCTACGACACCGGGGTGCTGCTCACCCCCCAACAGGCGGTGCAGGTGGGGTTGCAGGCCGCCGCCGGGCTGGACTACGCCCACCGCCGAGGCCTCATCCACCGCGACATCAAGCCGGCCAATCTGCTCTTCGACGCCGATCGGCGGCTCCGGATCGCCGACTTCGGGCTGGCGCGGGCCCTGGCCGAGGCGGCGTGGACCGAGCCGGACGGCGCCATCCTGGGCACCGCCCGGTACGCCGCTCCCGAGCAGGTCGAGGGCTGGGTGCTCGACGGCAGGGCCGACGTCTACGCGCTGGCACTGGTGCTCTACGAAGGGGTGACCGGTGAGGCACCGTTCATCGGCGACACGACGGTGGCCACCCTGATGGCCCGGGTGGGCGCCCTGCTGCCCGAACACGACGCACTGGGCCCGCTCAGCGACGTCCTGGTGTGGGCGGCCGCTCCCGACCCGGCCGAGCGCCTCGACGCCTCCCATCTGGCGGCCCGGCTGCAGGCGCTGGCCGTGGCACTGCCGGCACCCGAACCGCTGCCCATCGTGGATGCCGTCCCCCTCGTGGAGGCCCGTGAGGTGGGAAAGGCCATGGTCCGACCGGCCCGACGGCCACCCCTCCACGACGAGCAGGATCTCACCGAACTGGGTGAACCCGCGGTTGGCGAAGGTCCGCCGAAGCGGACCGGGTCGGCGCCGCCGGCCGCCGTCCAGGCGGAGGACACCCCCCGGCCCCGAAGGCGGTGGCCGTGGGTCGCAGCCGCCGTCGTGGTGGTCGCCGCTGTGCTCGCCGGCGGGATCAGCTACGCCGTGGCGAACAAGGTCTTCACCCCGAGCCACCCGGTGCCGCTCCTGGTCGGGAAGTCACTCGTCGAGGCCAACGCTGCGGTGCACCCCGACCGCTTCACCGTGCGGGCCACCGGCCACCGGACCAGCATCACGATGGGGACCGGCCTGATCCTCAGCCAGCAGCCCCAGCCCCGTAGCGGGGGCCAGCCGGTCACGGCCAAGGAGGGCTCGGTCATCGGTGTCGTGGTGTCCACCGGGCCACCGCCGGTGGCCATCCCCGACCTCACCACCTTCACCAACTGCAACGACGCCGTCCAGGCCCTGAAGGCGGTTCACCTGGTCGGGGTGTGCCCCGCCGCGGCCGCGCAGTACAGCTCGACCGTGGTGGCCGGTGCCATCCTTGCCACCTCGCCCACCGGCACCGCCCCCTACGGTTCGACGGTGACCGTCATCACCTCCAAGGGCCATGCGCCGGTGGCCATCCCCACAGTGACCGGGGCCGGGTCGACGTACGCCACCGCCTCGGCCGCGCTGACCGCAGCCGGCTTCGTCCCGGCACAGGCCAAGCAGTACAGCTCCACGGTGCCCACCGGCCAGGTCATCGGTACGACGCCCCCACCCTCGGCCGGCCCCCAGCCGTTCGGCTCCACGGTGACCGTCGACCTGTCGCAAGGGCCCCAACCGGTGACCGTCCCCAACCTGGTGGGGGACTCGGTGGCCGCCGCCACCAGTGCGCTCCAGGCCCTCGGTCTCAATGTCGCCGGCCCCTACGGACCGCCCGGCTCGACCACGGTGCTTTCGACGGACCCGGCGGTGGGGTCGTCGGTGCTGCCCGGGACCACCGTCAACATCTACACCCTGTGACCCCTGCCCGGGCCGGCTGCGAGCTGTGCGAGGCCGCCCGCATCACCGAGTGGTTCCACGAGGACGACACCTGCTGGGTGGCCGACTGCGAGGTGTGCGGGGTCCCCATGGTGGTGTGGAAGCAGCACGGCAGCGAGCCCCCCGAGGTCGAGCTCGACCACATGCTGACCCAGCTGGGGCTCGTCGCCGACGTGCGCCTGGGATCGGGCGAGTGGTCCTACGACCGGGTCATGCGTCAGATCCCCGACCACTTCCACGCCCACGCCCGCGACCCCAACTGGTGGTTCCGGCGGTTCGGCCGGCGGTGACCGCCGGATGAGTGCGGTGCGTCCGTGATCAAGTACCTGGGGTCCAAGCGTCGGTTGGTGCCGGCCCTCACCGTCCTGGCCGCGGCGTCCGGGGCCCGGACCGGGCTCGACCTCTTCACCGGGACCACCCGGGTCGCCCAGGCGTGGAAACGGCAGGGGATGAACGTGACCGCGGTGGACAGCGCCCGCTTCGCCCACGTCCTGGCCCGGTGCTACGTGGCCACCGACCCGTGGGCCGAACCGACCCTCACCCCCGCGTTGTCCGTTGCCGTCGACCGGCTCAACGCCCTGCCGGGCAGGCCTGGCTACGTGACGGCCACCTTCTGCGAGTCGTCGCGGTACTTCCGGCCCGAGAACGGCGCCCGCATCGACGCCGTGCGCGACGCCATCGAGGCCGAATACGCCGGAAGCGACCTCTGGCCGGTGCTGCTGACCAGCCTGCTCGAGGCCGCCGACCGGGTCGATTCGACCACCGGCCTGCAGATGGCCTACCTGAAGCAGTGGGCGGCGCGGGCCCATCAGCCGCTCCGGCTGCGCATGCCCGAGCTCCTGGCCGGGCCGGGGCGGGCCGTCCGGGGTGATGCCTGCGCGCTGGCCGGCGCGCCGGAGCTGGGCGAGGTGGACCTCGCCTATCTCGACCCTCCCTACAACCAGCACCGCTACGACTCCAACTACCACGTGTGGGAGACCATCGTCGCCTGGGACGCTCCGTCCCACTACGGCGTGGCCTGCAAGCGCACCGACCTCAGGGACCCGTCCACCCGCAGTGCCTTCAACGGGAGGCGGACGATGCCGGCCGCCCTGGCCCGGGTGGTCACCGCGGTCCGGGCCGAGGTGGTGATCCTCTCCTACAACAACGAGTCGTGGCTGAGCTACGAGGAACTGCACGAGCTCTGCGCCGGCCGCGGCCATGTGGAGGTCCTGGCCTTCGACTCCGCCCGCTACGTGGGGGCGAGGATTGGCATCCACGACCCCGCCGGCCGCAAGGTGGGGACCGTGTCCCACCTCCGCAACACCGAATACGTGCTGGTGGCCGGACCGCGGGCCCGGGTCCGGCGCATGGTGGACGCCGTCGTGGCGGCCGGACTGGGGCGGCCGACGGACCGCCCGGTGCCGGTACCGGTCGGACAGCCACGCGTTACCCTGCCGGTTTGACCGCGGCGCCGGGGGGCTGCCAACGTGGGCGGAACGAGTCACGCGCGGCCGACCCGGCGTGCGGTCGCGGCGAGCGGGCACCGAAACGGGGAACGAGGACATGGGAGCACTGGACGGACGGATTGCAATCATCACCGGAGCGGGGCGCGGCATCGGCCGTGAACACGCCCTGTTGTTCGCCTCCGAGGGGGCCAAGGTGGTCGTCAACGACCTGGGCGGTGCCCTGGACGGCTCCGGAGACGACCGCTCGCCGGCCCAGCAGGTGGTCGACGAGATCAAGGCAGCCGGTGGCGAGGCGGTGGCCAACGCCGACGACATCACCGACTGGGAGGGTGGCAAGCGCCTCATCGACACCGCCGTCGAGACCTTCGGGGACCTGCACGTGCTGGTCAACAACGCCGGCATCCTGCGTGACCGGGTGCTGGTCAACATGTCCGAGTCCGACTGGGACTCGGTCATCCACGTGCACCTGAAGGGGCACTTCGTCCCGACCAGGCACGCGGCGGCCTACTGGCGCGAGCAGACCAAGGCCGGGGTCGAGGTCAAGGCCTCGGTCATCAACACCTCGTCGACGTCGGGGCTGCTGGGCAACCCCGGGCAGTCCAACTACGGAGCGGCCAAGGCCGGCATCGCCGCCTTCACCACGATCGCCGCCGACGAACTGGTGCGCTACGGGGTCCGGGTCAACGCCATCGCCCCGGCGGCCCGCACCCGGATGACCGAGCACACCCCCGGACTCTCCGACATCGTGCAGGCCCCGACCGATGCCTCGGTGTTCGACAGCTGGGACCCGGCCAACGTCCCGCCGCTGGTGGCCTACCTGGCCACCGAGGGCTGCCCCTCGACCGGCAGGGTCTACTTCGTGCACGGCGGCCAGGTCCGACTGTTCCAGCCCTGGACCATGACCGACTCCATCGACAAGAACGATCGCTGGACGGTGACGGAGCTGCAGGCGGAGATGCACCGGCTCGGAGGCTGAGCCGTGTTCCGGGTCGGGGGACCCGGACGACCAGCCGATGACCGGAGCTTCGACACCGCCGAGGTGATCGAGGCCGAGGCCCTGCTCAGCGGCACCGGCGCCGGCGCCGAGGGCGGCATCGTCGTCCCGTGGCCCCTGCTCTTCCGGCACCGGATCCACCGGCGGCTGGCCCGATCGGAGCGTTACCAGTGGTGGGTGCTGTGGACGGTGCTGGCCGGCCTGTTGTCGGTGAACATCACCTTCACCGTGTTCGTGGTGGCGCTGCCGCAGGTGGCCACCCAGCTCCACACGACGGTGACCACCCTCACCTGGACGTCAACCGGTCCCCTGCTGGCCTTCGGCGTGGCCGCGCCGATCCTCGGCAAGCTCGGCGACCTGCGGGGCTACCGGCGGCTCTACCTGTGGGGGCTGTCGGGCGCCGCGGTCAGCGTGGTCCTCACCGCCTCGGCCCCGACCGCCGGCGTGCTCATCGCTGCGCGCCTGTTCGACGGGGTGCAGGGCGCGGCCACCGGAGCGGCGTCGATGGCCCTGGTCCTCCAGGCCTTCTCCCATGAGGACCGGGTCAAGGCCATGGGCTGGTGGGCCCTGGTGGGCGCGGGCGGCCCGGTCCTCGGGGTGACCATCGGCGCGCCGATCATCCAGTACTTCGGGTGGCGGGCCCTCTTCTGGGGAGAGCTCCCCCTGATGGCCATCGCCGCCGTGCTGGCCGTCGTCGTGCTTCCCGCCCACGACGGCTCCGTCGAGTTGGCGTCGGACGGCGAGGGGCCCGAACCCAGGGCCGCCGGGGCGCCCAGGGAGCCCGAGACTGCCGACCGGGCCGGAGCGGACCCGGTGCCGGCCGGCGCGCCCAACGCCCCGCCGGCCGCTGCCTCACCGACTGACCGTGCAGGCGACTCCCCGGTCAGCCCCTGGCGCCAGCTCGACTGGATCGGGTCGGCCGCCCTCTCCGGCGCGGTGACTGCCGGCCTGCTCGGCCTCAACCTCGCCCCTTCGTGGGGCTTCACCGCCCCGGCCACCCTGGCCATCTTCGCCGTCAGCCTGGTGGCGGGGGTGTACTTCGTCCTCCACGAGCGCACCACCCCCCGCCCGCTCATCCCGCTCCACTACTTCTCGAAGCGCAACTTCGTCTTCCCCCTCGGGGCGCGTGCCTTCGTCAACTTCTCCTACATGGGCGGGTTCTTCCTCTTCCCGATCCTCATGGAGCGGGTGTACGGCTACAGCGAGACGAGTGCCGGCCTCCTGTCGACGGCCCGGCCGCTCATGTTCTCGATCTCGGCACCCATCGCCGGCTATGCAGCCGTCAAGGTGGGGGAGCGTTGGTCGGTGGTGGTCGGGGCCGTGACCCTCACCGTGTCGATGCTGGTCTTCACCCAGGTCGGGTCCGACCCTTCGGTGGTGATCATCGTCCTGGCGCTGGCGCTCTCCGGCCTGGGCAACGGGATCTCGACCCCGTCGACGGCCTCTTCGGCGTCGAACGAGGTGGCACCGGACGAGCTCGGCGTGATGAGCGCGGCGCAGTTGCTCATCACCCAGATCGGCATCGTGGCCGGCATCCAGGTGATGGTGACCGTGCAGGCATCGGGCCACGGCGGGGTGGGCTCGCTGGCCTCGTTCCACCGGGCCTTCGCGGTGGGGGCGGTGGTGGCCGTCCTCGCCGCCGTCTGCGGGTTCTTCGTGCGCAACACGGCCCGCCCCGGCAGGGTGCGGCCTGCGTCCGAGATGCCGGTCACCTAGCCGGCAGGTCGGTCGGCCGACCGCAGGGCTGCTACTCGGTCATCGCCTGGATGCGGGCGGCGATCTCCGCCGCTGTCGGGTCGGGGGTCAGCGACTGCAGGGCCATCAGCTTGGCGAGGTCACCTTCCACCTTGATCTTGCCCTGCATGAACGCCTGGAGGCCGGCCTGGGGGTTGCCCTCGATCAGGATGGCCTTGGCGATGTCGTAGCCCATGGTGATCTTGAGGTCCACCGGATCGATGTGGCCGATGTCGATCACCAGCTCGCCGCCGCTGGTGTCTGCGTGGGCGTGCACGGCCCCTTCGCCGAAGGGGACCTCCACCACGACAAGGTTCATCCGGATCGAGTGGTCGATGGGGGCTACCTGGCCGTCGAACTCCGCCCGGATCGCCTGCGCCTCGGCCAGCCATTCGTCGCTCAGAAACAGATAGGTGGCCATCGGTGTGCCGCTCCTCGCCCGTTGGTGGAATCCCTCGGCCGTTCACTCTACTCCCGGGCCGGTTCCGTTGGGTCGCCCCGAGGTGCCGTCGAGCCGCCCCCCCACCTTGACGGCTGTCCGACGCATGCGCGCCGTTGGGCAGGCCCCGGCATCACCGGTAGCATCCCGTTCCGTGACTGCTCCCATCATCCCTGGTTGTGAGCCGTGGTCCGCCGACGGCGGATCCCACGGCGTGCTCGTCCTCCACGGGTACACCGGCAACCCCCAGTCGATGCGGCCCCTGGCAGAGGCGGCCGCCGCAGCCGGCTACACCGTCGACCTGCCCCTGCTTCCGGGCCATGGCACCGCCATCGAGGACTTGCTGCCCACCCGGTGGGAGGACTGGTCCGGGGGGGCGGAGGCCGCCTACGAGGCGTTGGCCGCCCGGTGCGACAAGGTGATGGTGACCGGCCTGTCGATGGGCGGGACCCTCACCTGCTGGCTGGCCGAGCGCCACCCCGAGATCGCCGGCATCGCCGTGGTCAATCCCCTCATCGACCCGCCGCACGCCGAGCTCCGCGACGGCATCCGCAGCCTGCTCGATGCCGGCACCACCGTGCTCGACGGCATCGGATCGGACATCAAGAAGGCGGGGATCACCGAGTCCGCCTACGCGGGCACGCCGCTCGCGCCCTTGCTGTCGTTGTTCGACGGGGCCGACGAGGTCCATGCCAAGCTGGCGGACATCCACTGTCCGACCTTGATCCTGTCCAGCCGCGAGGACCACGTGGTGGAGCCGGTCTCCGGCGACGTGCTGGAGCGCTCGGTCGGAGGCGGGGTCGAGCGGGTCCACCTCGAGAACAGCTACCACGTGGCCACTCTCGACAACGACGCCGCGCTGCTCGAGAAGAAGGTGGTCGACTTTGCCTTCGAGGTCCTGGGCGGCCCCGGCACCGTCGCCTCCTGATGACCGAGCCCGGACGGCTGACCCGCGACGACGTGGCCCACGTGGCCTCCCTGGCCCGCCTCCACCTCAGCGACGAGGAGCTCGACCTCTTCACCGGCCAGCTGGCCGAGGTGCTCGACCACGCCTCGGACGTGGCGTCGCTCGACCTGGCCGGCGTGGCCCCCACTGCCCATGCCATGGCGGTGGTCAACGTGCTGCGGCCCGACGAGGTCCGCCCGGGGATGGACCGCGAGGAGGTGCTGGCCCAGGCCCCGTCGGTGGAGGACCACCGGTTCCGGGTGCCCCGCATCCTCGGCGAGGCACCGTGACCACCCGCTCACCGGCGGCCGAACAGGCGGCCATGGTGCGGGCGGGGGAGTGGTCCGCCGTGGACGTCCTCGAACAGCACCTCGCCGCCATCGAGGCCGGCGACGAGGCGATCCACGCCTTCAACCTGGTGACCGCCGACGAGGCGCGTGCCCAGGCACGGGCCGTGGACCGGAAGGTGGCCGACGGGGGGGACCCGGGTCTGCTGGCCGGGGTCCCCGTGGCGCTGAAGGACAACCTGTGCACCCGTGGGGTGCCCACCACCTGCTCGTCGCGCATCCTCGAGGGGTGGAAGCCCCCCTATGACGCCACCGTCGTGACCCGGTTGGCCGAGGCGGGCGCCTTGCTGGTCGGCAAGACCAACATGGACGAGTTCGCCATGGGCTCCTCGACCGAGACCTCGGCCTTCGGCCCCACCCGGAACCCGCACGACACCGGTCGGGTCCCCGGCGGGTCCTCGGGCGGCTCCGCCGCCGCGGTGGCCGCCGGCTTCGCCCCGCTGGCCCTCGGCTCGGACACCGGGGGCTCCATCCGCCAGCCGGCGGCTCTGTGCGGGGTGGTGGGAATGAAGCCCACCTACGGGACGGTGTCCCGCTACGGCCTGGTGGCCTTCGCCAGCTCGCTCGACCAGATCGGCCCCTTTGCCACCTCGGTGGCCGACGCCGCCCTGCTCTTCGACGTCATCGGCGGCCACGACCCGCTCGACTCGACCTCGCTCAACCGTCCGACGCCGCGGGTCCTGTCGGTCATCGACGACGGCGTCGACGGGCTGACCGTCGGGGTGCTGACCGAGTTCCTCGACGGAGCCGCCCCGGACGTGGCGGACCGGGTGCACCAGGCGGCCGAGGCCCTGGCCGCGGCCGGTGCCCGGGTCGAGGAGGTGTCGGTCCCCGAGGTCACCCTCGGGCTGTCGGCCTACTACCTGATCGCACCCGGGGAGGCGTCCTCCAACCTGGCCCGGTACGACGGCGTCCGCTACGGCCTGCGGGTCGATGCCGAGGACACCGTGGCGATGAACACCGCCACCCGGTCGGCCGGCTTCGGTGACGAGGTCAAGCGCCGGATCATGCTCGGCACCTACGTGCTGTCCGCTGGGTATGTGGACGCCTACTACAACCAGGCCCTCCGGGTGCGCACGAAGATCATCGACGGGTTCGCCGCCGCCTACCGCCACTGCGACGTGCTGCTCGGCCCCACCGCCCCGACCACCGCCTTCGCCCTGGGGGCGAAGACGGGCGACCCGCTCACCATGTACCTGTCCGACGTCTGTACCATCCCGTCCAATCTGGCCGGACACCCGGCCATCAGCATCCCGTTCGGAGCGGGCGATGACGGACTGCCGGTCGGGGTCCAGCTCCTCGGCCCGGCCCTGTCCGAGGGCACGGTGCTGAAGGTGGCCGCCGCGTTGGAGGCGGCCGCACCGCTGCTCGCCCCGCCGGCGCCGGCACCGGGGCCTGCCGAGGGGGTGGCGACGTGAAGCCGGGTTGGGAGATGGTCGTCGGCCTCGAGGTGCACTGCGAGCTCAAGACGGACACCAAGCTGTTCTGCGGCTGCCCCAACATGTTCGGGGACGAGCCCAACACGAACGTGTGCCCGGTGTGCCTGGGCCTGCCCGGCTCGCTGCCGGTGCTCAACCAGAAGGCGGTGGAGATGGCCATGGCCATCGGCACGGCCCTCAACTGCGAGATCCGGCCCTCGACCTTCCACCGGAAGAACTACTTCTACCCCGACCAGGCCAAGGACTATCAGATCAGCCAGTACGACGAGCCGATCAACGCGAACGGGCACCTCGACCTTCCCGACGGGTCGCGGGTGGGCATCGAACGGGCCCACATGGAGGAGGACACGGGCAAGACGACCCATGCCGGCACCTCCGGGCGGATCCATGGGGCGGACTACTCACTGGTCGACTACAACCGGTCGGGCGTGCCGCTGGTGGAGATCGTCAGCGCCCCCGACATGCGCTCGTCGGCCCAGGCCCGGGCCTATGCGACCGAGCTGAGAGCGGTGCTGGTGGCCTCCGGCGCCTCCGACGGAAAGATGGAGGAGGGCTCGATGCGGGTCGACGCCAACGTGTCGGTCCGGCGTTCGGCCGGCGACCCCTTCGGCACCCGCTGCGAGATCAAGAACCTCAACTCCGTGCGCTCGCTGGGCCGGTCCATCGACTACGAGGCCGACCGCCAGATCGCCCTCCTCGAGTCCGGGGAGGCGGTGGTCCAGCAGACCCGGCACTGGGACGAGGACGCCGGACGCACCGTGGCGCTGAGGTCGAAGGAGGAAGCCTACGACTACCGCTACTTCCTCGAGCCGGATCTGGTGCCGTTGGTGCCGGATGCCGAGTGGGTCGAGGCGGTGGCCGCCACGCTGGGCATGATGCCGGCCACCCGCCGGGCACGCCTGATCGATCTGCTCATCGACGGCGGTGGTGCGTCCGAGGCCCAGGTCGACCAGGTGGCGACCGTGGTCGACCTCGGGCTCGACGACCTGGTGGTCGCCGCGGTGGCCGCTGGGGTCGGCTCGGGGCTGGCGCTGGCTCGGACGGCCAACGAGGCCGCCACCGACGCCGACGCGGCCCGGCGGCTCGACTCCGGGTCGTATGTGGCGCTCTTGACGATGGAGGGCGCGGGCACCCTGACCGCCACCCAGGCCAAGGCGCTGCTGGTCGACCTGCTGGCCGACGGCGGGGGCGATCCGGTCGCCATGGCCAAGGCAAGGGGCTTCGAGGCCATGTCCGAAGACTCGCTGGCCTCCACCGTGGCGGAGGTGGTGGTCACCCACCCCGACGAGTGGGAACGCTACTGCGAGGGCGGCGAGAAGGGGGACAAGCTGGCCGGCTTCTTCACCGGCCTGGTGATGAAGGCCACCCGCGGGCGGGCCAACGGCAAGGCCGTGGCTGTCGAGCTGGAGCGCCTGCGCGGCAGCTGACCGACCCCGGGCCGCCTGCGCTATGCGGCGGTCGACATGAAGCGGAGGCCCCTCAGCACGTCGAGGGCACCGGGCGGCCCCCCGGCGGCGAGGTAGGGCCCCGAGGGTAGGAACCCGAGGCGAATGATGAAGACCGGACGGGCCGGGATGTCGGGCTTGGGGGTGAGGGAGCGCCAGGGGCTGTAGAGCATCCACACCCCGCTCGGGTCCTCGAAGACGGAGGCCTCGCCCGGGCCGGCCCCCTGGGAGTTGGAGCCGAGGAGCGGCAGGGTCGAGGTGTCGGAGCAGGGCCCCTCCGGCCCTGCGCAGCGGGCCGCTCCGATGCCGTAGGCCGGCTGGTTGAACCAGTTGCCCGAGTAGAAGACCCAGTAGGTGCCGCCCACCTGCACCATGTCGGGAGCCTCGACGATGGTGCCCTGCCACGGCTCGTCGGGGCTCATCAGGAGGGCGGGCGGGCCGGTCAGGCTGAGCCCGTCGGCGGCCAGGGGTTGTGACCACAGCTTGGTCGGCGTGGAGGCGCCCCCGATGTTCTGGTCCGACTTCCAGAGCATCCAGTTGGTGCCGCTCGCATCGGTGAAGACGCGCGGGTCGATGGCGCCACCCTGGGTGATCGGGCAGATGAAGGGGGTCGCCGTCGGGACGAAGGGACCGGTGGGGGAGGAGCCGACGGCGACCCCGATGCACTGCATGGTGGGGCTGGACCCAGTGATCGCCGCAGTGAAGTACAGCACGTAGGTCGACCCGAACCGATGGATGTCGGGGGCCCAGGTATAACCGGGAAGGGCCCACCCGGGGAGTTGGGGGAGGGCGTCGGTGAACGGCGACCAGGTGGTGAAGTCGGTGCTCGAGGACACCGGGACGTTGATCGTCGGAGGACCTGGCTGTCCGCTGGTGTAGAGGAAGTAACGGCCCTCGGTGGCATAGAGCAGCGGATCCGACTGGTCCTGGCCCGAGCTGACCAGCAGGCCGGGGGAGGCGGGGTCCGGGCTGACGGGAGGGCGGAGGGCGGCGGCGGTCGGCAGTGGCGTCGAAGCGGCCGGAAGCGGCGCTGTCGGGACGTGCGGGACGTGCGGGCGGCCGGCGGCAGTGGCACGCACCGCGAGCGAGCCGGTGCCCGCCAGCACGGCGACGACCACCGCTACCGCCACCGCCACGACGAGCACGGCAAGCCAGTGGCCCGGTCGCCCGAACCTCTTCGCTGTGACCGTCTGCTGGCTGCGGTTATTGCCCATGCGAGCGTGTGACCCCTTGGCGTGTTCCCGAGGAGCACCGACCTCCCCCCGGTTCGTGGCCACCGCAACGCTACCGCCGGACGGTGGCGCCCGTGCCAAGGCCGGTGCGAAGGACTCCGATGCTGGGGAAGACCGGTGGACATCTTCGGAGATCCTGGGGACGCGGCAAGAAATCCTGAGGAAAAGGTAAGGATTTCGCTACACCCTCTTGACCCTGGTTCGGCCCTCGATCACAGTGTCAATTGTTCGGAAAGCCGAAGCCCCAAGGGCTCTGAGGCGAGGACCGATGGAAGGGCCGCAAGGCCGCTCCGGACGTCCGGATCACAGGGTCGGCGGGGCCGTAGGCGACCGAAGCGGTGGTACGGGGACGGACCGGGGCGCCCTCCGGGGAGCAGCGGTCCGGTGCCTGTTGCAGGGTCGTCCGACACGGCTCGGCGCAGGTGAGGCCGGTGCCACTGGCCACGTGGCCCCAAGGAGCTGGAGCGGTTTCGGCCGCTCGGTTACTTGGGGCTGCGTCGCGTCCGGCCGTCGATCGCGCCGCGCCTGCGTGGCGGATCGAACCGGGCGAACGGGCCGGCAGCTCAGTGGTGGTGCGTCGATGGCGCCACGGGCGCCACGGCCTCCATCCGGCACGGGTCTTCGTCCTCGTCGTTGCACCGTTCGCACTCGAGCTCGATCGTGCTGTGGGCGATGGCAAACGGCCTGGCAACGGCCTGCTTGACGTGATCGCCGACGACCTGTGCCTCTTCGAGGGTGGGATGGCCGGTGAGCACCACGTGGGCGGAGAGCACCCGCATCTCGGTGGACAGGCTCCAGACGTGGAGGTCGTGGACCTCGCCGACACCCGCCACCCCCTCCATGGTCGAGGTCAGCTCGGCCAGGTCCACATCAGATGGTGTCGATTCGAGGAGGACGGTCACGCTGCCTCGGAACAGTCCGAAGGCCTGGTACACGATGATGGCCGCCACCACCAGCGCGGACACCGGGTCGAGCCAGGTGGCCGAGGGCGTGAACAAGAGGATCACCGCACCCACGATCACGGCCAGCGACGCCAGAGCGTCGCCCATCATGTGGAGCAGGGCGGCGCGCATGTTGAGGTCGTTGGAACGGTCGTGCAGCACCAGGGCGGCCACCCCGTTGACGATCAGGCCAAATGACGCCACTGCCACCACGATGCCCGCCCGCACCGGCTCAGGATGGTCGAGGCGGTGGACGCTTTCGACCACGATCAGCACGGTCACCATGGCGATGAGGGAGGCATTGGCCAGTGCGGCGAGGATGGTGGCCCGGTGGTTGCCGAACGAGCGTGCCGCACTGGGGGGCCGGAGCACCAGCCGCACGGCCACCAGGGAGAGGGCCAGCGCCCCCACGTCGACGAGGTTGTGGCCGGCGTCGGCCAACAACCCGCTCGAGTGGGCAACGATGCCGAAGGCGACCTGGACGACCACCAGCGCTGCGTTGAGGGCGAGGCTGACGGCGAGTCTGCGGGTTCTGTCCATTGGCGTTCCTCCCGCCAAGCCTACCAACCGTGCCGTTCCCGACTCCTCGAGGACCGCAGGTCACCCGGCGCAACGCCGCCTGCGGTGGCGGTCGCCGGCGGGGATCGACGCCGGATGGCACGGTGGCCATGGCGCGCTTGGGCGATGTGCTCGGGGCCGACGAGCTCTTCCGACCGTAGGGACCGCCGCTCAGACGTTGTGGGCCGTCGAGTAGATTGTCCAGTCATGGATAGGGGTCGACCGGGCGCCGGGACGGGCCGCTATCAGCTGTCCCAGCTGGAGAACATCGAGGCGGAGTCGATCCACATCATCCGCGAGGTGGCTGCCGAGTTCGAGCGGCCGGTCCTGCTCTTCTCCGGGGGCAAGGACTCGGTGGTGATGCTTCGGCTGGCCCAGAAGGCCTTCTGGCCGGGCCGGATCCCCTTTCCTGTGATGCACATCGACACCAGCCAGAACTTCCCCGAGGTGCTCGAGTTCCGCGATCGGTGCGTGGCGGAGGTCGGCGCCACGCTGGTGGTCGCCTCCGTGCAGGATTCGATCGACGCCGGGCGGGTCGCCGAGGAGCCGGGCCCCAACCCGTCGCGCAACCGACTGCAGACCAGGACGCTCCTCGACGCCATCACCGAGCACCGCTTCGATGCCGTCTTCGGTGGCGCCCGGCGGGACGAGGAGAAGGCGAGGGCCAAGGAGCGGGTGTTCTCCTTCCGGGACGAGTTCGGACAGTGGGACCCGAAGAACCAGCGGCCGGAACTGTGGTCCCTCTTCAACGGCCGGCACCGGGCCGGCGAGCACATCCGGGTCTTCCCTCTGTCGGACTGGACCGAGTTGGACATCTGGCAGTACGTGGCCGACGAGGGGATCGACCTTCCTTCGATCTACTACTCGCACCGCCGGCGGGTGTTCCGCCGCGACGGCATGCTGCTGTCGGTGGGGCCCCACGTCGCCCCGGGGGGCGACGAGGAGGTGTTCGAGGCCACGGTGCGTTACCGCACCGTGGGCGACATGACCTGCACCGGTGCGGTGGAGTCGGTGGCGGTCTCCGTCGAGGACATCGTCGCCGAGGTGGCGGCCACGCGGCTGACCGAACGGGGTGCCACACGGGCCGACGACCGGGTGAGCGAGGCGGCCATGGAGGATCGCAAGCGAGTGGGCTACTTCTGATGGAACTGCTGCGTCTTGCAACCGCGGGTTCGGTCGACGACGGCAAGAGCACCCTGATCGGGCGGTTGCTCTACGACTCGAAGGCCATCTTCGAGGACCAGCTCGAATCCATGGAGCGGGTCAGCCGCCAGCGCGGCGACGAGTACACCGACCTCGCCCTGCTCACCGACGGCCTGCGGGCCGAGCGCGAGCAGGGCATCACCATCGACGTCGCCTACCGGTACTTCGCCACCCCGGTCCGGAAGTTCATCATCGCCGACACCCCCGGCCACATCCAGTACACGCGGAACATGGTGACGGGGAACTCGATGGCCGACCTCACCGTCGTCCTCGTCGACGCTCGCAAGGGCATCGTCGAACAGACGCGCCGGCACGCATTTCTGGCCTCGCTGCTGCGGGTGCCCCACCTGTTGGTGTGCGTCAACAAGATGGACCTCGTCGGCTACGACCGAGACGTGTTCGAAGGGATCCGGGAGGAGTTCGCCTCGTTCGCCAGCCGCCTCGACGTCCGCGACCTCAGCTTCATCCCCATCTCGGCTCTCCAGGGCGACAACGTCGTGCAGCGGTCCGCCAACATGCCCTGGTACGAGGGGGCGTCCCTCCTCCATCATCTCGAACAGGTCTACATCTCCTCGGACCGCAACATGATCGATGCGCGCCTGCCCGTCCAGTGGGTGGTGCGCCCTCAGGCCGCCAGCGTGCCCGACTACCGGGGGTATGCCGGCCAGGTGGCCGGCGGGGTGTTCAAACCCGGCGACACCGTGATGGTGCTCCCGTCGGGTCTGACCACCACGGTGGCGGGCATCGACACGTTTGACGGTCCCATCGACGAGGCGTTTCCCCCCATGTCGGTGACCGTCAGGCTCACCGATGACGTGGACGTGTCGCGGGGCGATCTGATCTGCCGACCGCTGAACCAGCCCACGGTGGGCCAGGACCTCGACGCGATGGTTGCGTGGATGACCGAGCGACCGTTGGCCGTCGGGGACTTCCTGGCGCTCAAGCACACCACGCGCTGGGTGCGCGCCGTGGTGCGGGACGTCCGCTACCGACTCGACGTCAACACGTTGCACCGCGACGAGTCGGCGTCGACCCTCGGTCTCAACGACGTCGGACGGGTCAGCCTCCGCGTCACCCAGCCGCTCTACTACGACAGCTACCGGCGCAACCGACTGACCGGGTCGTTCATCCTGGCCGCCGAGGACACCAACGTGACCGTGGGCGCCGGCATGCTGCACGGCCCCGACTGAGCCGGAGACGCACGGCATGGCCTCGTCGAACCTCACCTCGCACCCGGGGTTGGTCACTCGTGAGGAACGGGCCGAGGTCTTCGGGGCACGCGGGGCAACGCTGTGGCTGACCGGTCTCTCCGGGTCGGGGAAGTCGACGGTGGCGGCCGCAGTCGAGCAGCGCCTTGTCTCGGGGGGCCGGAGTGCCTACCGGCTCGACGGTGACCACGTGCGCACCGGGCTCAGCGCCGACCTCGGGTACAGCCGTGAGGACCGCGAGGAGAACACCCGGCGGACAGCCGAGGTTGCCTGCCTGTTCGCCGACGCCGGGCTGGTGGCCATCGTCGCGCTGATCAGTCCCTATGCCGAAGCGCGCCTCGGGGCCCGTCGGCTCCACGAACGTTCTGGGCTCCCTTTCGTGGAGATCTACCTGGCCGCCTCGGCCGGGCTCTGCGCCACCCGCGATCCGAAGGGGCTCTACGCACGAGCGACAGCCGGCAGCATCGGATCGTTCACCGGCATCGACGACCCCTATGAAGTGCCGGACGCACCCGACCTGACCATCGAGGCAGGGACCCCGTTGGCCGAGGCCGTCGATGCGGTGGTGGCCGCCCTGGGACGCGCGGATCAGGTACCGCCCCCGTCCGCTCCCTCGGGCACCTGACGGAACCGATGCCCTGAGTCGCCGGATTCGACCACGGACCGTGACCGAGCCGTCTCGGGCCCGCTGTCGTCACGTGGCACCGTCCGGTCGGTCTCTGTGGTCCCGCACCGGCGGTCGAGTGGACCGAAATGGGGCTTGGTTCCGGGCTCTCGAGCGAGGGTGGACGCCACGTCCGGAGGGGCTCGATGATGACCTACCGAGGGTTCCCACTGGCGAGTGCGGAAGGAGGGAGGATGGCGCCGGCGTGGAGGGGGAGTGGTAGCGGCCATGCGCGGACCCGGAGATCGGGCCTTCCCTATCACCCTGCACGCGCTGGGGGCGCGCTCGGTGGTGGCCGGCGATCGGCACCTTGCCGGCGTGACCGTGTGCCGATGCACCATGCGGGCTCTGCCAAAGGGACCGACCGTTCATCCACCGTTGACAGATCGGCTTCCCGTGTCAAGATTCCATGGACATGGCGAAGAAGAAGCAAACCGACCAGGATTCGAAGAAGAAGCGCCCCGAAGGGGCGCCACAGGGCAAGGGTCTCGACCGGGAGCCGAAGAAGAGGCGCTCCGAAGATGCGCCACCGATCGGGGGCGCCGAACAGGCGCCGCAGACGCCACCCACGGAACCGGTGCCGCAGCCCCCACCCACCCAACAGGCGCCACAGGCGGAGCGCCCGGAAGACTTGCGACGGACGCCAGACGACACCGGAGCCTTCGTCGCCATGGTCGAGGCGATTCCAGATCCCCAGGTGCGGTACCAGCGCGCAACAGAGGAGCTCGAGCGACACCAGCAGGCGGTCGAACGCCTCTCGGCGGTGCGGGCGGACGCCGCCGCTGCTGCCTACGACTCGGGTGGGTCCGTTCGTGTCCTGGCCCAACGGCTGGGCGTCAGTCCTTCCCGGGTACACCAACTCATCCAGGACGCAAAGGCCCGTTCCGCGAAGGTGCCGGAGTAGCTGGGCCCGCAATCGGGTTGCCGTTAGCCAGCAGATGGCACCCGAGCGGCTCGGGGGAGATTGGCGTCCGAGGGGACCACAACGGATCTTGGCACGCGGAGGATGCGACGCCCTCGGCGCCCGGGTCTCGAGGACGCGGCAGCCTCTGATCGGCCGCAGCAGGGAGCACCCCGAGTACCTCGGTCACCCGCCGCTGGTCGACCAGGCCCGGGGTGGCGCGGGGGTTCCCCGGTGTCCGACCCGGCGGACCGCCGCGGTGCTCTCTGGGCGCGGACCTCTCTTCCTTCGCCTGTCCAGGGGGGAGAGACCGGCATGTCCAGGGGGGAAAGACGCCTGGTCTTCAGGTGTGGAGGGGAACCGGACGGGCAGCTCGACGTCGAGGTGACCCCCCGGCACTTGCTCCAGCCCTCTGGTGAAGGTGCCGATCGCCGGGTTGGCCCCGACGCGGCAGGGCACGGACATCGTGTCCGCCCGCAACGCCGGTTGCTCATCACTCCGGGTGGCAGGACCTCGCAGCGCCTGGTTTTCCCGGGCTCGAACGGCGTACACTTCGCGCATGGTATGGGGGGGCCGGGTAGGCCCAGGGGGAAGAAGAGGACGTGGCGTGGTGTTGGGTCGACGCGCCTCCCGCACCCCGGTTCATGGTGCCGTGATCCGGTTCGCGGCGGTGCTGGCTCTCGCCGTCTTCGCCCTCGGTCTGCCGGCACTGAGTTCGATTGCATCAGCGGCTAGCCCGACGGTGGTGGTGGTGCCGAGCCCGAACGTCTCGCTCGGGGCGCCCCCGGTTCCGACGGGCAATCAGCTCACCGCGGTCGCTGCCGCGTCGGCTTCGTCGGTGTGGGCGGTCGGCTCCTACAACAGTGGTACCGCTGCCGCTCCGTTGGACCAGACGCTCATCGAGTACTTCAACGGGTTGAGCTGGATGGTCGTGCCGAGCCCCAACCAGCTGAACGTCAGTGGCGCAGCGACCCAAAATGAACTGCTCGCCGTCTCCGCCGATTCGCCGACCGACGCATGGGCCGTCGGGTACTACGTAGACCTCAACAACTACGGGTACCCGGTCGACCAACTGTTGGTCGAGCACTACAACGGCACGTCGTGGTCGCTGTCGACCGCACCACCGATGCAAACGCTCGGTCCTCGTGCGAGCCAGAACCAATTCTTCGGGGTGGTGGCCCTGTCGCCAACCGACGTCTGGGCCACGGGCGAGTACCACAACGGCAGCATGCCGACGACCCTGATCGAGCAGTTCAACGGCACGTCCTGGAACAAGGCGACCAGTCTCAACCCGGGGTCGACGGCCGACGTGCTCCAATCGATCACCACCGATGGTGCCGGCAACCTCTACGCCGCGGGGTATCAGCAGGCCACCGGAGGGGTCAACCAGACGCTCATCGAGCGGTACAACGGCACGTCGTGGTCGTTGGCGACGAGTCCCGACACCAGCGCCACGGCGGCCAACCAGTTGACCGGCATCTCCGCCGACTCGCCCACCGATGTGTGGGCTGCCGGATCGTTCACCGGCGGAACGGTGACTGCCCCGGTCAACCAGACGTTGATCGAGCACTACAACGGGACCACATGGTCATTGGTGACGAGTCCCGACACCGGCGCGACGGTGGTCAACCAATTGAGCGGCATCTCCGCCGACGCGCCCACCGATGTGTGGGCCGTAGGTTCGTTCACCGCGGGAACGGTGACAGCTCCCTTCAACCAGACGTTGATCGAGCACTACAACGGCACGGCCTGGTCGGTGGTGACGAGCCCCAACGCGGGGACGTCGGTGGCCAACCAGCTGACCGGAGCCGTGGCTCTTTCCCCGACCGATCTGTGGACCGTGGGGTCGTACACGGGCGGGACGACGGCTGCCCCGGTCAACCAGACGTTGATCGAGGGGACACCCGCTCCCACCACCACCACGGTCACCGCTTCGGTGGCCTCCCCGGTGGTGGGCCAGTCGGAGACGTACACGGCGACGGTGTCGGGCCCGGGCACGGTGGCCCCGGTGGGAACGGTCGCCTTCTCCGATGGCGGGGTGGCTCTTGCCGGGTGCGGCGCGGTGGCGCTGGCCAGTGGAGCGGCGACCTGCACGACCGTCGTCCTCGGGGCGGGGACCCACACGATCAGCGCCGTCTACGGCGGTGACGACGCCGATCTGGCCAGCACGGGGACTCTGGCGCTCACGGTGGGCCAGGCGAGTACCACCACCACGCTGTCCACGCCGGTCCTGTCGGTGGTCAGCGGCCAGCCGGTGACCCTGTCGGCCACCGTCGCCGCTGCCGCTCCGGGCTCGGGGGTCCCCTCAGGGGCGGTGGCCTTCTCGGTGGGCGGCACCGCGATCGTCGCCTGTACGACCCAGGTCGTGACGGCCGGGGTGGCGCAGTGCACGTACACCCCCCCCGGAGTCGGGAGCTTCTCGTTCGACGCCGTCTACGGGGGGAGTACGGACTACCTCGGCAGTACCGCAGCCCCGCTGGGCCTGACGGTCACCGCTGCCACCACCACCACCACGGTCACGTCGACGGTGAACCCGTCGAGCGCCGGACAGTCGGTCATCTACACCGCGGTGGTGAGCCCGGTTGCTCCGGCCACCGGCACGCCGACGGGCACGGTGACCTTCGACGAGGGCGGCACGCCGATCACCGGATGCACTTCGTTGACCCTGTCGTCGGCGGCGGACGCAGTGTGCCTGGCCAACATGCCGTTGGCCGGCACGTTCTCCATCACTGCCACCTACAACGGGTCGCCGAACTTCGCCGGGAGCGTGTCACCGGTTCTGTCGCAGGTCGTGGAAGCCGGGCTCCTGACCGTCCAGGACGTGCAGGCGGCCGGCAACCCGTCGGCGTCCGGCGTGACCCTGAGCCCGGTGACCCTCGGTTCGTCGCTCGCCAACCCGTCGGCCGTGGACGTGACCTTCTCCAACGATCAGTTCGCACAGGCCGTCGGCACCCTCAATTCGGTGTCGGTGACCGATGGCCGGGGAACCGAGCCGGGCTGGACAGTGACCGCTCAGCTCGAGAGCGACTTCACCAACCCCGTCCCGGTGGGCCCCGCTGGGGACAACACCATCCCCGCCGACTTCCTCACCTGGGCTCCGGCCCCGGTCACCGGAGTGGCGGGGGAGAGCCTCTCGGGTATCACAGCCGGTCCTCCCGCCACCCTGTCGACTACCACGCCGACGACGCTGTGTGACGCGGCGCCCGGTACGGGCGGCGGAAGCTACTCCTGCAGCGCCTCGCTCTCTTTGGCCGTGCCCCCGTATGTGGCGGCCGGCTCCTACTCCGCCACGATGGTGATCATCACGTCGTGAGCACCGGGCCCGAACGGGAGACGCCCAGCGTGATTGTGAAGAAT